>CAZYYC010000268.1:0-5796 GCA_964650935.1 uncultured Anaerolineales bacterium
ACGCCGCCGTCGATGAGCCAGCGGTCGTCGTGGCGGACCGGCGCGAAGAAGAGCGGCAGCGCCGAGGTGGCCATCAGGGCGGGGATGAGCGGACCGCGGTCGAGAATGACGAGGCCACCTGTCTCCAGGTCGACTGCGGTGACGGCGACGGGGATCTTGAGCTCCTCGAAGGTGAGGTCGGTGCCGCCAAGGAGCTCGGCGAGGAGCGGCGCCATCTTGCGGTGGTCGAAGAGACCGTGCCAGGTGCGGTCGGGGGAGGCGAAGTCGAGGATCTTGGTGTCGACGGCGAAGGCGATGATGTCCTCCAGGGGAACGCCGGCGCCGTAGGCTCCGGCGATGAGGCCGCCCATGCTGGTGCCGGTGAGCAGGTCGACGGGCAGGTGGTGTTCCTCGAAGACGCGGAGGACGCCGAGGTGGACCAGCCCGCGGACCCCGCCGCCGCTCAGGGCGAGGCCGACTTTGGGGCGGGTCTGCTTGGACGTCGCTGCGTGGTTAGCCTGGGTTGGTGGTGCGACCATAGCGGTCACCTGTGTGCCTTTCGGGTGGTGGGGCATCTCTGACGCTGATTGTACCATGCAAGGGGAGCTTGACACACGACTCAAGGCCGCAGGAGTCTCCCGCCCAAGGGCCAAGCCCGAGCAGCCTCGGGACGGGGGCCTTGGGCGGTGGTCTGACGACGATACCTCGCCGGGCGACCTTTGATGGTTATCGAGGCAGGAAGGGCCGGCGGTGGTGGCTCGTTGGGTGCACTTTGGTGGCTGTCGAGGGGGGTAACCGCTCAGGGCCCCCAGAAGGCCCCTGAGCGGGATGGGCCGGCGGTGGTGGCTCGTCGGACGAGCGTTGATGGCTATCGTGGCGGGACAGGAGACGGGTGCTGCGTTGGCGATGCCTTGGGGATGTGGCCTAGCGGACGATGACGGGGGTGCCGACGCGGCAGGTGCTCTGGACGAAGTCGTCCTCGTAGCCGCCGATGGGGTGGGTCCAGCGGTAGATCCAGCGGGCGGCGTCGATGGGGACGTTGATGCAGCCGCTGCTGCGGCGGATGCCGTAGTCGTTGTGCCAGTAGGCGCCGTGGATCGCGGTGCCCTTGAGGTCGATGAAGACGCACCAGGGGACGCCGGGCAGGTCGAAGATGCTGCCCGGGGCCGGTCGGTCCTCCTCGCGCATATCGGCGTAGGGCACGTTGCTCATATGGCGCGAGGGTTGCTTGAGCAGGACGCAGTAGTCACCCGGGGCGGTGGCGGTCACGCCGCCGACGCCGGATGCCACGAGGGTGGTGAAGACGGGTTCGTCGCCCTCGAAGGCGGTCAGGGATTGGGCGGTCAGGTCGACCTCGATGCGTTTGCCGCCGACGAAGGGGTGGATCGGGGCCATCTCGGCGCGCGGGACGCGGCGCACGTCCTCCGCGAGGACCCATTGGTGGTTGGTTGTCTGTCGTGGAGGATAGTCGTCCTTGACCTTGTACCAGCCGACCCCGTCATCGTCGCGCCGGCTCTCGAGCACGCGGAACATGGTGCCGCCGTAGAAACGGTAGGCCTGTCCGGCGACGGTGCTCGGCGCTGTGTAGCCGATGGTGTAGGGCTGGGCGATCTCGCCCCACATGCCGAAGGGGGAGAGGCCCTCGATGAGCGGCTGTTTGGGGTAGACGCGGACCGGCAGGACCCAGGCGCTGTGCGCGTAGCCCTCGGGGGTCTCGTACCAGAGGTCGTTGTGCGCTGAGAAGGGGGCGCGGACCTCGCCGAGGATCGGGAAGGATTGGTCGCGGGTGTAGGTGGTGACGCGGGTGCTACCGGCGGCGGGTTCCTCGTAGATGGCGACTGACTGGATCACCCGAGCGTGCAGCTCCCACGTGTCGGGCGTCTGGGGTTCGGGGTCGATGGGGATGCGGGTCGATTCGGCGCGCGTGATGAAGCGCGGCGCGACCGCGGCGGCTGAGGCGGCGACCATCCATTTCATCATGTCACGGCGGGTCAGTTGGGTTGCCATGGGGCTGAGTGTAGCACGGGTGGGTGGAAAGGCAACGCAGGGCAGGGGCTCGATTGACCCGATGCGCAAGCCGGAGGCATGCGCTACAAGGGTGACGTTGCGTTGGGCGTGATCTGTGGCAGAATGGTGGTTTGCGCGACCTGCGCTTTGCGGGGCGCTGTGAGGGAGGGGGGACGTTGGCTAACCGTGAGTTTCGTCTGGAGCACGAGCACCGCTACGATCGTAGATCGGCTGTACGCTGGATCCTATCGCACCTGGCGCGCTATCCGCTGCTGCCGCTGGTGATGCTGGCAGCCTCTATCGTCAATAACATCGCTTACGGCGGCATTCAGGTCTACGTGGGTCAGGCGTTTGATCTGATCACGCAGCCCACCTGGACCAACCGTGCGCTGCTGGCAGTGGGCTTGAGCGTGTTGGCCTCCGCGTCGGCGCAGGGCGTGACAGGCTTGCTGCGCAACTTCGCGGTCTCTTTCATCGCCCAGCGGATCGAGCGGGACGCACGCGACGAGCTCTATATCAGCCTCCTGAGCAAGAGCCAGACGTTTCACGGACGCCAGCGCATCGGTGACATCATGGCGCGCGCGACCAACGACGTGCGCATGCTGAACGCGATGTTCAGCCCGGGTATTATGCTGATCACCGACTCATTGATGGGGTTGGTGATTCCCACGATTATGATCGGCTTCCTGAACCCGCGGCTGCTGCTGGTGCCGGCGATCTTCACGGTGCTGCTGGTCATCACGGTCTACGACTACAACCGGCGCCTCAAGCCGGTCAGCGTGGCCCAGCGTGAGCAGTACGGGCAGATGAACGCGCGGCTGGCTGAGGCCATCGCCGGCATCGAGGTGGTCAAGGCCAACGCGCAGGAGCAGGAGGAGTCGCGACGGTTCGCGCACGACGCGCGAACGTTCCGTGATACCTTCGTGAAGCAGGGGGTCATCGAGGCGCGCTATTGGCCGATCCTGGTCTTTGGCCTGGCCTACGCCGCTTGTTTCCTCCACGGTCTGTCCCTCTGGCAGCGCGGCGGCATCACGCTGGGCGAGGTGATCGCTTTCGTGGGGCTGTTCAGCGCGCTGCGGTTCCCGACCTTCATCTCGATCTTCACCTTCAACCTCGTGCAGATGGGCATCGCCGGCGCCGACCGGATCCTGGAGCTGATCAGGACCGAGACCGAACTCGATGAGAACGTCGGGGGCATGGCCCGGCCCATTCGGGGAGAGGTGGTCTTCGATCACGTCACCTTCGCCTACAACGGCAAGCCGATCCTGAGCGACGTCAGTTTCTCCGTTCAACCGGGCCAGACTGTGGCTATCGTGGGCCAGACCGGTTCGGGCAAGTCGACGCTGACGCGGTTGATCAACCGCATCTTCGACGCCGACGAAGGGCGCGTGCTGGTGGATGGGGTGGACGTGCGCGACTGGAGCCTGGAATCGCTGCGCTCGCAGATCTCGACGATCGAGCAGGACGTCTTTCTCTTCTCGCGCACGCTGGCGGAGAACATCGCCTTCGGGTGCGCGGACGCCACCCAGGCCGAGATTGAGGAGGCGGCGCGTGAGGCCCAGGCGCACGACTTCATCATGGGCTTCCCCGAAGGCTATGCGACCGAGGTGGGCGAGCGCGGCGTGACCCTCTCGGGCGGGCAGCGGCAGCGGATCGCGATCGCACGGGCCTTTCTCACCGACCCACGCATCTTGGTGCTCGATGACAGCACGAGCGCCATCGACAGCGCGACGGAGGATCGCATCCAACAGGCGATGCGGCGGATCAGCCGTCAGCGAACGACCTTCATCATCACCCACCGGCTGAGCCAGATCCGCTGGGCCGACCGCATCCTGGTGCTGCGGCGCGGGACGTTGGTCGATCAGGGCTCTCACGAGGAGCTGATGGAGCGCTCCGAGGTGTATCGCCGCATCTTCGCGCGGTACGATATCTGAACCGGGCATTCGCCGGATAGGAATAGAGGGTTATGGGTTTCATCCTGGACGGACTCGACTCCGAAAGCTACGATCGTAACTACAGCGACCGCGACCTGCTGCGGCGCATCCTTGGCTATTTCCGGCCCTATCGCCTCAAGATGGCGTTGGTGGCGTTGCTGATCCTGCTAAACTCAGCGGCGGGTACGGCGGGGCCGATCCTCGTGTCGAGCACCATCGACCGCGTACGCGATGATCCGGCACCCTCCACCATCGCCCTGGCGGCCCTCGGCGTCCTGCTGCTGGGCGTTGTGGCGTGGGTGGCCAACTACGTGCGGCGGCTGTATTCCGCCGTGATCATCGGCGACGTGGTGCTGCAGGTGCGGGAGGATGTCTTTGCGGCGACGGTGCGGCACGATCTCTCGTTCTTTGACGAGCAATCCTCGGGCAGGATCGTCGCCCGCGTCACCTCGGACACGCAGGACTTCTCGAATGTCGTAAACCTGGTCCTGGACCTGCTGAGCCAGCTGTTGCTGGTGATGATCCTGACCGTCTGGCTGGGGACGCTGAACCTCTGGCTGACCCTGATGCTGATCGGCATCGCGCCGTTGGCTGCCTTGGTCGCGCTGAGCTTCCGGCGGCTGGCCCGCAAGGTGACGCGTGAGTCCCGGCGCATCAACGCCACGATCAACGCGCAGATTCAGGAGTCGATCAGCGGCATCGTGGTCGCCAAGGGCTTCCGCCAGGAGCGCGCGATTTACGATCGCTTCGCGGAGAACAACCGGCAATCCTACCGTGTGGGGCTCCGGCGCGATATGACGTTCAACGCGATCTTTCCCATCCTGGGGATGGCCTCGGGGCTGGCGAGCGCGGGCTTCTTGTACGCCAGCGGGCTGGCGACCCGCACCGGCATCTCACCGGGGGATTGGTACCTCTTCATGCAGGCGGTGGGCTTCTTCTGGTGGCCGATGACGAGCATCGCGTCGTTCTGGAGCCAGTTCCAGGACGGGCTGTCGGCGGCGGAGCGCGTCTTTGCGCTGATCGATGCGGAGCCGCGCGTGGTGCAGACCGGCGATGCGCCTGTCGCCACGATCGAGGGCCGCATCGAGTTCCGCCGGCTGCGGTTCGGGTATGCGTCCGACGAGATCGTGCTGCCCGACTTCTCGCTCGATATCCGCTGTGGGGAGACGCTGGCGCTGGTGGGTCACACCGGGGCGGGGAAGAGCAGCGTGGCGCGGCTGATCCCGCGCTTCTACGAGTTCCAGGGGGGCGAGCTCCTCGTCGACGGGCGCGACGTCCGCGGCCTCAACCTCGAGGCCTACCGGCAGCACATCGGCACGGTGCCGCAGGAGCCCTTCCTCTTCTCGGGCACGGTGCGCGACAACATCCGCTACGGGATGCCCGATGCGACCGATGACGAGGTCTGCGCGGCGGCGATGCAGGTGAGCCAGGGGGAGTGGGTGGCCGATCTGGCCGATGGGCTGGATACGGACGTGGGCGAGCGTGGGTCCAATCTCTCGATGGGTCAGCGGCAGCTGGTGGCCCTGGCGCGGGTGCTGCTGAAGGATCCGGCGATCTTCATCCTGGATGAGGCGACGGCGAGCGTCGACCCTTTCACCGAGATGCAGATCCAGGAGGGGCTCGACGCGATTATGGCGGACCGCACGGCGATCGTGATCGCCCATCGGCTCTCGACGATCCGCTCGGCGGACCGGATCATCGTGATGGACCAGGGGCGGATCCTCGAGGAGGGGACGCACGAGAGCCTGCTCGCGGGCGGGGGGCACTATGCGGAGCTGTACAACACGTATTTCAGGCACCAGTCGTTGGCGTATGTGGAGGCGATGGGGGAGCGGGGGTAGGGGGGCGGGGCGCGGCGGTCGTTGGGGTCGGATCC
>CAZYYC010000269.1:0-5794 GCA_964650935.1 uncultured Anaerolineales bacterium
CGAACCGCCACCTTGACGGCTTCCGCGCTCACGACGCCACGCGTGTAGGTAGACCACGATCAGCACCAGCGCATGCAGCGCATAGAGCGCCAGACCCGCCAACGCCACCGTGTACAGTCCCTGCACCAACCGCGTCATAGCCCCTCAACAAACTCCCGGCGGGTAAGCCTGAGCGCGCTCAGCCCTGACCCGCCGGGTCTCACCTTCCGAATGAACTCGTGCAGCCCTGCACTACGGTCCGTACATCTCCGCCAGGTAGCTCACCAGCGTGTCCTTTTCGGCCTCATTCAGCGTCGCGCCCAGACCGATCATGCGGTCGACCGTCGACAACCACTCCGCCTCGGTCTTGGTGGCACTGGTCACCTGAGCCAGCCCGTGACAGTCCGTACAACGGGCCTCGAGCAGCTCCTCGCCTGACAGCGTGGCCTCCTCAGCTGACGACCCACCACACGCCGCAACGACAAGCATCACGATCACGATCATTGCCCATCCTGCCGATAATCTCGCTCTAAGTTTCATCTCCATCCTCCTCACACTAGAGTAAACCCGAGGGCGGCGCCGGCACGTCAACCGGCATCCCCCCACTGCGCAGCGACTGCGCCGCACAGACCCCGGCCGCCACGCTCATCCGTCCCGCTAAGGGCGTCGCCAAGGGCTCCTTACCATCCAGGCACATCGCCACGAAGTCCTCGCAGATCACCGGATCCGCCCCGCCATGCCCACCGCGCGACGGCTTCACGTCATAGGTACGATCCGCCAGCTCGCGCCACGTGTTGCTGCGCCGCGTCTTGACCCACACCTTCATGTCGGGTTCGGAGTTCTCCACCCGTCCTTCCGTCCCGATGAAGGTGTAGTTGCGATGGTAATCCGGCGTGAAGTGGCACTGCAGGTAGGCTGCCTTGATGCCTCCCTCCAACTCCATGATCATCACCTGGTTGTCCTCGACGTCTATCTCCTCACGGAAAGCGCACTGTACCAGCCGTCCTTCCGTAACCGCCTCGATGCAGGTCTCGCGCTCCGCGCAGGTCGGGCAGGTCAGTGTGTTGGGCTTGTCCCCACCGAAATAGTCCAGGCTCCCGAAAGCCGCGGTCCGCGTCGTGTACCGCCCCGTGATCCAATGGACCACGTCGATGTCGTGCGACCCTTTCTGCAGGAGCAGGGAGGTCGTATTCTCCTGGGTGCCGTGCCAGTCATGATAATAGAACGGTCCTCCGAATCCCACAAAATGGCGCACCCACACCGCCTTGATCTCTCCGATCACGCCCGAGTCCACGATCTCCTTGACCGTGCGGAACATGCTCATATACCGCATATTGAAGCCCACCATCAGCCGCTTTCCCGACCTCTGCCAGGCTTCTAGAATACGGTCGCATCCCTCGATCGTGATCGCCAGCGGCTTCTCGCAGAAGACGTGCTTCCCTGCCTCCAGGGCGGCGATCGCATGCTCCTCGTGGCAGTAGTCCGGCGACGCCACGGCGACGGCATCCACATCCTCACGTGCCAACAACTCCTCATACGTCGTCGTCGTGAACGGCTTCCCACCATGCTTCGCCGCGAACTCCGCCAGGAACCCTTCATTCACGTCGGCACCGCCCACCACCACCGACCGTCCCTCAGGCTGATGCCAGTGGCGCCACAATCCACCCCGTCCGGCCACGCCGATCATGCCGATCCGCAACTGTGTTCCCATCCTACCTCCTTCGTTCGATGCTAGCTGTCGATCTTAACAAACGAGTGCTCAGTCTGTGCCTTACGCTGAACCCACTCACCTGCAACCACCCCGCACCACGGTCACATCCCAAGCCGCTACCGCTATCTCCTGCTTTGTGGGCAACGGCACCCACACGCCTTCAGGCGTCAACCGCTCCACCTCTGCCAACTCGGACCAGACCGGTCCGGCGAGGCACGCAACCGCAGCATCCGCAGAGAGATTGATCAGGGCCACCAGCACCTCCGCGCCCTGCAGCGAAACGTACACCTGGGGCACCAGGTTGACCCCGCCGACGACCCGCAGAGGCAGCGCCCTCCGGCCCACCCACGCCAATAGCCCGGCCCACTGATCGCGCCGGGCCGGATGCAGCAGGGCCGGCGACACCGTCTCTATCTCAAAGGGCAACAACCCGATCCGATGACCACTCGACAGCTCCAGAGCGGCCACGGCAACGCCTGTCCGGTGCCCTTTCAGGCCCACCCAGCCGGACAGTATGCGCCGGCGAACCGCCTCGGATAGCACAAAGGCCTGCGGTCCGAGCTGTGCCGCATAGTGACGCACCGGCAGGCACACACCGGCGTGCTCGCCGTTGAGCCCATCATGCGTGAAGAGCTCGTTTGCGTCAACCGGCGCGGGCACCACGTCGCGGATTCCCAGCCGGTCGCCCCATCCCTGGTCCAGCAGCCCGCGGACCGCGCCAGGCGTCAGCAGCGCGCCCTCCTGGAACGCGCTTCCCAGCGCGTAGCGATCGGTATAGACGACGGCTCCCGTCAACAGATGCGGCGCATCATAGGGCATCCCGACCGGCAGTCCCAGCCGTGACAGCGCCACCTCCCATGGACGGGGCACGACCCAGCCCATCAGGCCGCGCTCGCCGTTCGGCACCGTCTCCGCCACATCCTCACGGTCCTCGACGCCCACGCCCACGCGCCGCTTGCCGGCCCGCGCTCGGGCCAGTGCCCGCAGGAAGGGCTTCTGCCCGCGCAGCATCTCGGCGTCGCCGCGCGCGTCACCGACAAAAGGCATCGTGCTGCTGAGGATGTTCAGGCTCAGATCGTGCGTGCCCGCCAGGACGTTGAGCGTCATCTCCAGCGCGAGCATGCGCCGCGACTTCTGGAAGGGCGAATAGGGATGGTTCTCGATCTCGGCAACGACCCTGACGTCCTTGCCCAGGTAGGCCACCTGACGCGCGACATCCTCCGTCTTGACGAGCACCTCCGCAGGGGCCCAATCGTGCCAGAAACCGGAGCCGGGGCGCAGCAGCGGCGTTCCAGCGTCCCCCGCCAGCACACGCAACAGGCGATCCGTCCGCCGTCCCTCCGCGTGATGAACGGTCGTCCCCACGCTCATCAGGCCGATCTGCAGCGTCCCGGCAGCCGTGCCGCCTTCGCCACGGACAGCCGCCGCGATCCGCGCCGCCAACCCCTCGATCGCTTCGGCTTGCAGCGCCAACCACGTCCGTCGCAGCCCGGGCTCTCCGGTCGCATCGGCGAGCGCCGCCACCAGGGCCTCCCGGGTCCACGTCCGACCGGTGCGCTCCGTCATCGCCGCGAGGTGCAACGGACAGAAACAGGTCATCTTCGCGAGGTCATGCCACAGAAACCGCACGTCGTCATCGACCCAGACGGCATCCGCCCCGCACGCCCCAGCCCACGCATAGATCTGCTCCGCATAGGCCACGAAGCGCTGATCCAACGGGCACGCCGTGGATCGCGACATCGCAGCCTCACTATCGACGAGGAACTGCAACTCAAAGGCGTCGGGATGTCCACCGCCCGCGTCGACGTGCCCCATCGTGATCATCACATTGATGTGGACCGCCAGGCCCGCCTCGCGGAAGCGCGGGACGACAGCCCGCAACCGCTTGAAACGCGCACGCAGTGCCTCCAACGACAAGAGGGCAGGATCCGTATCATAGGAGGCTTCGAAGAGCAGCACGCCGTCGATGTCGGCCCCGTGTGCGAAGTCGAGCGCGGCACGGACACCCTCATCCGTCGCGATCGCCGGATACGAGAGGCGCAACCATGTCCGTCCCAGCAGCTCCCGCTCATCGTCCACACCGACCACCGGATTCAGTGGCGCAAGGCACACCAGGCTCGTCTCCAGCGTTGTGTCCTTGGGCGACTCCACGCCCTCGGCCTGCAGATAGGTCAGCGTCGCCTCGACGAGGTGCAGGTTGTTCAAGAGCGGCTCGGTGTACCGGATGGCCCCATAGTAGGCGAAGGCCTCATGGTGGCGCTGGCTGACGTGGTTATTCCAGTCGATCCCCTCCGAGAGGAAGCCCTGTGAGCCATAGTGATGGTGCGCGATGGCCCACAACGTTCCGAGGGCCGTATCGCGATAGCTCGTCTCTCCGCGCTCCAACCACGCCTCCAGATGGGCCTGAGCGACCTCGGCATTCTCCCAGAGATACGCCGTGTCCCAGCTTCGTTCCATCCAGAAGAGCCCTTCCGTCACGACACCGTGTTCGTCACGGTCCATGCGAAAGCGCGCCATCGCCGGTAGTGCCACCTCGTAGGCGAAGCTGCGCCATGCGGGGCGCCCCAGCGCGTCGGCAGCCTCGCGGAGCACCCTGAACGCTACGGCATAGGCGACGTTCTCGTGATCATCGTAGGTGTCGTGGTTGATGCTTCCCCAGAACCCGCCGGCGTTCACGAACGCCTCTCCCAAGGCTCCAGCCAGGTCATGCCGCCCCAACCGCGTCCACAGCGACAGCAGGAATAGGCCGTCGGCGCTGTGATCGAAGATGGGATCCTGCCCGCCCTCCGGGCTGAGCGGATAGGGCTCTCCGGTCAGCGTGATCCGCCTCGGCACCCAACCGTTGTCTAATCGCGGCACGTGGCCCTCCAGCCACATCCCGAGCTGCTCCGCTGCTTGCCGTAGAGCCTGTACTCTCTCCAAGCGCCCAGGGGAGGGAAGATCCATCGCCTCCAACACCCCGGCCAACTCCAGCATCTGCACGCCCACCTTAGCCAGCGACCCGGGGCAGAGCCATGCGTCGTTGTGCGCGTAGTTCAGGCAAAAGCGACCCTTGGCCAGGTCCCAGTAGGGCCAGATGAATCCATCCTCCTGCACAAAGCCGTCCTGCAGCACGTGGTCCGCCAGCTTCCGGGCCTGAGCGACCAGTGACGCATCACCGGTATAGCATCCCCACCGCGCCAGCAACAACGCCCCGCCGATGGCGTTCGCCGCCCACCCCGGCCCCTCCAGATCGCCGAAGTCGTGCCAATGCATGACCTCACCCGCAGCATCCACAAACGTGGACGTGGCCCGCAGATGCTCACCCACCGGCTCCAGGCACCGCAGCGCGAAGTGCACCGACGCCTGAGCGCCGGCAAAAAGCAGCGGGGCCAACTCCGTTCGCGACGACAACTGCGTCCTCATCCCATCTCCTCCGGACAGATCAGTACATCGGACAACCGACCGACGGTTAACTGTTGACCTTTGGCTAGCGACGATCGTCTGCCACCTGGAAACTGACAACCGGCAACTATCAACTGACGAAGTCGTTTACCAGCTCGGCGGGATCGGCCACCACGTCGCCTCCCGCCCCTCGGCTGCCTTATCCCACGCATCGGCCATCGCCTCGACCGAGCGCACCCCGCGGGGGATCACGTCAAACCCGCGCCACTCTCCCGTACGCGCTCCCGGCAGCTGGATCTGCGTGTTGCGACAGTACTCATACCAGTCCCTGAACGTGTGCCACTGCACTTCCACCCCGTAGCGCCCGGGGCGCTGGGTCATCGGCGACAGCGGCTCTACCGTGTGACACGAGTTGAGGATCTTGAGCTTCGAGTGCGGATACATATCATAGATCCCCTGCGCCAGCCGGATCGATTCCTGCACCGCCTCCTCATCCTCACCCGGCAGGTTGAGCGAGAAGTAGACGATGATCGGGACGTTGTAGAGGTTCACCTCATCCAGGGCGTTGAACAGCTGGGCCTCGTTGTAGCGCTTCCCATTCAGCCGCCGCACCCGTTCCGATCCCGAGTAAGGGTTGAGCGCGACCTCCGAGTGGGTCATATCCGCCGTCCTCACGAAGTCGGCCATGAAGCCCGACGGCGGCAGCTGGAAGAACTCGTT
>CAZYYC010000270.1:0-5766 GCA_964650935.1 uncultured Anaerolineales bacterium
CGATCTACGAGGCGGTGGGCCACGTCTACGCACGCATCCACGCCGTCCACAACGATCGGGATGGCCTGTGGAACGGCAGCACGCCGCGCGAGCCGTGGGGCGCGCCGACGGACCACATGTTCCAGGCCGAGATCGTCGAGGGGAGCGGCAGGCAGGCGCGGGCGGAGGGGCGCATCTCGGCGGAGACCCACGCGCTCGCTGTGCGGCTCTGGCGGGAGAACCTGGACTATCTGAGGGCGCATGCGCCGTCGCTGGTGCACGCGAGCGCCTTCCCCTGGACGATCTACCTGGACCGTGACGATGGCGGGTGGCGGGTGACCAAGCTCACATCGGTGGGTGACTTCCTGTGGTGGGACGCGGCGTTCGATGTCGCCGCGCTGCGGTATCCGCCCTATGGGGAGATGCAGCCGGCGTGGTGGGAGGGGTTCGTGCGGGGGTACGGCGGGGTGCCCGAGCGCAAGCGGTTGTTGCTCTACGCGGTGATGCAGCGGTTGTGCGCGGCGATGGGGTGCTATATGCAGCCGGAGGCGCCGGGCAACGCAGCGTGGGCCGACCGGGCGCTGGTGGAGACGGCGGGGATGCTGGAGGAGTTGCGCGGACTGAGTTGAGCCGGGGGCAGCCTGACGGGGTGGGGTCACCGGATGGGGGGCGTGCGTGCGTGGTGACAGCTGCGCGTTTCGTGTTAGCATAGGCCCCATATCTATGGACGGGGGGAGACAGCACACCTTGGGTGAGCGGGGGGAGGGAGAGAGCGTGACGGGGACCGAATCCGTGATCGCTGAGCCGCAGGCGCCGCCGCGGCGGCTGGGGCTCAAGATCGGTATGATTGTCTTCGTCATCGCCGTCGCGGTGGTGGCGTTCTTGGAGCGGGACCGCCTCAACGTGGCGTGGTTCCGGACGCTGGGCTATGCCGGTGTCTTCCTGATGGCGCTGATCGGGAGCTCCACGGTCCTGTTGCCCATCCCGCACCTGGCCTTCACCTTCACGATGGGAGCGGTGCTCAACCCGTGGCTGGTGGGGCTCGCCGGCGGGATCGGCGATGCGCTGGGCGAGATCACGGGCTATATGGCGGGTTACGCCGTCGAGGATGTGGTCGATCAGAGCAAGCTCTATGTCAGGCTCAAGCACTATATGGAGCGTAACGGCGATCTGACGATCTTCGTGCTCTCGCTCTTCCCGGTGCCCTTCTTCGATTTGGCGGCGATGGCGGGGGGGCTGGTCGGCTATCCGCTGTGGCGCTTCATGCTGGCGACCTGGGCCGGCAAGACGATCAAGGCCTGTGTGGCGGCCTGGGCGGGTTTCCAGGGCGTGGCCTGGGTCGCGGAGTTGCTGCGGGTGGAGTAGGCGGGGTTCCAGGCGTTCGCAAGGTGCGGCGGCTGTCCCTTCGCAAGGTGCAGAATGAACCTATTCGCAAGGTACGTTGCTAGCTGAGGTCGAAGGCGGCGACGAGGAAGGTGTGGTCGGAGGGGCGGTCGGCGCGGCGGGCTTCGACGTCGATCCAGGCGTCGGTCGATGTCGCTGCCAGGGGTTCGGTGGCCCAGATGTGGTCGATGCGCCAGCCGACGTTGCGCTCGATGGGGTTGCGGGCGCGGTAGTCGTAGTAGGTGTATTGGTTGGGCTCGTCGGGATGGTGCCGGCGGAAGACGTCGATGAAGCCCCAGGTGCGCACGCGCTCCAGCGCCGCTTGGGCGTCGGGATGGAAGTCGACGTGGTCGCGCAGGCCCACCGGATCGTAGATGTCGATGTCGGTGGGGGCGACGTTGAGGTCGCCGAGCCAGACGACGGGATCGGTCGGAGCAAAGTGGGCCTCGAGGTGCTCGCGGAAGCGGTCGAACCACGCCAGCTTGTGCGCGAACTCGTCGTGGTCGGGATCGCGTCCCTGGGGGACGTAGGCGTTGAGGATGTGCAGTCCGGCGATCTCGGTGTAGAGCAGGCGTGGGGCCTCGGCGCCGTCCGCGAAGCCCGCTTGGACGGTGGTGGGTGCCTCGCGGCTGATCGTGGCGACGCCGGCGTGGGCCTTCTGTCCGGCAAAGACGACGTGATAGCCGGCAGCCTCGATGGGGTCCTTGGGGAAGTCCTTGTCCTGGACCTTGGTCTCCTGCACGCAGAGCACGTCGATGGCCTCACGGTCGATCCACGCCAGGATCTGGTCCAGGCGCACCCGGATGGAGTTGGCGTTGAAGGTCGCGATTCTGAACTGGGTCATGTGGATCCTCATCCTTTCGTAAGAGATAGTCGTCCGGGTCGGAGACGGGGCGCCGCCCCGTCTCTACAACGGAAGTAGGGCGAATTAGCCCTCAATCTCTGTGATGGCCTCTTTGGGTGTCTTGTTGCCGTACATCACCGCGAGCAGGCCCGGTAGGTAGAAGTCCATCGTGTGCACCGCCGGGTAGATCGCGTTGCGGATCAGGCCCGGTGTGAGCGTCTCGTGCTCGAAGTCGAGGCTGCTCCTGTAGCGCACCTCGCCGTCGGTGTAGTCGAGTTCGAAGCCGCCGATGCGCAGTCCGTAATTGGCCCGCGTGATGTACTCGACGACGGCGGGGATCATCGGCTCGGGTGCCTTGACCGGGGCGATCACGTAGAAGAGGAACTGCTCGAGATCCACCCGGATCTGGGCATAGCAGCGCACGTCGCCGTGCTCCCCGGCGAAGTAGGCCCTGAAGATGGTCCGGTTGTCGAGCTGTTGCGGGTGCCAGCCGTCGTCGCGCAGGAACTCGCCGAGCACGGCAAAGGCGCGCCAGCCGCCGACGTGCTCCTCGGGCGCGGGGTCTCCCCCCGTTCGCCGTTCGTCGTCGCCCTCCTCGGGAAGCTGCGGCGGCAACGAGGTCGCTGGATCTGCCATCAGCTGCTCCTTATGATCAGCCGGAGGTGGGCCAGAACTCGAAGAGCGAGCCGACCGACTCGCCCTGCACGTTACAGCGGATGACCTCGCCGAAGATGCGGGCGACCGAGAGCACCTTGAGGCGCTCGGGGCACTGATTGGGGTGCTGGGGTACGGTGTCGGTGATGATGATCTCGTCGATCTCGTCGATGGCGTTGAGACGCTCGATGGCGGGGCCGGTGAAGAGCCCGTGCGTGCCGGCGACGGTGACGCGCCGGATGTTGTGCCTCTGCTGCATGTGACGCACGATCTCGGTGATCGTACCGGCAGTGGCGATCTCGTCGTCGAGGATGATGACGTCCTTGCCCTTGACGTCGCCCATGATGCCGGTGATGGCGACGGTATTGTCGTCGAGGCGTTGCTTCTCGCCGGCAGCCATCGGAAGCTCCAGGGCCTGGGCGAGCTTGCCGGTGCGCTTGGCGTGGCCGACGTCGGGGGCGACGACGACGCTGTTGCCGAGGTCCTTCTTGCGCAGGTGCTCGACGAAGACGGAGTGCGCGGTCAGGTGGTCGGTGGGCACGCTGAAGAAGCCGTGGACCTGCGGTGAGTGCAGGGTCATCGTGATGACCTGGGTGGCCCCTGAGGTGACGAGCAGGTCGGCGATGAGGCGCGCGGCGATGGAGATGCGCGGGGCGTCCTTCTTGTCCGAGCGGGCGTAGGAGTAGTAGGGGATCACGGCGCAGACGTCCTTGGCGGCGCCGCTGCGCGCGATATCGAGCATCAGCAGCATCTCCATAAGGTTGTCGCTACAGGGAGGGCAGAGGGGTTGGACGATGAAGACCTGCTTGCCCCTGACGCTCCTGCCGAGCTGGATATAGTAGTCGTCATTGGAGAACTTGCGGATCGTGGTGGGGGACAGCTCGATCCCGAGGTAGCCGGCGATCGCGCCTGCCAGCGCGGGATGGGCCGATCCGCTGAACATGATGACATCCTCAAGGGGGGCTCGTCGGGCGGTGCTGTCTGTGGTGTTCTGGCTCACTCCTAACTCCTTGTCTTTGTCGTTTGTGTCCTCTCTTGGGGACACCATGATGGAGCGGACGATGTCCGCAGTCCGAAGCTGAGCTTGTATTGTAGACGGCAACGATCCCCGGTCAACTCGTGGCCTCATCGAGGTTCGCGATCGGCACGGGCTCGATCGGGTCGGCGGGGGTGAAGCCGAAGATCCGACCGTAGAAGTAGAGCTCGGCATCCAGCGCGCGCTTAATGTTGTGGGCCTGGCGGAAGCCGTGCTGCTCGCCTTCAAAGGCCAGATAGGCGACGGGCACGCCCTTGCGGCGCAGCGCCTCCACCATCGTCTCGGCCTGGGCCGGCGGGACCACCTGGTCCTCCATGCCCTGGAAGAAGATGACCGGGCGGTCCAGTCCCTCCAGATGATGGATCGGTGAGCGTTCCATGTAGGTATCGCGGCACTCGGGATAGGGGCCGATCAGCCGGTCCAGGTAGTGTGACTCGAACTTGTGGGTGTCGCAGGCGAGGGCCTCCAAATCGCTGACGCCGTAGTGGCTGGCGCCGGCGCGGAAGGTGTCGCGGAAGGCCAGGGCGCTGAGCGTGGTGTAGCCGCCGGCGCTGCCCCCGCGAATCGCGAGACGCTCGCCGTCGACGAGGCCCCGTTCGACGAGGAAGCGGGCGCCGTGGGTGCAGTCGTCGACGTCGACGATGCCCCAGCGGTCGCGCAGGAGGTTGCGATAGGCGCGCCCATAGCCGGTGCTGCCCCCGTAGTTGACGTCGAGGACGGCAAATCCGCGGCTGGTCCAGAACTGGATGCTCAGGCTCAGGGCGCTCGAGGTGGAGCCCGTAGGACCGCCGTGGGTGAAGACGAGCAGCGGCGGCTTCTCATCCTCGGGCGCGACATAGTCACGGTTAGCGGGTGGGTAGAAGAGTGCGTAGGCTGTGCGACCTTCCGTGGAGGGGAAGGCCACGGGCTCCGGTGTCGAGAGATGGCCGGGATCGATGTCGAGCCGGGCCGCACGTCTGAGGACCTTCGGGGTGCCCGTCTCGAGGTCGACGCTGACGATCGCGCCGACCAGCTTGGGGGCGCCCCCGCGGAAGAGCACGTGTCCGTTGCCGACCACCAGGCTGCTGATGCTCGTATAGGGGGTCTCGATCTCGGTGAGCGCGCCCGTGGGCACCTCCAGCTTGGCGAGGTGGTCGATACCGTCCTGCGTGTAGGTGCAGATGAGGAGCTCGGGCGAGAGGTAGGCGTAGGTGGATTGGCCGAAGACCCACTGCGGCTGCCCGAACTCGGCCTCTATCGGGGCCAGGGAGCGGATCTTCGGTTCTCCTGAGGGGGGCTCCTCCAGGCGATAGAGGTTCCACCAGCCGGTGCGATCCGAGACGAAGGTCAGGAACCCGTCGGGCGACCAGGTGGGGGCGAAGATGGACTCGTCGTCGCCGCCGGCGACGCGGCGTGGATCGGTGCAGGCCCCCTGCGCGTCGAGATCGGCGACCCACAGCTCGCAGCCGTCCCAGGGCATATTCGGGTGGTGCCAGGTGAGCCACGCCAGGCGGCGGTTGTCGGGACTCAGCCGGGGCGCGGCGTAGAAGTCGTTCCCGGCGACCAGGATCTGCTGGGCGCCGTCGTCGAGCGAGACGGCAACCAGGGTGTTGACCGGTTCGTGATGGGCGCCGGGGGCGGCGCCCTCTGCCGCGGTGTGGTCCTCGCGGACGCAGATGATGCGCGCGCGGGTATCGTCGATGACGCCGTCCGCGTAGCGCAGCGGGGCCGGGGGTGTGATGGGCTCAGGATCCGCGCCGGGATCCACGCGATAGAGGCGTTGATCGGCGTAGTTGGAGAAGATGACGGAACCGGTGTGGACGATCACGGCGCCGCCGCCGTACTCGTGGACGCGCGTGCGGGCGTTGTAGGGGGGCGGGTTGACGTCGTG
>CAZYYC010000271.1:0-5739 GCA_964650935.1 uncultured Anaerolineales bacterium
CCTGCGCCTGACCTCGACGCGCTGCGTCTGTTGATGACGTATGTCCGCGACCAGCACTATGATCTGGGGCTGGCGACGGATGGCGACGCCGATCGCATCGCCATTGTCGATGAGACCGGCGAGTATGTCACGATCAACGACATCCTGCTCCTGATCTACTGGTATCTCCACGAGGTGCGTGGACGGCGGGGCGGGGTGGTCCGCAACCTGGCGACCACACATCTGCTGGATCGCCTGGCGTCGCACTTCGGTGAACGGGCCTACGAGGTGCCGGTCGGTTTCAAGCATGTGGCTGCGGCGATGATTGAGCACGACGCGCTTCTCGGCGGCGAGTCGAGCGGAGGGCTCACGATCCGTGGTCATATCCTGGGCAAGGACGGTATCTTCGCCTCGGCCCTGATCGTTGAGATGCTTGCGGTGACGGGCCGCCGGATCTCGGAGCTGCTCTCGCACGTCTATGAGATCACAGGACGCTTGGTCTCCGTCGAGGAGAACCTCCCGGCAACGCCGGAGATGCGCGTGGTTCTGCCTCGACGGCTTGAGATGCTGATCGAGCAACAGGGGACCCAGCCGATCCGGCTGGGCCCCCACGAGGTGGAGAAGATCTCCTCGCTCGATGGCGTCAAGTTCCTCTTGGCCAATGACAATTGGGCCCTGATGCGTTTCTCGGGGACCGAGCCCGTGCTGCGCATCTTTGCCGAGGCGGACACCGAGGCCAAGGCCCGCGAGCTGATCGACGATCTACAGGATAAGTTCGAGCTCAGATCGGCTGCCCGGGCGGGTGTAGCTGGGTTGTGATGCCACCGTCGACGTAGAGCGTCTGGCCCGTGATGTAGGCGGCGTCGTCGGAGGCCAGGAAGGCGACCGCGGCGCCGATCTCTAACCCGCGGCCGAAGCGTTTCATCGGGATACGCTCGGCGACAGCTTTCATCCGCGGATGGCCTGTGTCGGGCCACCGCTCGGTCAGGGTGGCCCCGGGCGCAACGCCGTTGACGCGGATATCGTACTGTGCCAGCTCCAGCGCCATCGCGCGGGTCATCGCGTCGATGGCGCCCTTCGTCATATCGTAGGGTAGCCCGCGCCAGTGGGCTCGCAGCCCGCCGACGGAGCTGATGTGGATGATGCTGCCGCCATGCCCTGCGTCGCGCATCTGGCGTGCGGCGTAGAGCCCGTAGAGGTAGGGGCCGCGGATGTTGCTCGCCAGCTGACTGTCCACGAGCGCCGGGTCGACCTCGAAGAAGTGGGTGCGCCGGAGGTCGGCGGCGTTGTTGACCACGAGGTGGACGGTGCCGAAGGCCTCGAAGGTGGCGTCGAAGACGCGCTCGACGTCCCCGTCCTTTCCCTGGTCGGCGGGCACGCCGATGACGTCCGCGCCGTAGGCTCTGAGTTCGGCCGTCGCCGCCTCTACATCGGCGGCGGTGCGGCTGTTGATGACGATCTTCATCCCCTCCTTCGCCAGCCGCAGGGCAATCTCCTTGCCGATGCCGCGGCTTGAGCCGGTCACGATGGCGACTCTCTCGCGTAGTTCGGGGTAGCGGGCGGGAATGGCTGCATAGTCAATGTCGATGGTTGCCATAGCAGTGTGTGCTCCTTGTTTGAGTGGTTCCTGTCGGATCACCTTCCGGGTTGCCGGTGAACAGGGGCAGCAACCCGGAAGGGAGACGTCAGTGACCGGCACCCCAATCCGGGATCTCCAGCAGCTCGCCTTCGCGCAGCGCCGATTGGTGGGCCACGGCCCCCGAGGCCATATAGCGCACGGCCTCCCAGACATTGATCGCCGGTGCGCGGTCGTGCGCGATCGCATCGACGAACTCGTGGACTAGGTAGGCGTGGGAGCCGCCGTGCCCGCCGTAGAAGTCGGGGCCTGCGGCCTGCTCGAAGGCCGCAGCGACCTCATCCGGCAAGGGATCGCGCATCTCCTCAAGGCTGAGTGGGGTCACGGTGTGCGTGTCGGTCCAGGTGTCGTTCTCAAAGCTGCCGTCGGTACCGTAGATGCGGAAGATCTCCCGTTCCGGGTGGCCGATCTCCCGATACTCACAGATGCGCATCGTGGCCCCGTTGCTCATCCGGAAGAGGGCCGTCTCGTTGCTGAAGGCGTCGTCCTCGAAGTGTTCATCGCCGTTGCGGTTGGCGAACCCCCAGGCGCAGACCTTGACCGGATGGGCTTGCATCACGCTCATCGGCCCGCTGATGGAGTGAGTGGGGTAGTGCATCGGGCCGCCTTTGACGCCGCGCCGGCGGTAGTAGGCCTCCATCTCCAGCCACTCCGCCCCGGCTTGGCTGTCAAGGCGCAGGCGTCGGACCTCGCGCAGGTTGCACGCCGCGTCGACATCGTGGAAGTATTCCCCCTCGGCGTAGACGAAGTGGCCGAAAGCGCCCTCTGCGGCACGTCGCCGGCAGAGCATCGCCTGGGGACGGTAGTAGGTGGTCTCGCCCAGCATGTAGTGCAGGCCGGTGCGCTCCACGGTGCGGACCAGCCGGTCGCACCATTCCAGAATCTCGTTGGCGTCAGGGATGCTGATCACCGGAACGGCGCTGTAGACGTGTTTGCCGGATTCGAGGGCCTGGATGGCCTGTGGGGCGTGCAGCCAGGGCTGAGTGATGATGACCAAGGCGTCCAGATCGCTCGCGCAGATGGCGTCGAGCGAGGGGTAGAGGTCGTCCGGCGCGAGCTTGGCCTGCCACGCGGGCCGGGTCGCGAAGGCCTGCATACGATCGGGCTCGCGATCGCAGAGCGCGATGCGGTCGACAAGCGGATGGCTCATGAAGAGATCGGCAAAGGCGCTCCCGAAGGAGCCCAGGCCGACGAGTCCGAGGCTGATCCCCATCTCACCACCCCATTCCTTGAAGCCATGCGATGCTCAGGCCCATCCAGGTGGCCACGTGAGGTGCTGCCGGTGCCAGGCCGAGACCGTGAGGGCCGCTGGGGTAGATATGGAGCTCGAAGGGAACCCCGTGGGTGTTGAGAGCCTCGGCAAAGCAGAGGCTGTTGGCTACGGGCACGACCGCATCGTCCGCCGTGTGCCAGAGGAAGGCCGGCGGAGCGTCGGACGTGACGTGGCTCTCCAGCGACATCAGCGCCAGCGCCTTGGGGTCCGGATCCGGGCCGAGCAGGTTGTCGAAAGAGCCGACGTGGCGGAAATATGTGCCCGAGATCACGGCGTAGCTGAGGATGAGGGCATCCGGTCGCGCGCTGATCGCGTCCAGCGGATCGCCGGTGTTGATCGCCCCCAAGCCGTAGTGGACGCCCAGGCTGGCGGTGAGGTGACCGCCTGCCGAGAAGCCGCAGACGGCGATGCGCTGCGCGTCGACGTGCCAGATGGCGGCGTTGTGCCGGATGATCCTGAGGGCTCGCGAGACGTCCAACAGCGGCGCCGGGTGCAGGTGGGGATTGACCCGGTACTGGACCACAAAGGCGTGAAAGCCGGCCTGTCGATAGGCCTCGGCGATAGGCGCGGCCTCGTGCGCGGCGCGGTTCACGTAACCGCCGCCGGGGCAGACGAGGACCGCACCGCGGACCTCCTGCGACGGGGCGGGGAAGAGCTCCAGATAGGGTCGAAAGCCGTCGTCGGGTGACGAGGCAGGCGGCTGCCCGTCCCACAACATTATGCGCTCAGTGTTCACGGTGACACACCTCCTCGATGATGATCACAGGTGGCACAACGCCCTGTGTGGGTAGCAGACTAGGTCTGCACCATCCCCTGCTCCACGAGCCGGTTGACGGATTCCCGCACAGCCTGCAGCGAGGTGTAGCGGGGCCGGTAGTCGAGGAGCCGCTGCGACTTGGCGATGCTGTAGCAGTTGGGGCTGTGCTCCAGATGGCTCCACGACGCCTCAGCATCGCTTGCGGCTACGGTCTCGCGCCAGCTCTCGAAGGGCGCGAAGCCCAGATCCGGCGCTCGCCCGAACCAGCCGGCGACCGCCTCCGCATAGCCGCGCAGCGTCAGGGCTGCCGGGGAGAGGGCGTGGAAGCTCTCGCCGAGGGCGGCATTCCAGTTCGCCAGGGCCAGCATAAACAGCTGCGCGACGTCATCGGCGTGGACGTGGTGGACGATCTCCAGGCCCGCATTGGGCAGCGTGACCGGCTCGCCCTGGGCAAGCCGCGTGTAGACCTGGGGGTTGAAGTTGGCCTGGGGGTTGAGCGGCACCCATCCGGGGCCGACGATGTGGCCCGGGAGGATGCATGCCGCCGGGAAGCCGTGACGACGGGCTTCCTCGTGGAGGTAGGCCTCGATGGCTGCCTTCTTGATGCCGTAGTCGCCGATCGGGCGGCGGGGTTGATCCTCCGTCACCGGCACGGTGGTCGTCCTGCCGTGGACCCAGCAGGTGCCGGTGTGCAGGAAGGCGCGTACCTCCCCGCGAAGCGCCTCGACGAGGTGTTGGGCGCTTTCCAGGGTGAAGCAGATCATGTCGATGACGATGTCGGGCTTGAGTTCGCGAATCCGAGGCCCAAAGGTGCCGTGGGCCTCTTCCTCGGCCCGATCCGCGACGACGTGCCGGACCGAGGACCACGCGCCATGCGGCGTGTAGGGCTCGCGCTGTCCGCGGCTCACAACGATGACCTCGTGTCCGGCCTCCACGAGGCGCGGCACCAGATAGGTGCCGACGTGACCTGTGCCCCCAATCACGATGGCTCGCATGATCAATCTCCTTCTATAACCTTGCCGTTGAAGACGATCTCCCGCTCTCCGTGGGTCTCGTTCCTGACGAAACGCACATCGACGGTTGCGGGGGCGTCGACGGTGAGACGCAGCACCTCCTCGTCTGCGTGCCAGGTGACGTGAAGCGGTCCCCGGATCGTGGCGACGGTGCCCTCGGCCCAGGACAGCCCACTCAGGCGCGGGCTGACCTCCACCTCGGCGCCACCGGGGGCCGTGGGGCGGATGCCCAGGAGGATGCGGTTGAGGAAGTAGGCCGGGGCCGAGGACCAGGCGTGGCAGTGGCTGCGGGTCGGGAACTCCGAGGGACGGTCATCGCTGCTGGGGAAGACTTCCCAGACCGTGGTCGCACCCGCCTCGAGCATCGGCAGGTAGGCGTCATAGATCGACGCGATGACGGCGTCCTCGTGACCCGCGCGCTCGAGGGCCTCGTAGTAGGTCATCATCGCAAAGGGCGACCCCACGCGCACCATCTCGTCCGGCGGTGTGAGCATGTTGGCCAGAGCGTCCTGGGCGTGCTCGGGTGGGATGATATCGTAGAGCAGCGCGAGGAAGCTGGTGTGCTGAGAGGTCGAGCGGCTAGGGCTGCCGTCCTCGTGGATGCTGTCGGGATAGGCGCGTCGCTCCGGATCCCAGAAGCGGTTGAGGCTCTCGGTCAGCCGCTTGCGCAATTCGTCCAGCCAGGCCCGGCGAGGACCGTCTCGCAGCACGTCGGCGCAGCGCTGCGCGGCGTCGATCGCCCCTACGAGCAGCATGCTGTTGTGCAGCACGATCTCGTGGCGGTCGTCGATTCCGCTCCAGTCGAACATATTCCAGAAGGCGCCGCGGAAGAGGCCCGTGGTGGGATCCAGAAGCCCCTCCGCGCCCTCGAGGTTGGTGACCACGGCGGGCCACATCTCCTCTATGAAGGCACGATCGCCGGTGAAGGCGTAGGCGTCCCAGATGGAGATGCCCCAAAGGAAGCTCCAGGCGGGGAGGAGGACGTCCCACGTCGTGGGCACCTGGGAGCCGACGATCGGGTAGCGTTCCAAGGACTGGGCGGCAAGCCGCGCGCAGCGCTGCCCGATATCGACGGCGCCGA
>CAZYYC010000272.1:0-5712 GCA_964650935.1 uncultured Anaerolineales bacterium
CAACAACAAGACGGCCCACAACATATCCTCGATATGGGCGGTGTGGCACTACCCGATGATCCTCTTCGCGGGGTATCACGGTGACACGCCGCGCTGGTACGCTCTGCTCTGTTTCACGGTGATGGCCGTCGCGATGAGCTTTGCCTTCGCGTGGCTGCGCCTCAGGTCGGGCAGCCTGTGGACGGCGGTGATCCTGCACGCCGCCCATAATGTCTTCATTCAGACGATCTTCGATCCGTTGACGCGCGACACCGGGTTCACGGCCTACATCACGACCGAGTTCGGGATCGGCCTGGCGGTGGCCGCCGTCGTGGTGGCGGTCCTGTGTTGGTCGCGGCGCGGGGACGTCGACGGCAGCGCTTCACCCGTCGCGCCCGCGACCTGATCGACGCCCTCCTCGCTGCGACCACCTGGCCTCCTGACCGGGCGTTGAGCCCGTCCATCGGCTGGTGCGTCTCCCCCTCCTGACGGAGACGCAGATCCCTCCCCTGCCTGATCCCCCGCACGGCCCCTGCTGTTACGCTGGGGGCGTCAAGCATAACAGCGTGAGGCGGCCCCGCCTCACGTGACCCGGGAGGAGGCGGACGATGGATGCGTTGATTGAGGTCGATGATCTGCACCGGCACTTCGCGATGGGCGATCAGACGGTGCGCGCGCTGGACGGCGTGAGCGTGAGCGTGGCGGCGGGTGAGTTCGTGGCGATGATGGGGCCCTCCGGCTCCGGCAAGTCGACGCTGCTCTATCTGGTGGGCGGGCTCGACCGCCCGACCTCGGGCGCCATCCGGATCAACGGGCAGGAGCTCAGCGCGCTGAGTGACGAGGCGTTGGCCGAGGTCCGCAGTCGCGAGGTGGGTTTCGTCTTCCAGTCCTTTCACCTCGTCCCGACGATGACGGCGCTCCAGAACGTGGTCTTCCCCATGGTCTTCGCCCGGGTGCCTGCGGCACAGCGGGAGCCGCGAGCGCGGGAGCTGCTCCACCTGGTCGGGCTCGGCGATCGGGTCGATCACCGGCCCACTGAGCTCTCCGGAGGCCAGCAGCAGCGGGTGGCGATCGCCCGTGCGCTGGCCAATGACCCGCCGATCCTCCTCGCCGACGAGCCGACAGGCAATCTCGACAGCCGCACGGGGGAGGAGATTATGGCGCTGCTCGTGCGGCTGAACCGCGAGGCGGGTCGCACCATCCTGATTGTCTCCCACGATCCATCCGTCGGCGACGACGTCACGCGCACGCTGCACCTGCGGGACGGGCGTTTGGTGAGCGAAGCCGCGTAGCCATCGGAGAGAGAGGTGACGCTGTGGATCTGCGCGATCTGATAGGGCTGGTGATGGCGAATCTGCGGCGCACGCGGGGGCGCGTGGTGACGACGGCCCTCGGCGTGGTGGTCGGCACCGCCTCCGTCGTCGTGCTGGTCTCGCTCGGCGTCGGGCTGGAGCACCAGGCGCTGGAGAGCCTGGGCGCGGGCGTCTCCGAGATCCACGTGATGAGCACCCTGCCGATGGCCACGAGGCCGGTACCGGAGGTCCCGACGCCGGCGCGCGTCGAGGCGCTGCCGGGCGTTGCCTGGGCGGTCGGCTTTGAGCCGCTGAGGGCGTCGGTGGATGCGCAGATGGGGCAGGCCTGCTTGCCCGCGGTGCGCGTCGTGGGGGTCGATCCCGAGCGCGTCGAGAACCTGGGCTTCACCTGCGTCGCCGGTGACCTGGACCTCGCCCGCGGGCGGGCCATCCTCGGCGCCCGGCTCGCGCAGCGGTTGGCCGAGCAGGACGGGGACGTGCCCGCGGAGGCGCTTGCGGGCCGCGGGCTCAACCTCTACGTCGCCCGCTACGGTGGGGACGGGTCGACGATGGAGAAGCTGCTGCGGGTCGAGGTGGCGGGGGTGCTGGCGCCGATGGGGGCCGGTTATGACTTCGGCCTCTACATTGCGGAACGCGAGGCGCTGGCGATCAACGGTTGGCTGACGAGCAGCCGGCGCGACCCGGCGCGGCAGGGCTATCCCGAGATGCTGGTCAAGGTCGACGACGTGCGCCGGGCCGATGCGGTCGAGCGGGGCCTCGCGGCGATGGGCCTCAGCTTCCACTCGCAGCGCGGGCAGGCGGAGAGCGTCGGTGCCTACTTTGAGGAGCTTCAGCTGCAGCTCGGTGGGGTCGCCGGGATCTCGCTGCTGGTGGCGGCGTTCAGCATCGCCAACACCATGCTGACGGCGATCTTCGAGCGGACGCGCGAGATCGGTCTGATGAAGGCGTTGGGGGCGCGGGATCGAGATGTGATGGCGGTCTTTCTTGGGGAGGCGGGTACGATCGGCGTGCTCGGCGGCGCGGGCGGCGTCGCGCTGGGCATGGCCGTCAACGGCATGATCAACCTCTTCGGCGGACAGGTCGATCTGCTGAAGCAACTCTATGGCGGGGCGACGGGCCTGCACGCCTTCACGCCGCTCTGGCTGCCGCCGGCGGCAGTCGCCTTTGCCGCCCTGGTCGGGGTGCTCTCGGGCATCTACCCGGCGCGGCGGGCCGCGCGCCTCGCCCCTCTGGCGGCACTGAAGGCTCGTTAGGTCGGGAGGGCACGATGCAGCTACGTGATCTACTTCCGCTGGCGATGGGCAATCTCATGCGGGCACGGGGCCGGGTCGCGCTGACCGGCATCGGCGTGGCGATCGGCACGGCCGCGCTGGTCATCCTGGTCGCGCTGGGGGCGGGGATGCGGCGCCTGAGCACCGAGTTCACCTCCGGCAGCCCCTTGACGGAGATTCACTTCAACCCCCGGGCCGACTACCGTATCGTGGAGGGCGCCGAGATCGATGGCTTGGCCTCCGAGATGCCGCCCAGCCGCTGCCGCTACCTCGGCGATGGCGAGCCCGTCGTCGACGCGGCCCTGCGGCATCGCATCGCCGACCTGCCCGGCGTGAGCTGGGTTGCTGTCTACGAGATGCTCCTGGGCACTGCGGACATCGCCTACGCGCATCTCCGCGGGCAGGCCGGGATCCGGGGCGTGACGCCCGAGCTGCTGGAGCAGCTGGAGCTGGAGGCCGCCCGTGGGACGCTCGAGCTGCGCAGCGGTGAAGCCGTGGTGGGGGCCGAGTTTGCGGCCTCGCTCTACGATCCCCGCCGCAACGCCGCGGCCCAGGCCGGCGGCGCCCTTCTGCGCCCGGCCGCGCCGCCGCCCGATCTGCTGGGCGAGCTGCTCACCCTCACGCTGACGACCCTGGGCCGCGACGGCGAGCTGCTGCACCGGACCGTGCGCGTGCGCGTGGTGGGGGTTCTGGCGCCCCGGGGCTGGGCCCACGATCAGATGGTCTACCTCGCCGAGCACGACGTCGTGACCTTCAATCACTGGATGCACGGCCATCGGGCCGGTGCGCGGCGCGACCCTGCCCGCCAGGGGTATACCGGCGTGGTGGTCAAGGCCGATGACCTGCAGAGCGTTGTGGGCGTCGAGGAAGCCCTTCAGGAGATGGGCTTCGGGCTCTACACGGAGCGCCGGCAACTGGAGGAATGGGCCTCCTTCTTCACTGGCCTGCAGCTCTTTCTCGGCGGCATCGGCGCGATCTCGCTGCTGGTAGCGGCCTTCGGCATCTCTAACACGATGCTGATGGCGATCCACGAGCGGACCCGGGAGATCGGCCTGATGAAGGCCATCGGCGCGTCGAACCGCGCGGTGGTCGCAGTCTTCCTGACCGAAAGCGCCGGCATCGGGCTCGTCGGCGGGCTCGCCGGTGTGGTGGTCGGCGGCGTCATCTTAGGCGCGATGAGCCTGGGGGGTCACGTGGCAATTGCGGGCCTGCCCACAGCGGGGGTCGTCCTCCCGCTATGGCTGCCGGCCTTCGCCGTGCTCTTCGCCTGCGTCATCGGCACGCTCTCGGGCGCGCTCCCGGCGCGCCGCGCCGCCCGGTTGGCGCCCCTCACGGCGCTGAAGACCGAGTGAGCCGTGGGGCGCCCTGACCAGATGACCAGGTTGAGGTTCCCTCCTCGGGGGGACACGGATGTCCTCCCTTCACCGGAGCCGCCGGACGCCGCTCGGGGTACGATAGAGATAGGTTGAAGCCGATAATACGAGGAGACAGAGAGATGCTACGCAATCGATGGATGGGTCTAGTGATGGCTTGGGTGTTGGTGCTGGTGAGCGTGGGCTGCGCGACCAAGACGTCGGGCGCCGCCGGAAGCCCGGAGGACGTAGTTACGTCCTTCTACGACTGGCTCGGCTCGGTCGAGGGCAGTGTGCTGGGGTCGAAGGCCTATCGTGAGTCGCCCTATCTGGACCGGGCGATGGTCGACAGGGTCGACGAGCTCGTCGCGAGCTTCGAGGCGCAACCGGGGGGCGGTTACGATCCCTTCATCTGCGCGCAGGATCGGCCTTCGGAGATCGTGGTCACCGACGCCGAGGTAACCGGAGAGCAGGCCCGGGTCACGATGCAGGGCTGGAACCCGATCCACGTGGATCTGCTGCTGACGAACGGGACGTGGCTCATCACCGACATCACCTGCACCTTCCCCTGAGCAGCCGGCCACACCAGCTGGACGCTCGTCGGAAGCGGTGTAGGATGAGAGGGACCTTTGGGGGCGGCCGCCTGGGGCCGCCCCCTCACCGCTGAAGGAGACGCGATGATCGCAGCCTACCTGGACGACCTGGAACGCCGGATCGATCCCGAGATCGAGGAGGCGCTGTGGGTGGCGTGGACCGACTTCGTCGACGGCGAGACGACCGACGAGATCTTCTCGCCTCGCCGGGTCCGCCCGGTGCCGCCGGGGCTCGACTGGCCCCACGTGACCGTCAACGAGGCGCTCGACAGCTACGAGATGATGGCGCTGCAGCAGCTGGGGGCCTGCTCGCAGGCACTGGCGGAGGGCACCGGCGCGGTGATGGCGGTGCGCTGTAACTACGGGACGGGCATCTTGCCGACGCTCTTCGGGGCTGAGCTTTTCGTGATGGACCCCGAGCTCGATACCCTGCCGACGACGGTCCCACTGGGGGGGCTGGCCTCGACCAACCTCGCTGCCTCGCTGGCGCCTGCCGACACCACCCAGGCTGCCGAGGCGGTCAAGGCCCTGCTCGACCGTGGACTGCCCGATCTGCGTAGGGGGCTCGGGCGCCGGGTCTTCGAAATGGCGGATGCCTATGCGGAGCTCTTCGCGCCGTATCCCAAGATCCGCCGCTACGTCCATCTCTACCATCCGGATTTGCAGGGCCCGATGGACGTGGCGGAGCTGCTCTGGGGCAGCTCGCTCTTCGTGGCGTTGGTCGAGGCCCCTGACCTGGTCACGGAGTTTCTGGAGCTCATCACCGAGACCTACATCGCTTTCATCCGGGCGTGGTGGGACGCGCTACCCACCGACGGCGCGCAGGCGCTCACCCGCGACGGCACCTACGCCGTCCACTGGTCGATGGTCCACCGCGGGCGCATCATGCTGCGCGACGACTCGGCGATGAACCTCTCCCCGCGCATGTTCGCGCGCTTCATCGCGCCCTATGACGGGCGCCTGCTGGCGGAGCTCGGGGGTGGGGCGCTGCACTTTTGCGGTCGGGGCGATCACTACATCCGCCTGGCGGCGGAGCTGCCGGGGCTGACCGCGATCAACCTGTCGCAGCCCGAGTACAACCGGATGGACGAGATCTTCGACCACACCGTCGATCAAGGGCTCAACATCGTCGGCCTGCCCCGCGAGGCGGCGGACGCAGCCCTGGCGCGCGGGCGCAGCCTGCGCGGACGGGTGCATTGCTGGT
>CAZYYC010000273.1:0-5688 GCA_964650935.1 uncultured Anaerolineales bacterium
GGCCATTGAGGCCGGGAAGTCGGTCCACAACGAGAAGCCGCTGGCGCTGACCCGCGAGCAGGGCCAGGAGATGCTCAAGGCGGCGGCGGAGAAGGGTGTGCGCGTCGGCGGCGCACCGGACACCTTCCTCGGCGGCGGGCACCAGACCTGCCGCAAGCTCATCGATGACGGCTGGATCGGCGAGCCGATCGGTGCCACCGCCTTCATGCTCTGCCACGGGCACGAGAGCTGGCACCCCAGCCCTGTCTTCTACTATGAGATCGGGGGCGGTCCGATGTTCGACATGGGCCCCTACTACCTCACCGCCCTGATCAATATGATGGGGCCGATTGCCCGCGTCTCCGGCGAGGCGGCGGTGACCTTCCCGCAGCGCACGATCACGAGCAAGCCGCTCTACGGCACCGTCATCGACGTCGAGACCCCCACCCACATCGCCGGCACGCTGCAGTTTGCGAGCGGCGCCATCGGCACGATCATCACCAGCTTCGATGTCTGGGCAAGCCAACTTCCGCGCATCGAGGTCTATGGCACAGAAGGGTCACTCTCCGTCCCCGACCCCAACGGCTTCGGCGGGCCCGTGATGGTGCGCCGTGCGGGTGCCGACGAGTGGAGCCCGGTCCCGCTGAGCCACGGCTACGCGGAGAACAGCCGGGGCATCGGCGTCGCCGACATGGCCTACGCCCTGCGCTCGGGCCGCGACCACCGCGCCAACGGAAAGCTCACCTACCACGTGCTCGACGTCATGCACGCGACGCTCGACTCGCCGCGCGAGGGACGCCACATCGCCGTCGAGAGCACCTGCGAGCGCCCGGCAGCCCTGCCCGTCGGCCTGCGCCACGGTCTGCTCGACAGCTAACACAGCGCCGTGTCGGGCGGAGTGCTACGCCGCCCGACGCGGCTCGATGTAGGTCGGAAAGCTGTTCCGACCTCTGGGCGGGTCAGCTACCCGCCCCACATGGTATGCTGTCGGTCCGAAGTTGAGTCAGCCGATCTAGTGGGAGGCGAAAGCCGTGGCCCAACTGGATACCACTCACGTGCAAGCCACACTCGACACCGCTGCCGGTTCCCTGGCACCGGCGATCCAGCTCACGGTGCGCCTGCACAGCGAGCTCGTCCACGCCAGTGCCCACGGTTGGCTTGATCCCGAGTCCCATACCCACCCTACCACACTCGACACCCTCTTCGACATGGCCTCCGTCACCAAGCTCTTCGTCGTCACCGCCTTCATGACCTTGGTCGAGGCCGGCCACCTGGGAATCGACCAACCAGTGTGTGAGGTCCTGCCTGAACTCGACGAGACGCGGCCCATCCGCCCCTACGAGGATCCCCTCGGATCGGACGGCTGGGTCACCCTCTGCGACGACGGGACCGTCAACGCCGGCGCGATCACCTTCCGCCATCTGCTCACCCACACCTCGGGCCTCCCGGCGTGGCGCCCCCTGCTTCGGCAGCCCGACGCCGAAGCGGCGCGTCGGATGGCGCTGACCACCTTCTTCGCCTATCCGCCCGGATCGCGCGTCGTCTACAGCGACATCGGCCTGATCCTGCTGGGGTTGGCGATCGAGCGCACGACCGGCCTGCGGCTCGATGCCGCCGTGCGCGCGTACGTCACCGAGCCCCTAGGACTGACCTGGACCCGTTATTTGCCCCACGATGCGCCCCCCACCCCTGAGGTGTTGGCCGGCATCGCCCCCACGGAGCTCTGCCGATGGCGCGGTCGCCGCATCGTGGGCGAGGTCCACGATGAGAACGCCTTCCGGCTCGACGGCGTCGCCGGTCACGCAGGCCTCTTCTCCACGGCGGAAGAGATAGCCGCCTTCGGTCAATGCTATCTGGATGAGGGCGCCCCCCTCCTTACCGCGGCGACGGTGCGCGAGATGCGGAGGCTGCAGACTCCGGGGCTGGGCGTCGATCGAGGTCTCGGCTTCCTGCTCTGGAGCGCCGACCCGCAGGCGAGCAGCCATCCCTTCAGCCCCAGCACCTTCGGCCACACCGGCTTCACCGGCACCTCGCTGTGGATCGATCCCGAGCGCGAGCTCGTGGTCGCCCTGCTCACCAATGAGGTCTATAACGGTCGCCACGACCGCAGGATCGGCGAACTGCGTCTAGCGGTCCATCGGGCCGTGGTGGAGGCGGTAGACGGGCCGTGATCGTCTTGGGCCTGATGTCGGGCACCTCCGCCGACGGCACCGACGCTGCCGTCGTCCGGATCGAGGGGGCACCGCCGGCGCTCCAGTGGGAGGTACTGGGCCACACCCACGTCCCCCACCCCGATACCTTGCGCGATGAGATCTTCGCCTGCTTCCGACCCATGACGGGCACGGTCGACCGTCTCTGTCGCCTCAACGTGGCGCTGGGCCGCGCCTTCGCAGCAGCTGCTCAACAAGCGATCGCTGCAGTTGGGCTTACACGACGCGACATCGACCTCATCGGCAGTCACGGGCAGACGCTCTGGCACGAGCCGACCGGGCCCGACGCCTCGACCCTGCAGATGGGCGACCCGGCGACGATCGCGGAGCTCACGGGCCTACCTGTCATCAGCGACTTCCGCTCCCGCGACATCGCAGCAGGCGGTCAGGGCGCCCCCCTGGTCGCCTACGTCGACGCACTGCTCCTCTCGCATCCCACGCTGACGCGCGCGGCACAAAACATCGGTGGCATCGCCAACGTCACCTACCTGCCGCCGCTCGAGACAGCCGGCGGCCAGCCGTTCGCCTTCGACACCGGCCCCGGCAATATGCTCATCGACGACGCCGTGCGGCGGGCTACCGGCGGTGCACAGAGCTTCGATCGGGACGGCGCGCTGGCCGCGAGCGGACGCGCGGATGAGGCCTGGCTAGCTGCCCTGCTGACCGATGAATACCTCGACCAACCACCGCCCAAGACAACGGGACGCGAACGGTACGGCGCTCAGCACGGCGCCCGGCTGTGGGCCGACGGCGCCGCGCGGGGGCTGATCGCTGCGGACATCGTCGCCACACTGACCGACTTCACCGCAGCCTCAATCGCGCAGGCCTATGACAGCTTCTTGCCCCGTCCGCCTGACCAGGTGATCGTTAGCGGGGGAGGCGCACGCAACACCACGCTGATGACGATGCTGCACGCGCGGCTGCCCACCACCGAACTCCTGACCTCCGACGCCGTGGGGCTGGACGTCGAGGCGAAGGAAGCTGTGGCCTTTGCCGTCCTGGCCTACGAGAGCCGGCACCACCGACCGGGCAACCTCCCCGCCGCCACCGGCGCGCGCCACCCGGTGATCCTGGGCTCAACCACGCCCTGAAGAAAGGTGAGCGATGACCACTGTGACGGACCACGCCAGGATGACCACCGAGGCGCGCAACCCGGCGACGCTGGAGCTCGACACCCTCCCCACCCTGGAGATGGTGCAGCGGATCAATGCCGAGGACGCGCGCGTCGCGTCGGCAGTGGCTGAGGCGCTGCCGCAGATCGCCATGGCCATCGACGGCATTGCGGAGCGGATGCGGAAGGGTGGACGCCTCATCTATCTGGGCGCCGGAACCTCGGGTCGGCTCGGCGTGCTGGACGCCTCGGAGTGCCCCCCGACCTTCAGCACGCCGCCGGACCTCGTCATCGGGCTGATCGCGGGTGGTCCGGACGCGCTAACACGCGCGATTGAGGGGGCCGAGGACGACCGGGAGGCAGGTGCGCGCGACCTCGTCGCCTGCAAGCTAACCGCACAGGATAGCGTCGTGGGGATCACCTCCAGCGGGAGCACCCCCTACGTGCTGGGCGGCTTAGCCGAGGCACGGCGGCGAGACGCGCTGACCATTGGGCTGACCTGCAACCACGCTGCGCCGATTGAGGCAGCAGCGGAGATCACCATCGCCGTCATCGTTGGCCCCGAGGTGCTCACCGGCTCGACGCGGCTCAAGGCCGGCAGCGCGCAGAAGATGGTCCTCAACATGCTCTCAACCGGGGTCATGGTCCGGCTGGGCAAGACCTACAGCAACCTCATGGTCGATGTGCGCGCGAGCAACGTCAAACTCCGCCGCCGCGCGCGCCGCATCGTCGCCCAGGCCTGCGCGATCAGTGAGGAGGAAGCAGCAGCGGTCCTCGACGCCTGCGACGGAGAGGTCAAGACCGCCATCGTGGCGGTCCTGAACCACGTCGATCCGGCGGTTGCCCGACAGCAACTGAGCCGCCACGGCGGCGTGATGAGAGTGGCTCTGGAGGCCGACGATGACTAACCCCGCCCCCTTGGAGAGTCGTTCATTGCTGATCGGCGTCGACGGCGGCGCCAGCAAGACACTGGCACTCGTGGCCGATGCAGAGGGCAGCGTCCTGGGTCGCGGGCGCGCCGGACCCTCCAACTACCAGGTCATCGGCAGGGAGGCTGCCTTCCGAGCCCTCGAGGATGCCATCCGGCAAGCGCGAACCGGGATCCCCGGTGAGCCTGCCGCGATTTGCCTGGGGTTGGCGGGCGCCGCGCGTCCCGTCGATCAGCAGCTCTTCCTGGCCTGGGCCGCGGATCGTTACCCGGGCCTGCCCGTCACCCTGGGCCACGATGGGCGCTTGGTCCTCGCCGCCGGCGCTCCCGAGGGTTGGGGCATCGCCCTCCTCTGCGGCACCGGCACGCTGGCCTATGGGGAGGACCGGGAGGGGCGGTCGACCCGCGCCGACGGATGGGGCTACCTCCTCGGTGACGCGGGCAGTGGCTACGCCCTGGGCCACGCCGCCTTGCGCGCTGTCGCCTGTGCCGACGATGGTCGCGGCCCGGAGACCGCGCTCACCACGGCGATTCTGACCCACTGGTCCCTGACAGACGCGCAGGAACTGGTCAGTCGCGTCTATGACCCGCCCATACCACGTACCGAGATCGCGGCCCTTGCCCGGATCGTCGCTGAAGTCGCCGCCGAAGGTGACCTCGTCGCCAGAGGGCTGCTCACCGACGCCGGGCGCGACCTCGCAATAGCTGTGCGCGCCGTCGCCCTCCGCCTGCATCTGCCGCAGCCCATCCCCTGCGCGCTGGCAGGCAGCGTGATCCTACACGCGCCCATCATCGCGGCAAGTATGGAAGCCACGGCAAGGGACTTCGGTCTCTTCCTAGCCCCCATCACGCCTGTGCACGAACCCGCCCAGGGCGCCGTACGTTTGGCCCGGAACCTTCTCACCCAGGCGAAGTCAACAGAGGACCGGCGCTCCCTTGAACCGGAGCGCCGGTCGTTGACGTCGACCTCGGGACGTCTCTCACGGGGAGGCTGAGATCAGTCCCCGTGCACGCCCTTGGCGATGCGATCGCCAACCGCCTTGTCGATGGCGCGCCAGTATTCGATCGCCCGGCTCAACACGGGCTCGGAGACGCCCCCTTTCAGATGCCCGACCACGTTGGACACCAGCCGGTCTCGCTCCGCGTCATTCATCACGTCGCGCACCAAGGCGCCAGGTTGGCTGAAATCGTCATCGTCCTTGCGCAGGGTGTAGGCGGAGCGGATGAACTCGCCGTCGGCACTCCAGACGGTGTCCTCAGGATAGCGCATGGGATCCGCCTTGGGGCCTCCCTTGGAGTTCGGTGCATAGACCGGATCGGAGACGTTATCCATCCGCATGGCACCGCCCTTGCTATAGCTGTAGACCGGGACCTTGGGTCGGTTGACCGGAATCTGTTTGTAGTTGACGCCCAGGCGTGCACGGTGGGCGTCCGAGTAGGAGATCAAGCGAGCGAGCAGC
>CAZYYC010000274.1:0-5632 GCA_964650935.1 uncultured Anaerolineales bacterium
CCGCCGTCGCCACCCTCACGTTGCTCACCAACGCCGGTCTCGTGCTGGGAGCGTACTTCACCACCTACCCCGTCGAGACGGCGCGCGCCTTTGAGTATGGCGTGCGCGAGGCGATGGACTACGTACAGGCTCGCGCCGACGGGGTCGATACCATCGTGCTCACCGACTGGATCAGCCAACCCCACATCTTCGCCGTCTTCTTCTCCGCCTACGAGCCCGCGGCCTTCCAGCAGACGCACGCACCGTACGGAGACCGACTCTCGGAGAAGCTGGCAGCCTGGGGTGACGGCTACCGCACCGGCAACGTGGAGACACTCTACGAGGAGCTGGATCGCGCGCTCTTCATCGCACGTCCGCATATGCTCGACGGGGTCGAGCCCGAACTCGTCGTGTTCCATCCAGACGGCACCCCGGCCTTCAAGGTGCTCCGGAAGTGAGCACACAGCAGCGACCCGCTCCCGGCCGGACAACACCTGGGGTTGCCAACGCACCATCCTCGGGTATACTTCCGGCCCGCGCAGTCAATCCAGCTCACCTTCAAAGAGTAGAGAGGTAATGCATCCGATGATCACTCGTGCGCGCCGCGTGGCGCTAGCCCTTGTCTGCTTGACGACGCTGATGCTGCTCCGGCATCCGCCGGAACAGCTTGCCGCTCAGCAGGGCCCCACCAACCTGCTGGTGAATGGCGACTTCGAGTCCTGGGACTGGAACGCCCCCGGTTGGCCCTTCCAGGACGGGATCCCCGAGGTGCAGGTCTGTCCGGGATGGCGCGCTTACTATGTGGACCAGGCCCCGCCCGGCGTCACCGCGCCCGAGTACTGGAAGCGTCCCGAGTTCCGCGACGCCAAGACGGCTGAGTTCGCCTACCGCGTCCGCAGCGGCTTCCTCGCCCAGAAGTACTTCACCTATGGTGGTCAGCACATTGCGGGCCTCTACCAGCAGGTGGCAGGTATCACGCCCGGCACGCCGCTGCGCTTCTCCATCTACATGCAGACGTGGGGGTGTATGGCGGGAGAGGGTGACTGGAATGTCTGTCCCACGGGAGTTCGTTCCAACAATCCCTCACCGATGCATACGCGGATCGGTATCGATCCCTACGGCGGCACGAACCCCTGGTCGCCGAATGTCGTCTGGTCACCCGAGCTGGACGCCTACGACAGGTGGACCCTCTTCCAGGTCGACGCCGTTGCACAAGCCGGCATCGTCACCGTCTTCACACAATCCTATGCCGACTGGTTCGACCACGTCTTCCGCATCGCCAACGATGTCTATGTCGACGACGGGAGCCTGATCGCGTTGGACGAGATCCCCGCCACGGCGACACCGCAGCCGACCGAGACACCGGCACCGACTGAGCCGTCCGACCCCGACCTGGCGACCGCCACCGCCGAGCCCTCAGCCACGCCCACCCATACGCCGACGCCGCGACCTGACAACGCGCTCGTCCACGTGGTCGAGGAGGGTGACACGCTGGGCGCCATCGCGGCCCGGTACGGCGTGACCGTAGCCGAGCTCGTAGAAATCAACCAACTGGACGATCCCAACGTCGTGGAGATCGGTCAGGAACTCCTCCTGGCCATGCCCGAGCCCACAACGACGCCCACCACCCCTACGCCCACACCACTCACCCCAACACCGACCCCTACACCCTCTCCGGAACCCACCGCAACCGAGACGCTGCCGCCGCCAACATCCACCGCGATACCCTCGGTTACAGAGATGCCCATCGGGGCAACGACGACACCTGCCCCCTCAACATCGTCGCCCTCTCAAGGAAGGAGTAGCCTGCTCTGGTTGGCGCCGGTGCTCGCCGTCGGCGTGGTTGGAGGCATCCTCATCGGGCGACGCGCTCAGCGGTAGTACAACACCATCTAGTCATAGACACGGAGGTCATCAATGCCCAAGAACGGAAGACGGACACTGATCGTTACGCTCACGATCCTGCTAGCCTTGGTCGCGCTGTCAGCCAGCGGCCTGGTGCTGGCGCAATCGGGCCAAAACGTAGGGAGTCAGCCTCTGGCCGGCACCACCGCAGACGTGGTCAATCTGTTGACCAACGGTGACATGGATGACGGCATCTTCTACCCACGTCCGACCAACAGCTATGTGGCCTGGCCCTGGTTTCAGTGGTGGGGTGATTACAACGCGATTCCTGAGTACGTGGACGGAGGCGGGATAGGACGTCAGCAATGCTACCCGGTACCCGCCGATGGTCGCTGTCACGGCAGCACGATCGGCGCGCCCAACAACAGCTCGCAGGGCTACATTCGCTGGGGACGCCCCTACATCGCTGGCATCTACCAGCCGGTGACCCAAGGCGTTGTGCCCTGTACGCTCTACACCTTCGAGATCTACAACCGCAACGACTCGCATCTATACCATGCCAAAGTAGGCATCGACGTGACCGGGTGGATCATCACGCGACTCGGCACCAGTAGGCCCCACAACTGCCCCCCGGACGGACAGTCGGTCTGTCCGGATCCTTACATTGAGAGCTTCCCCTCCACGGTCGTATGGTCCGCCGAGTCCAGCCATCCCGGCTATACATGGGCCCCCCTGCGCGTGACCGCAGAAGCAGCTGCATCGACCATCTCCGTCTGGACTTATGCCGCGCCCGAGCCTCAGATAGCTCACTCGACCTACTGGGACTATGGCAGCCTTGTCCAGACACCGTTCCCCGGCGACAGACTGCCGAGACCGACTACCTGGACGCCATCGGGGTTCGTGCAGAATGTGGTCGCAGCACCACCCGACGTGAACAACAACGTTGTCGTCACGTGGCAGACAGCTGCACCCGCATCGACCCAGCTCTGGTACGCTATCTATCCGCCGACGTCTCCGGTCACGCCCACCGATTCGATGACGTATACGGTCTTTTTCCCCACCATTTCGGTCTACCGATCGCCTGAGACCTACACCTATATGACGCCCTTGAATGTCACACCGAAGACGCAGCACCAAGTCGTCATCCCTGATGTACCTGCCGACCATACCGTGGTCTTCGTCGCGCTTTCACGTCGTCCCATCGGCAGCGCCTGCACGACAGAGACGAGTGGATTGCTGAGGCTGGATCCCGCGACGAGCCGTATGGTCACGCTCGAGTCCTCTCAAGTGCCAACGCTGCTACCGGAACCCATCGTTCCGTCGCCGTAGCGCGGCGCACACGCAGACGTCTCCAGAGCAACAGCCGGGCTGGCGAGCTGTCGGCCCGGTTGTTGCTCTCACTGTGTCTCGTCTACTGCCTGAAGCACCTCCATGCTATACTCGGATGGACAATGAGTAACCCACACGCCCACACGATGCCCTACGCGGCCGATCTCTGCCCACCTGGCGCGGTTCGAGGCACCATCGACGTTAGGTTGCGATGAATCGGGATCACGTACGTCTTCTGTTGCTCGTCCTGGCCTTCGCCGCCACTGCCGTCGCCTGGAGCGCCGTGGTGCCGGTGTATGAGAACCTCGACGAGATTGAGCATGCGGAAGTGGTCCGTCACATCGCCGTGACGGGGCGCCTGCCCGTTCACGGTGACGCGGAGGCCGCCGGCTACCACGTCCGTCAGGAGGCCTCGCAGCCCCCCCTGTACCACATGCTTGGCGCGCTGTGGGTTCGTCTGTGGGGCCTACCCCGCGACGCACCGAGCGCTGAGCCCATCCCTCAGACGCTGGTCGCCTGCGGCTCGGGTGACACGCTCTACAAACGCGTCACGTGGCGACGTGACCCCTACGCTGATCTGCGCGCAGACGGGCACCGGTACACCACGTACGTCCTGAGGCTGTTCTCAACGCTGCTTCAGGGCTGGACGATCGTCGGAACCTGGTCCTTGGCCAAGCGCATCGCCAAGCGTGGTCCGCTACCCTACCTTGCCGCCGCCATCGTGGCCTTCAACCCCCAGACCCTGCTGGTTGCCGCAGCTGTCAACAACGACAACCTCGTCACGCCGCTGGCGACCTGGACGCTCGTGGTGCTGTTGGATGCCTGGCAGCGCGGCCCAACCCCACGGCGCCTGCTTGCGTTAGGCGTGTTGGGCGGCCTCGCCACGCTGAGCAAGCTCAGCGGACTTGGTCTCTTGGGCCTGATCGGATTGACACTCGCTGTCTACAGCTGGAGGGAACACAGAGGCCTGCGCGAGCTGGTGATCTGGGGCCTGCTGGTGGGCACACCGGCCCTGATCATCGTGGCCCCCTGGCTCCTGCGCAACGTCAGCCTCTACGGTGACCCCACCGCCCTGCAGCCGATGCTCGCCATCGTAGGCCGTACAGATACCCGCGCGGATGTCTGGGGCACTCTACGCCTGATGGTGCAGTCATACTGGGGGCAACTTCCCTGCACCTTCTATCCGCGTGCCGTCTACTGGCCCTTCTACCTGCTCCTCGGCGGCGGAATCGTGACCCTGCTTCTCAGCATCAAGGCGAACGCCCACCGCCGCAGCGAACTCGCCATCCTCTGCGGCTGGCTCGTCATCATCGTCGGGGCCTGGATCCGCTGGAACTCGCTGACGCCGGCAACCGGTGGACGCCTTCTTTTCCCGGCGGCTCCCGCACTGGCCGTCCTACTCGCCGGCGGATGGACCTACGTCCATCCCCGAGTAGCACGTGCCTGGGCCGTCATCCTGCCCGTGGGGGCCATCGCGACCCTACTGACCGGCCCGGCACCGGTCTTTGCGCCACCGACACGGTTGGACGCGACCGGCGACATGCAGATCCCCACTACCATCGAATTCGGAGATGGTGATATCTTGCTGCGCGGGTACGCCGTCGAGATCACCCGACCACATGCCCTGTGCAGACTGATTCAGGGAAGCCCCTGCGAGCCCTCGCTGGACCTCTCGCTCTATCTGGAAGCTCCGCAACCGCTTGCCGGCGATCTCGTGCTCTCGGTGCAGCTGGTTTCGGCGCGACCTGGCGATACCAAGCTGCGCCTGGCCTACGATGCGTGGCCTGGGCACGGCAATCTACCTACCTCAGCGTGGCCTGCGGGCGTGCTGCTTCGCGAGCGCCTGCGGCTTCCGCTCGCTGCGAGTGCCGAGGTCACCCAAGCCTGGGATGTGCAGGTAGCCTTCTATGACGATGGCACTGCGGAACGGCTGCCGGTCACCGTGGAGGGCCGACCGGTAGGCGACGCAGCTCGGCTGACGACCCTCCGCGTGCCGGGTCAGGCGGTTGCCTGCAGCGAGACCGGGCGACTCGAAGCATCGACAGACCTCGGCGGCGCTGTCGCCCTGACCCACGCTCTCGTCGAGGAGGGCCGGCTCGGCTGGGACGTGATCCTGTGCTGGGAAAGCATAGGACCATTGGAGGCTGACACCACCGTCTTCGTCCATGCTTACGACGCCGAGGGAGAGCTCATCGCAACGGGAGACGGGCCCCCGATGGCAGGCGCTTTCCCCACCCGTCTGTGGGCACCGGGCGATACCGTCCGCGATGCTCATAGCCTTGATGCCGCCACGGAGCCGACGACCATCACTGTGGGCATGTATCATCCGGAGACGGGCGTGCGCTTGACCGCTCGGGCAGCTGGAGAACAGCTACCTGACGATGCCATCGTTATCTGGCAAGCTGACCAACGGTAGGCGCCGATGACCCAGCTCACGCGCGCAGTTGCACCCGACAATCCGTCGAATGCAGCTACGCAC
>CAZYYC010000275.1:0-280 GCA_964650935.1 uncultured Anaerolineales bacterium
CGGCTGCGAGCCCTCTGCAGCGCTAGCCACTGAAGGTCGCCCGGGAGTCGAGTCGCTGAGGCTGTGCCCGCGATGTGCGTGGGCGCGGAGGCTTAAGCGGCTACGGGTTCGCCCGTTACAGCGAGGATCCTTCGTGGGGGTGAGTTCGCCTCGCGCTGAGGGTCACAGAGATGCACCGTGCCGGCACGATCCGCCGGTCAGGTGAATCAGGGTGGTACCGCGGAGCCCAATCCGTCCCTGGGATGGAGTGGGCTCTTTTGTGTTTCTGAGGGAGGACGCG
>CAZYYC010000275.1:290-5623 GCA_964650935.1 uncultured Anaerolineales bacterium
CTCCTCCGCGGCCGCGGCGAGCCCGATCCGCGAGGTGATCGTGGACGCGCCGGCGGGTGAGGTTGTGTTGGAGAGGGCGGAGTTGGTGGTGGGCGTAACGAGTAACGAGTAACGGTCGACTGCTGACTGTGGACTGTCGACTGAGAACTGACAACTGACAACTGACAACCGACAACCGACAACTGAAAACTGGTATCTGGAGGCCTTATGGACGAGCTATCGAAGACGTACCAACCTGAGGAGCACGAGGAGCGGATCTATGCGTGGTGGGAGGCGGGGGGGTACTTCACGCCGGAGAAGCTGATCGAGCTGGGGACGGCGAGCGCGGAGGGGCCGCGGTTCTGCATCACGATGCCGCCGCCCAACGTGACGGGGATCCTGCACCTGGGCCACGCGATCACGGCGGCAGTGGAGGATCTGATGACGCGCTACTATCGGATGCGCGGGCACGAGACGCTCTACCTGCCGGGGAGCGACCACGCGGGGATCGCGACGCAGAACGTGGTGGAGCGGGAGCTGGCGAAGGAGGGGCTGACGCGCCACGATCTGGGCCGCGAGGCTTTCGTCGCGAAGGCGTGGGAGTGGAAGGCGGTGACCCACGCACGGATCACGGACCAGCACCGCAAGCTGGGGATCTCGTGCGATTGGGGCCGCGAGCGGTTCACGCTGGATGACCAGCTGAGCCACGCGGTGCGGGTGGCCTTTGTGACGCTCTTCGAGCGGGACCTGATCTATCGTGGGCCGTATATGGTGAACTGGTGCCCGCGGTGCGAGTCGGCGATCTCGGATCTGGAGGTGGAGCCGCACGAGCATGCCAGCCACCTGTGGCACGTGCGCTATCCGATCGTGAACGGGGATTGGGACGGGCCGCAGCACGCCTGGGGCAGCGGTCGGTGGGCCGAGGGCGCGACGGCCTTCATCCGGATGGCGACGACGCGACCTGAGACGATCCTGGGCGACTCGGGCGTGGCGGTGCATCCCGAGGACGAGCGGTGGGCGAGCTTGGTGGGGGAGATGGCCTACCTGCCGGCGGTCGAGCGCCCGATCCCGGTGCTCGCCGACGACGCGGTGCGGCCTGAGTTCGGCACGGGGGCGGTGAAGGTGACCCCGGCGCACGATCCGACCGACTATGAGATTGGGATGCGCCACGGGCTGGCGCAGATCAACGTGCTCACCGAGACCGGCGAGATGAACGCGGCGGCGGGGCCCTACGCGGGGCTGGAGCGCTTCGCGGCACGCGAGGCGGTGGTGGCGGACTTCGAGCGTGAGGGACTGCTGGTGAAGGTGGAGGACTACACGCACACGGTGGGCCACTGCCAGCGGTGCGACACGGTGGTCGAGCCGATGATCAGCACGCAGTGGTTCGTGCGCGCCAAGCCGCTCGCGGAGATGGCGATCCGGGCGGTGGAGAGCGGCGAGATGAAGATCGTGCCGGAGCGCTTCGAGAAGGTCTTCTTCCACTGGATGGAGAACATCCGCGATTGGTGCATCAGCCGGCAGCTGTGGTGGGGGCACCGTATCCCGGTGTGGACCTGTGAGGGGTGCGGTCACGTGTGGAGCGCGGTGGAGGACCCGGAGGTCTGCCCGTCCTGCGACAGCGGCGAGCTGCGCCAGGACGAGGACGTGCTCGATACCTGGTTCTCGAGCGGTCTGTGGCCCTTCTCGACGCTGGGCTGGCCCGACGAGACGGCGCCGGACCTGGTGCGGTTCTTCCCCAACGACATCCGCGAGACGGGCTATGACATCCTCTTCTTCTGGGTGGCGCGCGAGACGATGCTCTCGCTGGCGCTGACCGGGCGCGTGCCCTACCACACGGTCTATCTGCACGGGCTGATCCGCAACGAGCACGGGGAGAAGATCAGCAAGTCGATGCCCGACGCGTGGAAGTACGATCCGCTCTACATCATCCAGGAGTATGGGACCGACGCGCTGCGCTACACGCTGGCGACCTCGGGGACGCCGGGCAACGACATGAACCTGGACCCGCGGCGGCTGGAGGGGGCGCGGAACTTCGCCAACAAGCTGTGGCAGGCGACGCGCTTCATCCTGATGAACCTGGAGGGGGCGCCTGCAGACATCGGGGAGATCGACGCGACAAGGTTGACGCTGGTGGACCGGTGGATCCTGAGCCGTATCCAGACGCTGACCGGCGAGGTGACGCGCCTGATCGACGGCTACCAGTACGGCGAGGCGGGGCGGCAGATCCGCGACTTCCTGTGGGACGAGTTCTGCGACTGGTACATCGAGGCGGCGAAGATCCGGCTCCACGACGACGAAGGCGACAAGGCGACGGCGCGGGCGGTCTTGGTGGCGGTGCTGGAGCAGGCGCTGCGGCTGCTGCACCCCTTCATGCCGTTCGTGACCGAGGCGATCTGGCAGGCGTTGCCCGAGGGGGCGCGGCAGGGACCGGCGCTGATCGTGGCGGCCTGGCCCGAGGTGGACGCGGGCCGGCTCGACGCGGCGGCGGAGCAGGAGATGGCGATGGTGATCGAGCTGATCCGGGCGATCCGCGCGGTGCGGACCGACTACAAGGTGGAGCCGGCGCGGCGCATCGCGGCGCGGGTGGCGGGCGGGGCGTCGACGGAGATGCTGGCGGCGAACCGCGAGCTGCTGGTGTCGCTGGCGCGGCTGGACGGGGAGCAGTTGACGATCGTGGCGGCGACGGAGGCGCCGGCGCAGTCGGCCCCGGTGGTGGTGGGCGATGTGGTGGCCTACCTGCCGCTGGCGGGGATGGTCGATCTGGCGGCGGAGCGGGCGCGGCTGGAGAAGGAGATCACGGCGCTGGAGGGGCGGATCCGGGCGAGCGAGGGGAAGCTGGCGGGGCCCTTCGCGGAGCGGGCGCCGGCGGAGGTGGTGCAGCGCGAACGGGATAGCCTGGCGGCGATGCGGGTGGAGCTGGCGCAGGTGCGGGAGCAGCGGGAGGTGTTGGGGGGGTAGGGAGCGGAGAGTTGTCGGTTGTCAGTTGTCGGTTGTCGGTTATCAGTTAGGGAGGCGCGGGTGGGCGGGTCGGCTACCCGCCCCACATGTGGTGATGTGGGTCGGAAAGCTGTTCCGACCTCTGGTCGCTCGCGAGGGGGGATGGGCGGGTCGGCTACCCGCCCTACATGGCGGAAGGCTGTTCCGGCGTCGGGTTGTCTGCGCGGGTCGGATGCTCGCCCTACTTGCGGCGGATGAGGAGGGCGCTCACGAGCATGATGGTGCCGACGAGGGCGAGGGCGGCGCCGACGAGGCGCAGGGTGGTGACCTGTTGGGAGAGGTGGGCCACGAGGTCGTCGCGGGTGCCGCCGGCGATGCGGGTGGGGTCGATGCCCTCGGGGGCGGTGGTGCCGACGATGGTGACGAGGTCGCCGGGCTCGAAGCCGAGGCGCCGGATGGTGCCCGCGACGATGCCGTCGACCTCGTCGCCGTAGGTGGGGACGTAGACGGTGATCTCGCGGGGCGTGAGGCTGAGGGTGACGTCGGGGCGAGGGTTGACGGGTAGACGTCCGGCGGTGAGCTCGAGGGTGCATGCGGGGACGACGGTGCGCAGGGTCTGCCAGTGGCCCTCCCAGCTGTCCTCGTCGTCGTATTCGACACGCCACTCCTGCTCGGTGTAGACGAGGAGGCCGACGTCATCGTCGGGGTCGCCGGTGAGGCGGCCCGTGGCGGCGAGCGGTGTGCCGGTGGCGCTGGTGGCGAGCGGGGCGGTGTCGACGAGGTAGAGGCGGGCGATGTCGCGGGCCTCGTCGCGGGTGCGTCCGGCCTGGACGAGGCCGAGCATAGCGGCGATGCCGATGAAGGCGAGGCCGAGGAGGATCAGGCAGCCGAGTCCTTGTCCGAATTTGCGCTTCAGCATGGTGGTCTCCGGGATGGGTGATATGGGCGTAGTGTAGTCCCGGTCGCCTGGAGGGGAAGGGGCCGGGACGAAAATGGGTTTGTTTCGCAAAACGGGGAGCTGCGGATCACGGGGGCTCCTCGCGGATGGGGGCGGTGCCGGCGAGGACGATGCGGAGCTCGCAGGCGACGATCTCGCCGACGGTGCGGAGGGCACGGGCCCAGCCGGGGTCGAGGCCGGTGGTGTTGAGCCGGAGGATGCAGGCGTCGGGCTCGTTCTGCAGCGCGAGAGCCGCGGCGTCGAAGAGGACCTCCCAGAGTTCGCGGGTGACGGGGCCGATCTGCTCGGTGAGGCGCACGCGGCGGGCGCGGTCGGCGGTGATGGCGCCGTCGGGCCGGCGGTAGCTGGTGTGGATGCGGAACTCGCCCTGCGGGGAGCGGTCGCGCACGAGTCCGACGCGGACGGTGGCCCGCGCGCCGGTCCGCCGGCGGGTCGCGGCGAGGTCGGTGCGGGGGACGTCGTCGGGCGGCGGGCGCGGGATTGGGGTGAACTGCGCGCCGAAGAGGGCGCGCAGGGCGTCGGCATCGGTGACCGTGGTGGTACCGGCCTCGACACGTTCCAGGATGCGGGTGAGGGTGTCGGTATCCATAGTTCTAGTATAGAACATTTGTTCTATCGATGCAAGGGGGCAGGTAGGGGTATTCCCTTCGCAAGGCTGCCCGGGCCTTGCGAAGGGGCGGATGGGGTTAGGGGCTGGTGACCTCGCTTCCGCAGGCGCTGAGCTCCCGGTCGGCGAACTCGGCCTGTTGGCGGTAGGGGCCGCCGGGCTCCAGCTCGGCGAGGTTGGCGTAGTAGAAGCGCAGCTGGTAGTAGTATTCCTCGCATTGGCGCCGGCCGGCGAACCCGTTGGCGACGAGCGCGGGGCCCATCGCTTCGAGCTCCTCGACGCCCTGCTCGGCAAAGCGCCGCCGGTCATCGGGGGAATCCGCGGTAGCTGCCGCGCCCCACTCGAGCTGATAGCGCGCCTCGTCCGTGTCGCCGGCGCCCAGGAGGGCGGCGCTGTAGGTGGCGCGATAGGTGTAGTCGCCGGGGCGCAGCTCGATGGCCTCTTCCATGGCGGCGAAGTCGCCGTTGGCGCGGCCCTCCGCCATCAGCGCATCAGCCCGGGTCATGTCGTCGAGCACCTGCTGCGATCCGAGGATCGCGTCGAGGGCCCCGTCGCCCGTCGTCCCCCAGAGGGCGTCCCAGAGGACGGACTGCGCGTTCTCCCTCGCCCACTCGACGGCCAGATCGATGAGCAGTTGGCTGTCCTCGCCCCGGCAGCCGGTCGCCAGCAGCCCAACTGCCAGCACCACCAGCAGCGCGATGTGCCTGGTCATTGCGTCACCTCCCTGATCAGTCCGGGGATGTCGATGCGCCCTTTGAGCGCCCTGAGAAGTGCGCGCTGAGTCTGCGCAGCGTCGTCGGTCGCCTCGTCGTCACCGAGCGCGTCGAGGTCCTCGGTGGCGGCGGAGAGCGT
>CAZYYC010000276.1:0-5587 GCA_964650935.1 uncultured Anaerolineales bacterium
GTCGTTGATGAAAGCGACCTCGTGGAGACCGCAACTCAGGAGCTCCTCGACCCGCTCGGTGTGGTCGATGATGATGTGGTGTCGCTCAGTCGTCGTGTCCCCGACCGCCTGCTCCTTCACGGTGAGGTTGCTCAGGTCGGCTCGGTTACCCCAGAGGCAGGCGTGGAACAGGGAGGAGAAGCGATCCTGCGGAGATATCGTGGCGAGCGACGGCCACACGTCACGGATCTGCGTGATGGCTGCGACCTCCTGCGCCCGCTTCTGGGGCGCAAAGGGGTCCACGCCCTGCCAGGGACCCGGCTGGACGTAGCGGACGGCCTCGAGAAGCCGCCGGTAGAAGTAGGTCTCGGCGAAGTACCAAGGCAACTCGAGCCACGAACGGCCCTCGTGCGGGCGCCACTGCGCGTGCCAGAAGGCCACGTCGGGGGCGTCCTCGTGCAGCGGCTGCACGCTACCCGAGGCGATCTCGACCCGAAAGGCCGTTAGGGCTGCCACGATGTCGGCAGGGTAGGCGTGCTCCGCCAGGACGCCCCGGATGATCTGCGGTTTGCGCTCGACGATGGTCTGTCGGGCAAAGGACCCGGGGTCCGACGTCATCAGATAGGGTGGTCGGTGAGACGCCATCATCTCGATGGCGCTTCGGGCGTCAGACATCGTCATCCGGAGATCACCGCAGCATGACGCGGAGCAGCTCGGCCTCGGCCTCGGTCGTCCACTCCGCGCCGTTGCGCAGCTTCGCGTAGACGGTCGGCAGCACGTCCTTGAGGTCCTCGATGGCGGTCAACGGCAGCGGCTTGATCTGCGGGTAGATGACGATCTTGCCGGCATAGGTCGTGTCGGCGGTGGCCTTCAGGCCATCCCACGCGGCCTCCAGCGAGCCGATCGCGGCGACCGAGCGGTTCGGGGAGAGCTGTCCGGTCTCTGCCTGCTGCAGCATGAAGGTCATATTCTCGATCGTGGAGGCGGAGTGGCCGATCATGCGGGTCTGGTGCAGATAGACGCCGCTCATGTCCATCCTGGCAAGCTTGCCGCGCGGGACCCCGGCGAAGATGTTCATCACGCCCTTCGGCGCCAGGTAGGTCGCTGCGTCAGCGATCACCGGCGGGACGGGCGCCAGCACGATGATGTCGTCGAAGCCGCGCTCCTTGAAGCGCGCCATAGCCTCGCCGTAGGCATCTTTGTCCATCGGGTTGAGGCAGATGAACTCGATCCCCCGGCTCACGGCGTCGGCGCGGAAGCTCGTGCAGAGGTCGTCGAGGCGCTCGTCACTGATGTCGGTGCAGACGATGATGCCCGGCTTGTCCTCGGCCTCGATGGCGCGCTGGACGTGCATGCGACCCATCGGCCCGCCCGCGCCGACAAACCAGGCGGCGCCCCCGGGCTGGAGGGTCGAGCGGATCGGGGTCTGGTGGTAGGCAGCCGCGATGTCCGACCCGGTGCCGCCGACGTAGACCCAGCGGTTGTAGTGGATACGTCCCAGGTCGATGTTGACCGGACGCGCCATCGGTGCGTCGTCGATGATGGCCATGATGCCGTAGCTGGCGAGGTTGGGGCCGGCCCGCTCGATGATGTCGGGGTCACCGCCCAGCACGACGATGTCATCGACCCCGTGCCCGTGACCGCTGATCTCGGCGGGTGAGACGGGGGAGTCGTCGGTCTCGACGGTCGCCGGATCGGGCAGTTCGGGCACATCGATGACCTCGATGCTCAACGCCGCAGCCCGCTCGCGGAGCCACGCGTCGAACGCAGGCGGCACGTCGGTCAGCATCAGCTTGTCGGGATGCCCATGTTCGTCAAACCCCTCGCCGATCGTGTAGCTCTCCTTGGCTCGCGGCGTGCCGATGATCCACAACGTACCCTTGGGGCGCAGCCCGGTCCTGTAGCGGAGCTGATAGGCGGCGATGACGCATGCCCAGGGCTCGGTGAGGGCGGCTTCGGCGTAGCCGGTGTCGGATGCGACCGGAATCAGATAGTTGCCGTGATCGCCGTTCAGCACACGTTGGTCGATGACCGTGTAGTCGGAGAGCCCGCCCTGAATCTCGTACCCGTAGGCATAGCCCACGCCGTTGACGTAGATGTCGGCCTGGATGATGAAGCGATCGCCGACGCTGTACTCATCCTTGAGGTCCTCTCCCACACCTACCACCGTCATGCTGACCTCGTGGCCCAGAACGATAGGGTCGGACTTCATATCGCGGTAGATCCGCGGGTGGTCCTGCCCGGCGGCGATGACCTTGATGTCCGAGAAGCAGTGCCCACAGGCGTCGTGGCGGACGAGCAGTTCATCCGGCCCGTACTCGGGCATCGGCGCCTCGATGGGCTTGCGGTCCACCCCGAGGTTCTCAAGGCCTGCGCCGTAGAGCGGCCACAGGCGGTTTGCCGTCGGCAGCGGCGCCGTCGCGCGCCGGTAGTCCTCGAATTTGTCGGTGGTCATCGGTATCTGATCTCCTTTAGTCTTGATGTCCGTCATACCTACAATAGGTCTGCACGCACCACATCAGCCAACGCATACGCCCCACACCGGTGCCGGCAGCCAGGGACCCGGCGGTGGTGACGTTGAGTCCGCCGGTCCTGCCGGCCTTGTCGAAGTCGGAGATCACGCGTGCCTTGATCTCCTCGGGGCTGCCGTTGCGCAGTAGAAAGGGGGGCATCTGCCCGTGGATCAGGGTGTGGGGCATCCTCTCGCGAATCAGGGCAGCGTCGACCTCGGGACCGTAGTTGGCCTCCGTGATGCCCAACTCGGCCTGCATCTCCAGCAGGTGCCCCATCGCGCTGTCCGAATGCTGGTAACGTCGCACCTTGCCGGGCGCCATCGCCTCGAGCACGCGCGACAGCACCGGAAAGCAAAACTCGCGGTAGAGGCTTGGGCTGAAGAGCGCCGAGTTATCGTCGGTGATCCACCAGCCGGGCTCGGTGTTGTCGCTAAAATCGCGGAGCAGCTGGTTGAAGGCGACCATCTTCTCGGCCAGGATATCGCGGAAGCGGCGCATCAGGTCGGGCCGGTCGATCATCCAGAAAAAGGCCGTCTCGGGCGCCAGGACCGATGTGATGATCGTGGCGGGTCCGCGGCTGCCGGTTCCCAACTTGGGCAGGGTTTCTCCCGCGGCGCGGCGGGCCTCCCACTCAGCGAGGAAGGGCTCGGGTAGGCTCCACGTCGCCAGGTCGGTGGATTCGGCGCGGTCCAGGACGCGGGCGAACTCCTCGGGATCGTCTGTTGCCGGCGTCAGCCACGGCGTGCCGTGTTCACGATAGGTGAACCAGCACTCGAAGAGGTTCTCGATGCGCCGCGGCTCGTGCTCCCAGGTATCCTCGCCAAAGAAGGTCCGGCCTACGTGGCGCCGGGTGATGGCGTTGACGTCGCGATGCAGCGTGTCACGATACGCCTTGTCATGATAGTAGCGCAGGGTGGAGGGCACATCGACGAAGCCGAAGATCCAGTGATCGTCGGGTGAGAAGGAGAGGGACGCCCGCGGCTTGTCGAGTGTGAAGCCCTCGCAGCGTGCGTTTTCCTCCCAGAAGGCCTCGACATCGAGCCCCTCGGTCAGGGCCATAAACTCAGGCTCGATGATCCCCATTAGGCTCGATCCTTGATCCGCCGTCCGATCTCAAAGGATGGTCCCAGGAAGTCGCCGATGCCATAGTAGCCGCCGCCATCGGGCGCGAAGACGAGTGGGCGCACTTTCAGGATATCGATCTTGCCCTCGGCGTTGAGCACGTCCTCGTCGGCCTTGACGTCGAGCACCTCGCCGATGAAGAGCGTGTGCAGGCCGATCTCCAGGGTATGCAGCAGCCGGCACTCCACAGACATCGGGAACTCCGCGACATAGGGTGCATCGACGAGCTCGCTGCGCACGGGCGTGAGCCCGGTCTGCGCGAACTTGTCGGCGTCGCGGCCTGAGACCAGGCCCACGTAGTCCGCAGCTGCGACGTCATCTTCTGAAGCGATGCTGACTGTGAAGGCCTGTCGTGCCACGATGTTGCCGTGCGTGAGCGTCGCAGCTCGCAGCGCGACGCTGATGGCCGGCGGTCGCGAGCATGCGATGCCGCCCCAGGCTGCGGCCATCATATTGGGCTTCCCCTCGGCGTCATAGGTGCCGACGATGAAGACCGGGGTCGGATAGACGATCGTGCGTGCGCCTCGTGATTGCTTCATCGGTGGTTGCCTCCTTAGCTCGTGTCGTTCAGTGGTCCAGGGCCGTCAGCACCATCTCCGGTAGGGGCTCATGGCCCAACGCCCGCAGCACATCGAGGCCGGCGGGTCCGGGCGCGATGCTACGACCGACCGTGGCGTAGAAGCGGTTGCGATCCCCTCGTGACGGGAAGTGGTGCGTGGCCCAGTCACTCAGATAGCCCAGGTCCAGCGCGCGCGCCAGCATCGTGTGGCCGTAGATCGTATAGGCGCCATCGAGGAAAGCATCCCGCACCGGCGCCAGCTCGGGGGCGTCGAACTGATCGATCAGCGGCGCGCCATAGGCGTTCATCTCGGTGCCGACGTTGATCGGCAGGTCGAGGGATCTTGCCAGGTCGACGACGTCATAGAGGGCCTGCAGCTTGCGCTCTTTGGTCTGCGGGTCGGCGATGTTCCAGTTGCGGTCGGGCACGATGTTCAGGGCCACGGCGCCCTGGTCCATCATCAGACCGAAGAGCTCCCCGGCTGCCTGCTCGCCCTCCGACGTTCCGTCGAGCCAGGTGATGGTCGGCAGCGCGCCGCAGGCGGTAATCACGGCGTTGACCTCCTCGACGGTCGGGAAGGTGTCGGGACCGGGTTGGACGTACCCCACGCCGCCGCGTTTCATCAGCCCGGCGCGGACGAGGTTCTGAATCTGCGGGCCGCGGTCGATCACCGCCGCCACACGCTCCCGCGGCAGGTTGAGTTTGGCGGACCAGAAGTCGACCGGATCGTGGGCCAGCTCGTCGGCAGCGCGCACGTAGGCCGCACACATATGGCGCTCCGTCGCGTTGCCCGCCGGCGTCAGCGGCAGCACGTCGCGGTCGTAGTCGATCGTCACGGGGTCCAGGTAGGCGTTGACCCGTTCGAGCATCTCGCGGTTGCGGTCGGCGGCACGCCGGCGCATCTCGGCCAGGAGCCCGGCGGCCCGCGTCTCACCTTCGGGCACCCGGCCGGCGACAAAGCCGATCCCCATGTGGTAGGTAATCCCGGGCTCACCGGGGGAGTTGATCTCGCGCGCGGCGAACTCGGGCACATAGGCACGGGTCTCCATCCCCGCCGTGCCGCGCAGCGCGACCCGGTCACAGGCCTCGAGGAACTCGTCGACGGCGTCGAGGACGTCGAAGTCGACGATGCCCATCAGCTTGTAGCCCTCGCGTTTCGCCAGCCACGCCAGCGCGGTGGGGGAGTAGCCATACCCGTTATAGGAGAAGAAGGTGTGGCAGTGCAGGTTCGCGACCTCGGCAGGCTCAGGCAGGGTGATCTCACCCGTTCGCGCCAGGGTCAGCAGGTCGGTCAGGGCGCGCGCTCTGACCGACGGATCGAAGTCGTCCAACTGCGCCTCCAGGAGGCGGATCTCGTCGCTCATCATCACCAAACTTTCGTTACTCGTCACGAAAACGTCTCGCGCATCCGCTC
>CAZYYC010000277.1:0-5574 GCA_964650935.1 uncultured Anaerolineales bacterium
GGGTTTGGCGACGGGACGCCCGCGACGACGAGGCGCAGCTTGAGGAGGTCAAGGCCATCGCCAAGCTGATCGCCGGCTGTCCGCGGGTTGAGGCTTTCCTTTGGCCGCGTGCCGGCGCGGATTGGCTCGAGGAGGCGGCCGGCGACGACGCCTGGGGGCCTGAGTTGGCGGCGCATCTCGACGCCTTCCGCAGCCTCGTCCGTCGCTGGCAGGGTGCGACGGCGCTGCCGATCGATCAGCTGATCCTGACGCTCGCCCAGGACCTCTTCCGCGAGCCGCCCGATCTGGCGATCGCACACAAGCTGGCCCTGGCGCTCAGGCAGACGGCGGACGGCAACCCGGCATGGCGGTTGCCCGAGCTCACCGAGGAGCTCGCGCTGATTGCGCGCAACGAGCGGCGCTTCATCGGCTTTGCCGACACCGATACCGGCTTCGACCCCGACCGGTACAAGGGGCAGGTCGTCGTGACGACGATGCACAAAGCCAAGGGGCTTGAATGGGACAAGGTCTACCTCGTCTCGGTCAACGACTACGATTTCCCCTCCGCCCTGCCCACCGACCGGTTTATCTCCGAGGCGTGGTACCTGCGCGACCGGCTCAATCTGCAGGCGGAGATCCTGGCGCAGCTGACGGCGCTCGATGAGAACCCGGATCTCTTCGATTACGACGAGGGCACACCGACGCTGGCGGCGCGTCACGACTATGCCGCTGAGCGCCTGCGCCTCTTCTATGTGGGCATCACCCGCGCGAGGCGTGCGCTCAGCGTGACGTGGAACACGGGGCGACAGGGGATGCCGGCGCAGCCCGCGATCCCCTTCGTCGCCCTGCAGTCACGATGGGAGGCCGACGATGACCTTACCTGACGGATTCCGGTTCAGCCAGGCCGGCCTGCAGGACTTTGTGACGTGTGCGCGGCGTTTTCAGCTGCGCTATCTGATGGCGCTGCAGTGGCCCGCGGCGGAGGTCGAGCCGATTGAGGCACAGGAACGACGGATGGCCTTGGGCCAGGCCTTCCACCGGCTGGTCCAGCAGTGGACGGTGGGGATCCCTCAGGAGCGGTTGGCGCGTCAGGCGACCGACGCGGACCTGCAGCGCTGGTGGCAGGCTGTCGTGACCTACGATCCCGTGGCGACCTTCGGCGGTGCCGACACCGATGCCGTGGTGCGCAGCGAGTATGGCCTGCTGGGGGGTGTGGCGGGTTACCGCCTCGTGGCTCAGTATGACTTACTGATCGTGCAGCCGGGAGGGCAGGCGACCATCCTCGACTGGAAGACATCGACCAAGCGACCAACCGACCAGCAGCTGCGCGAGCGGCTGCAGAGCCGCATCTATCCCTATCTGCTGGCCCAGGTGGGGCACGCTCTTAACGGCGGACGCGCGATCCATCCCGAGCAGATCGAGATGGTCTACTGGTTCCCCGAGTTTCCCCACGCGCCGGTGCGGCTCCCCTACAGCCTCTCCCGTTATGAGGTGGATGAGCGCTACCTGACCGACCTCGTCGCGAGCATCGCGCGGATGGGCGAGGACGAGTTCCTGCTCACGGACGACGAGCGCGCTTGTCGCTTCTGTGTCTTCCGCTCCTACTGCGGGCGCGGCGAGCGCGCCGGTGCGCTTGACGAGGCGCCTGCGGATTGGGAGCTGCAGGATGAGGGCGTGGCGGAGGAGCTGGACCTCGACTTTGACCAGATCGGTGAGATCGCGTTCTAGTGGTGGGATTCCGCAAGGCGGGTACAATGACGTCACGCGATCACTAGGGATAAGGAAAGCTTGAGGAGGTTGTAGCGTATGGATCAGCTGGAGTTGATGAGCACATTGAGCATTCCCGGCAAGACCAAGATGGTTCTGCTGGTGATGGATGGCGTCGGCGGATTGCCCGGTCCTGAGGGGCTGACGGAGCTCGAGGCAGCGCATACCCCCAACTTCGACGCGCTGGCGAAACGGGGGATCACGGGGCTCAGCACGCCGGCGCGCCCCGGGGTCACGCCGGGTAGTGGTCCGGGCCACGTAGCGCTCTTCGGCTACGACCCGATGGACTGGGAGATCGGGCGCGGCGTGTTGGAGGCCCTGGGCATCGACTTCGACCTCGGACCCAGCGACCTGGCGGCACGGGGGAACTTCGCGACGATTGACGCCGACGGCAACATCCTCGACCGTCGTGCGGGTCGCATCCCGACGGAGGAGGGCACGCGCCTGGTCGAGAAGCTGCGGCAGATCGAGCTGCCCGGCGTCGAGACCTTCGTCGAGGTGGTCAAGGAGTATCGTTTCGTGCTGGTGCTGCGCGGCGAGGGCCTGCACGATGGGTTGACAGAGACCGATCCTCAGATGACGGGGGTGCCCTCGCTGCCTGTTGAGGCGACGCGCCCGGAGGCTGAGCGGTCCGCGGAGCTACTCAACCAATGGCTGGCGGCGGCGCGCGAGCTGCTGCGTGACGAGCCCAAGGCGAACAGCATGAACCTGCGCGGCATCGCCCAAGTCCCGCCGATCCCCAAGATGCCCGATATCTACAAGATGAGGTTGGCGGCGATTGCCACCTACCCGATGTACCGGGGAATCGGACGTCTGGTCGGGATGACGGTGCTGTCGACCGGCGACACGATTGCGAGCGAGGTCGAGACGCTGAAAGAGCACTGGGATGACCACGACTTTTTCTTCTTCCATGTGAAGAAGACCGACAGCTACGGCGAGGACGGCAACTTCGACGCCAAGGTGCACGTGATCGAGGAGGCCGATGCAGCCCTCGCCGACATTCTGGCGCTGGGGCCCGACGTGATCCTGGTGAGTGGGGATCACAGTACGCCGACGGCGCTCAAGTCTCACTCGTGGCACGAGCTGCCGGTGTTGCTCTGGTCGGACTTCATCCGCCCGGATTCGGTCGATGCCTTCGGCGAGCGCCCTTGCATGGCGGGTGGACTGGGTCACATGCGCCACGTTGACTTCCTGCCGCTGATGATGGCGAACGCCGGGCGGCTGGCGAAGTTCGGCGCCTAGCGCCTCGGAAGTTCAGCTGAATTGGCAGCCGCCAGCCCGCCTGGCGGCTGTCGTGTTGGGAGCTCACGCTGGAGGGGATATGATACGTCGTTGGCTGGAGCCGGAGGCCGTGACGGTGCCTCGCCCGCTGCGCGACGCGGTGGGTGGGCATCCCTTGGTGGCCGAGACCCTCGTCCGGCGAGGGTTCACGACCGTGGAGGCGGCGCAAGCTTTTCTCGACCCAACTGCCTATACGCCAACACCCCCCGATGCCATGCCGGGGATGACGGCGGCGGCGGCGCGTATCGCGCAGGCCATCGCGCGTGGTGAGCGCATCTGCGTGTGGGGTGACTTCGACGTCGATGGACAGACGTCCACCACGCTCCTCGTCTCGATCTTTCGTGAGCTCGGCGGGGATGTCATCTACCATATCCCCGTGCGCGCGACCGAGTCGCATGGCATGAAGGTCCCGCGGTTGGCGGAGGTGTTGGACGAGGGGGCGCGCCTGATCGTCACCTGTGACACCGGCATCGACGCCCACGAGGCCGTCGACTTCGCTCGGGCCGCCGGTGTCGACGTGGTGATCACCGACCATCACGAGTTGCCGGACCAACTGCCCGAGGCCCTGGCGATTGTCAACCCCCATCTGCTGCCGGAGGGCCATCCTCTGGCAGCACTGCCCGGTGTGGGGGTCGCCTACAAGGTGGCCGAGGCGGTCGCAACACGCAGGGGGCAGGCGGCGCTCGTCGAGGGCACCCTGGATCTCGTCGCGCTGGGTATCGTCGCCGATGTCGCCGTCCAAACGGATGAGACGCGCTACCTGCTGCAGCGGGGGCTCTCGGTCCTGCGCCGCACGTCGCGCCTTGGCCTGCTGGAGCTGCTGAAGCTGGCTCAGGTCGACCCGGCGAGTCTGGATGAGGAGGATATCGGCTTCGCGATTGGCCCGCGCCTCAACGCGTTGGGACGCCTCGGCGATGCGAATCCCATCGTCGAGTTCCTCACGACCTCGGACCCGGTCCGTGCTCGGGCACTGGCGTCGGAGCTCGAGGCGCTCAATGCGCAGCGTCGCACGCTCTGTGATCAGATCGAGGCGGCGGCGGAGCGGCAACTGGCGAGTGAGCCGGCCTACCTGGCTCGCGCGGCCCTCGTCTTGCACGATCCCGATTGGCTGCCCGGCATCATCGGCATCGTGGCCAACCGGTTGGCGGAGCGGCACGGGCGCCCGGTCGTGCTGCTGGCGACGCCGGAGGGTGAGTTGGCCCGGGGGTCAGCACGCTCGGTGCCGGGGTGCCACATCACCGAGGCGATTGGGTCGCAGCGGGAGCTGTTGGAGGGCTACGGCGGGCATGAGATGGCGGCGGGGTTGACCCTAGACCCCGCCCATATCGAGGCGTTCACGCGGGGTCTGGATCGCGCGGTCGCCGCGCAATTGGCGGACCGTGAACTGGAGGAGACCCTATCCATCGACGGGCACGTGGCGCTCGATGAGCTCTCCGTCGCGCTGGTGAACGATCTGGCGCGGCTAGGCCCTTTCGGCCCGGGCAACCCCCCGCTGCTGCTCGCTGCGCATGACCTAGAGGCTGTTGCCACGCGTGAGTTGGGACGAGCGGGGCGCCACCTTCGGGTGACCGTCGCCGATCGTCAGAAGGCGCAGCGTGATGTCGTCTGGTGGCGTTGGGATGGCGCGGAGCTGCCGGACGGGCGCTTTGATCTGGCCTTCCGCCTGCGCTTGAACGTCTATCGGGGCCGGACGAACGTGCAGCTTGTCTGGGAGGACGTCCGCGAGACCGTGGGGGTGCCGGTCGAGGCCCCGGTCTCACGGGTGCCGTCCATCGTCGATTGGCGCGGGGTAGCTGATGCCGAACGGCGGCTGGCTCGGCTGCGCGAAACCGCGGGGGTCGAGGTCTGGGCCGAGGGCGTGGACGGTGGGCAGGTTGGCGGTCGGCAGCGGCTGTCGCTGGCGCCGGCGGAGACTCTCGTGATCTGGAGTTGTCCGCCGGGAGCTGAAGTGGTGCGTAGGGCGGTCAAGCGCGTGGCGCCGATGACCGTGGTGCTGGTGGGCGGGCCTAGGGCAGAGGACGAGCCCCGTGCTTTCCTTGGGCAGTTGATGGGGTTGGCCCTCTATGCGATTCGCCATCGGGAGGGGCGCGCTGAGATCGCCGAACTGGCGGCGGCGATGGGACAGCGCGAGGTCGCGGTGCGCTTGGGCCTGAACTGGCTCGCGGCGCGTGGGCAGCTGCGCGTCGCCAAAGGAACGGGGTTGGCGCTGCGGCTGGAGGCCGGGGGAGATCGCGACGTCGATGCCGAGAGGCGGCTGGCGGAGGACCTGCGTGAGGCCCTGTCGGAGACTGCGGCCTACCGGCGGTACTTCAGGCGGACCGATGCGGAGCGCGTCCTCGGCCAGGGGTCCGGCTAGGTGATCCGCGTTGAGGAGCGGGATGCCCTCATCAGCAAGCTTGCAGCCCCGTCTCGGGGCGTCGGACGCAGCGGTGGCTTTGCTGTAGTCCCTTGCCGCCTGTAGCGCGCCGGATGCGGCGGCCTTGAAACTGGGGATTGACAGGTGAGGGGTGCGTGGTATGATGCGACGCTGCGTGAGGGGACGGAATC
>CAZYYC010000278.1:0-5555 GCA_964650935.1 uncultured Anaerolineales bacterium
AGCCCCCTCATCTGCGAGGGCGCCGTCCTCGGGGCGTCGCACACGGCGAGCGCCCGTCGGCTCTCCAATCCGTACGGCTCGCCGGCAGACCAGCCCGCCCCGAGACGGGGCGGGGAGCGTGCGGTTGAGAGCTTGTAGCCCCCTCGTCTGCGAGGGCGCCGTCCCGGAGCGTCGGACGCGGCGATGCCGGCGCAGGAACCCACCACCACCCGCCCGCTAGCCCGCGCCGCGAAACTCGTGGCTCACCCGCTTCTGAACGTTCGAGACCTGCGAAAAGGTGTGCCTGAGGAGCCCGATCTCAAACTGGCTGAGCGATCGCGGATCGATGGCGTTGTCCGGCGTGCGCCCTGCCTTGAGCCGCTTGACCTGGTGCTCATAGCGCAACTGCATCAGATGGCTGTAGGCCTGGTAGACGGTGCGATAGCTCTCCTCCTGCAGCAGGCCAAGCTGGGCGAGCCGGCTGAGCCGGCTGAAGGTATTGGTCTCCTCCAACTGGTGCTTGAGCGCGTAGAGGCGCGCGAAGTCGACGATCGGCAGCATCGCCTCCTTGATGCTGAAGGTGTTGGGCACCTCCCCGTCGGACTCGGTCACGATCCTGCCGAAAAGGCCCACCGGCGGCTTGTACTGCAGTGTGGCCAGCGCCATATGCGAGAGGAAAGCCGGACGCGCCGCCAGGATCCCAAGGATCTCCTGCCACCACGCGCTCACCAGCGACCGGTCGCCATAGAGGCAGCGGTGGTCGAAGAAGACATTGCAGTGCGTCAGCGCCTGCGCGTCGGGCTCCGCCATCCACTCGGCGACGTAGCCCTTCCAGCGCCGGAGGGGCTGGTTCCAGCGGGGGGTCTTGGCCATCAGCCCCCCCTTGCAGTACCGATAGCCGATCCGATCCAGACTGTCGCAGACCAGCTCGCCGAAGCGGAGGAAGTAGCGCGCGACCTCATCTGCATCCTCCTGCACGTCCTCGTAGATCAGCGCGTTGTCCTGATCCGTCGCCAGCGTCTGCTCCTCACGGGCCTCGCTGCCCAACGCCACGAAGGCGAAGCGCGCCGGCGCCGGTCCGAGCTGCTCGAGCGTGAGCGCGATCACCCGCTTCGCGATGGCATCTGAGACGGAGCTGGTGACATGGCAGATGTTCTGCGGCAGCGCGCCGGACTCGACCAGCGAGCCGACCAGGGGGGGCAGTCGCTGATAGCAGTCAGCCAACCCTTCGACGGTTTGCGCCCGCCTTATCTGATGGGTCAGGGCAACGAGCGAGTAGCGATCCGGCTGCAGCGCCTGGCTGCTCTGGATCACCCCCACCAGCGCCCCAGCGGCGTCGGTGACCACCAGATGGCGGACGTCCTGCTCCCGCTCCAGCAGGAAAGCCTCGAAGATCGGCGCGCTCTCACGGATCGAGACAACCGGCGCGCTCATGATGCGCGAGACAGGCTGTTGGGTACCGAGACCCGTGGCCACGACCCGCTCGCGGATGTCGCGGTCGGTCACGATGCCCACCGGGTCGCCGTTGCTCGCGGTAACGATCAACGCATCCACCCCGTTGCGTCCCATCAGCCGCACCGCATGCGTGATGGGAGCGTCGAGGGCGCAGACCACGGGGGGCGACATCGAAGCCCGCACCGGCTCGGTGAGGAAGAGCGACGACGTCTGGAGCTGGGAGATCAGACGGTCGCGCGCCGCGTCCATATGCATCGCCCGATGCCGCGTGATATCCTGCACGCTCAGGATCAGTCCCTGCCGTCCCGAGAAGAAGACCGGCGTCGCCGAGAGCAGAACGGGGACGCCCCTGCCGTCCTTGCGGCGCAGCCGGGCCTCAAAAGGTTCCCGCACCTCGGCGCCACCGACAATCAGTGCCAGGCTGTCGGCGGCGGCGCCGTGCGGATCGGTCTCCACAACGTCCTCGAGATCCAGAAAGGCCAGCTCGGTCGCCGTGTAGCCGAGCATCTCCAGCAGCGTGCGGTTGGCATAGGTGCAGCGACCTTCGACCACGAGCAGCGTGCCGCTTGCCGACGACTCCACGAGCGCGCGGTACCGCTCGTGCGAGAGGCGCAGCGCCCGCTCGGCCTCGCTGCGCCGGCGCTCCACCTTCAGGCTCTGGTAGGCAACGGTCAGCAACAGCCCCGTGGCGACCACGGTCACGATGAAGGAGGCATCGACCATCCGACCGGTAATCGCCGCGATCTCCTGCTGCACGTCGTCGACATAGAGGCCGGTCCCGATGATCCAGTCCCATGGCTCGAACGCCCGCACATAGGACTCCTTGGGCTCCAGCCGATCGGGATCATCCTGCCACTGCCAGACATAGGTGACGAAGCCGGCGCTGTCGTTGCGCACCGCCTCCACGAAAGCCACAAAGGGGCGCACGCCATCGGGATCGGTGAAGTCCGTCAGGTCCTCTCCCTCGAGATCGCTCCGATACGGATGCATCAGCATGCTCGGATGCATATCGGTGATCCAGAAATAGTCCTTGCCATCGGCGCCGTAGCGAATCTGCCGGATCCGCTCGGTCGCCGCCTGCTGCGCCGCCTCCAGGCCGATCTCGCCCGCCGCAACCTCGCGGTGGTAGTCCCAGAGGATGCTCCACGCCGAGTTGGTCAGCTGGACCGCCACCTCGCGCTTGCGCTCGAGGAGGCGCTCCTCCATTGTCGGGATCAGGACCGCGAAGAGGAGCACCACGAAGACACCAATGACCAGCAACGAGGGCACCACGATGCGCAGGAAGAGCCAGCGCCAGTCGATCTGTCCCACCTCCCGTGGCGGTGCCTCAGCATCGTCGGCCACACTCGCAGGTACGTGCTCGCCGTTGCGCGCGTGATCCCCCAGCGCCGCACGGAACTGCTTCCAGCGCTCGATCGGCATCAGAACGCCGGCCTCGCTGGATCCCACCTGCCCAGGGCCATGGTAGTCGCTTCCCCCACAGGTGAGGAGGCCCAGACGGTCAGCGAGCGCGGCTAGCTGCCCCTGCACGTCTTCAGGATAGGGCTTGTGATAGGCCTCAATGCCGTCAAGTCCTAGATAGGTCAGCTGCGCGACGATAGCATCGAGGGTATCGTCCTGCCGGCCGACCTGCAGCGGATGTGCGAGAAAAGCCAGACCGCCCGCCTCATGGACCGCGGCGATGGCCTGAGCTACGCTAGGCGTCGTCGGCAGGAGCTCGCGCAGGGAGGGGTGCATCGGATCAAACCCATAGGCCAACAGGTGAACCTCGTCCTCATCGAGCATGGCGTGCACCTCTGCGCCGGCGATGTCGACGAGACCGTGTCGCGCCGCAGCCTCGTGGAATTCGAGAAGCCCGGCGATCGATCGGTGATCGGTCAGCGCCGCAAAATCGACACCGACCTCCGCCAGGCGATCGGCCACGATCGCGGGCGTGTAGAAACCATCACTGACATCCGAGTGACAGTGCAGGTCAACCATGACCTTCTGCTGACGCTCGACCGAACTTCGTGGGGCATCTTTATTCGCCATGACCCGATTATAGCATGCCGTCCCGCTGCATGGAGTCCCGCCCCCATGTAGGGTCGCGGAACAGCTTGCGCAAACGTACGAATTATGCTAAGCTAACTCCTATGCCAAGGGGGAAGACGACCGACGCGCGCGCCCACACGCCGGTGATGGATCTGGACGGATGAAGAGACGCCCTGTGTTCAACCTGTCCTCGCCCCTCATCGACGCTCTCCTACCGGTGATCGCCACGCTGGCTGCCCTGCTGGTCGGCGCGGTGATGCTGCTTGCCCTTGGAGCCAACCCACTCGTCGCTTACGGAGCGCTCATCGAAGGCGCATTCGGCAGCGTCAACTCGCTGGCGGACACCCTGGTGCGAGCGACGCCCCTCCTCTTCGTCGGCGTGGGTATCTGCATCGCCTTCCGCGGGGGCGTCATCAATATCGGCGGCGAGGGCCAGTATGTCGCCGGGGCGCTCTGCGGCACCCTGGTAGCGCTCGCCTTCCCCGATGGCCCTCCGCTGGTCATCGTACCCGCAGCCTTCGCAGCGGGCGCGTTGGGCGGCGCGATCTGGGGGGGGTATCCCGGGCCTGCTCAAAGCTCACTTCAACGTCAACGAGATCCTCAGCACCGTGATGATGAACCAGATCGCGGTCCAGGGGATGAACTTCCTGCTCCTCGGCCCGATCATCGATCCGGTGCAGTTGGAGCGCGCCTCGCGCATCCCGCAGACCGCGCGAATCTCCTCCACCTTCAGCTTACCCCGCCTGGTCCCCACCCGCCTCCACCTCGGGACGGTCATCGCCATCCTGATGGCCGTGGCGGTCTACATCCTCCTGTGGCGCACAACCCTTGGCTATCGCATCAGAGCCGTCGGACTCAACCCTGAGGCTTCGCGCTACGCCGGCATCAACGTGGCCCGTCACGTAGCGCTGTCGATGGCCCTGAGCGGTGCGCTTGCGGGATTGGCGGGCGTCGTGCAGGTCTTCGGGGTCAACTTCCGCATGTTCACCGACGGCTCGGCAACCGGTTTCACCGGGAGCGCCGGCTTCCATGGCATTGTCGCGGCCCTCTTCGGTCAGCTCCACCCGCTGGGCACCATCCCCGCCGCCTTCTTCTTCGGCGGGCTGCTGGTGGGCGCTAACCGGCTTCAGCGCGCGGTCCAGGTCCCCGCCGCCCTGATCGTCACGCTGAACGGCCTGGTCGTGGTCTTCGTGGTCAGCACGGAGTTGTGGCGTCAGCAACGAGCCCGCCGGCGCGCCGCCGAGATCGCCCGTGAGAACGAGGATCCGGCATCCGTGGATGTCTCTCCTCTCGATGAGCTGGAGGCCACAGCATGATCGAGAGCCTCCTGAGTGCGCAGGTCCTGTTGGGCATCCTGACCTCGGGGATTCGATTGGCAACCCCGTATCTCTACGCCGGTATCGGCGAGACCTTCGGTCAGCGCAGTGGTGTGCTCAACCTCGGCGTCGAGGGGCAGATGCTCGTCGGCGCTTTTGCCGCCTTCTATGCGGTCCAGCGAACCGGAAACCTGGTGCTTGGCCTGCTGGCAGCCATCGTCGTCGGTGGCCTTATGGGCCTCGCGATGGCCTTTGTCAGTGTCACCTTACGGGCCAAGCAGGGCATCAGCGGCATCGGCTTCTTCCTCTTCGGCCTGGGGATGAGCGACCTGCTCTTCCAGACGCTGCTCGGCACCGTGCAGACCGTCAGCGGCTTCCGCCCCGTATCGATCCCGCTCCTCAGCGATATCCCCGTCCTGGGGCCGATCTTCTTCAACCAGAACCTGCTCGTCTACACTGCCTATCTGCTGGTACCGGTCGCCGACTTCGTGATGAACAAGACAACGTTGGGGCTGAAGATCCGGGCCGTCGGCGAGAATCCGGAAGCCGCGGACTCCCTCGGCGTGAGCGTCGCGCGGGTCCGCTACATCACGGTGACCTTGGGCGGCGTGCTCTCGGGCATCGCCGGGGCATCGCTCTCCATCGCGCTGCTCAACGTATTTCAACAGAACCTGACCAGCGGCTTGGGCTTCATCGCGGTTGCGCTGGTCTATTTCGGAGGCTGGCGGGCGTGGGGCCTGCTTGCCGGCGCCCTGCTCTTCAGTATGGTGAATG
>CAZYYC010000279.1:0-5531 GCA_964650935.1 uncultured Anaerolineales bacterium
GTCAATTGGCTGCCTGACCGCCTGCGCAACCGTTTGGCGCCTCATGTCCGAGCCTACACGAGTGGCGCGCTCAGACGCCTCTTCGCCGACCAGCCCGTGAAGACCGTGGTTCATACACAGATCTATCCGGGATATGACAACATCGTGGCCCGCAGCCCCAGGCTGGGCCGCACGCTACAGGCCGCGACGTATGCACTTGAGCGGACACCTCTGCGGCGCCTTGGTCTATCGCACTTCATGGTCTTGCAGGCCCTCGCCTAGACGGGTGGTCATCTGATGGAACACGTGAGTGAGGCGCGCCAACAACAAGACGGCAAACCCTATCGCGTCCTCGTGACGATCGGCAACGAGCGTGATCTTGAGATACTCCTGCCCACGGCGTGTGCTATCGCCAGGGCTCGTAGGGGCGAGGTACGCGTGCTCACCGTCACGCGGCGAGGCCTGCCCCCCTCGTGGTTGACGATCCCCGACACCTGTGACGCTCTGCCCACGGAGGTCGTCACGCGTACCGGCAGAAATGTAGGCACTGTCATCCTGGCGGAGACGCGGAGCTATGCTCCTGATCTCCTCCTGCTTGGGCTCAGCGGGCATCTGAATCACGGGACCTATCAGTTGGGCCGCACACTTGATCCGGTGGTCCAGCATGCATCGTGTGATGTGATGGTGCAACGCGGACCCATCGCGGCAGACGTCCAGCGAATCCTGATCCCCGCCGCCGGTGGGCCGAATGCCCCCCACGCCCTCACCCTTGCGCGTGCATTGGCTCCGGACGCCCGCATAACAGCGCTCTATGTGGCGAATGTCCGCTCCGGACAAGCCGATGTTTTGATCGGCAGTACCCGCCTCGATATGATGGTAGAACGGCTCTCACCGGGGGATCAAGCCGTCGTAGAAACCAAGGCGGTACCCGCGGCTTCACCCGTTGAGGGCATTCTCACCGAGGCACAGACCGGTGACTACGGCCTTGTGATTCTCGGTGCAGGCAACGAAGGCCCGATCGATCGCTTTCTTTTTGGGGACGTACCGCAAGCCATCCTGGATCAGTCCAACAAAACCGTCCTTGTCGTCCGTCGCCGGTTAGGCTACCTGGGCTCCTTCTGGCGCAGAGCCTGGGGGCGCGTCTTCGGCCTCCTACGGCCACTGACCATACAGGAGCAAGCCGAGGTCCAAAGGACTATACGCCGCGGCTCACAGCCCAGCGCCGACTTCTCCGTCATGCTGACGCTTGCCTCGGCACTCGCGGCCCTGGGATTGCTGATGGACAATGCCGCCGTCATCATCGGCGCGATGATCGTAGCCCCGCTGATGACACCGATCCTGGGCATGGGACTCAGCATCGTCCTGGGCGACCTACGCTTCTTCTGGAGGGCGGCGGCAACCACGGTGCGGGGAGTTCTGTTAGCAGTGATCATGGGAGGTGTCGTCGGGGTACTTGTGCCCGGCGCCGAACCGACGGCAGCCATCCTCACCCGCGCTGAGCCCTCGGTGCTCGACCTCGCCGTCGGCCTCGCAGCCGGTACCGCAGCGGCCTATGCCATCAGCCGCAAGGAGGTCTCCGCTGCATTGGCCGGCGTCGCGATCGCAGCATCATTGACCCCGCCGCTGGCCAATGTCGGCCTCGGCCTGGCCCTCGTGAACCGCAATATCGCGATCGGATCGATGCTCCTCTTCGTCGCCAACCTCGTGGCGATCGTGGCGGCAGGTGGCTTTCTCTTCCTGTGGATGGGGTTCCGCCCGCAGCCCGGTGATCCCGATCGCGTGAATGCACGGCGGGGAGGGTTTCTCGCTTTCGGCGTCTTGCTCGTCTTGATCACGATTCCACTCCTGATCCTGACGCAGCGTTCGCGCAGCGAGCTGCACTTCCGACGTAGAGTCGAGGCTGCCATCCTCACCGAGATTAGACAGATCCCTGGCGGCGAGCTGGTCCAGTGGGATTATGACCTCACGCCCGAGGGGGCCCTGAACCTCGACTTGACCGTCAGGACATCCGGTACCCTCTACCACCACGAGGCCCGCGACCTACAGGAACGTATCGCCACACACATTGACATGCCGGTGGCCCTGACGTTGGGTATGGTCCCCACACAGCAACTTCGCGCTTACGTGCCGGCGACACCGACGATGACACCGACGATGACGCCTACCGGCATTCCCACCCATACACCGACCGCTACGCCCACCCACACACCGACGCCCACCTCGACGCCCACCAGGACCCCTACACCGACGCCCATCCCCACCTGGACCCCATGGCCCACCCACACCCCCACGCCGACGCCGTGGGTCCTGAGTGTCACCGGTCCTGGGAGTGCCGGTTTGCGCGTCCGCTACTCGCCGAACGGTGTCATCATGGGGAGGTTGACGGAAGGCATGCTCGTCATCGTGCTGGAAGGCCCCGTCCCTATCGACGATATTGTTTGGTATCGCATCAGCGCGCCTGCGGACCATCTTGAGGGCTGGGTTGACGGTAGGTACCTAACCGTGACACCATAGGCGACGGAAGCTACGATTCAGATGAGGAGAGCGTGATGCAGGGATATGGAGAAGGCTTTGCCGCGATCTACAACATGCGCTGGCAGCAATTTGCTCGTGAGGCCGCCCCCCGTATCCTCAGCCTCTATGAGAAGACACCCCTTGGCCGGCATTGCAGAAGCGTGCTCGACCTCGCGTGCGGCTCGGGTCAGCTGGCACTCCACTTCTTGGACAACGGATACAACGTCGTCGGCCTCGATCTCTCGCCCGCGATGTTGGCCCACGCCATCGCCAATGCGCGAGATCACGGGGGCCACAACTACATCGCCGAGGGCCGCGCACGGTTTATCGAAGGCGATGCTGCCGACTTTGCGTTCGACGAACGATTCGGCCTGGTCGTCTCGACCTTCGATGCGCTCAACCACCTGCCCGACATGGCAGCACTGAAGGGCTGTTTCCGGTCCACCTATGGGGTTCTGGAACCCGGAGGACTCTTCATCTTCGATCTCAACACCCGCTTCGGCCTATCGCGATGGGCCGGGATCAACGTTCAGGAAGAAGAGGATCTGGTGTTGATCACCCGTGGTGTTGTTGCCGAGGAAGAGGGACGCGCCTATACTCAGATTTCGGGGTTCCTGCTTGAGGAGGACGGTCGTTACACACGGTTCGGTGAGGTGGCCTACAATACGATCTTCGATATGGCCGAGGTCGCTGCAGCACTGACCGAGGTCGGCTTTGCGAGCGTGTCCTTCGCCGCACCGCAAGCGCTCGAGACACCCTTGGATGAGCCCGAGGATTACGGCCGCGTCTTCATCATCGCTCAGAGACAAGAGGGGTAGTCAGAAATGGCAGCTTTCCAGCTCGTGTCGAAGTTCCAGCCCACCGGCGATCAGCCCGAAGCGATCAACCAACTCGTCACCGGCCTCAGACGTGGAGAGCAGCACCAGGTCCTCAAAGGGGCGACAGGGACGGGTAAGACCTTCACCATCGCCAACGTCATTGCAGAGGTCCAAAGGCCCACCCTGGTGCTGGCCCACAACAAGACCTTAGCCGCCCAGCTCTACTCGGAGTTTCGTGAGCTCTTTCCCCACAACGCCGTCGAGTACTTCGTCTCCTATTACGACTACTATCAACCTGAGGCCTATATCCCTCAACACGACCTCTACATCGAGAAGGACGCGGACATCAACGAGGAGATCGACCGCCTGAGACTCGCCGCCACGGCAGCTGTGCTCACCCACCAAGACACGATTGTGGTCGCGTCCGTATCGGCCATCTATGCCCTGGGCAATCCTCACGAGTGGGGCCGCGTTATCCTGCCCCTCCAGGTCGGACAGGCCATACGGCGTGAGACGGTGATGCGCCACCTGGTCGACATCTTCTACGACCGCAACGACCTCGATTTCCGGCGCGGCACCTTTCGCGCACGCGGCGATGTGCTTGAGATCCGTCCCGCCTATACCGAGACCGCCTACCGCATTTCCTTCTGGGGCAACGACATCGAGAGCATCATGGAGGTCGATCCGCTGACGGGGGAGATATTGGACAAACCCGACGAGATCCAGATCTTCCCCGCGAAGCACTACGTGACCTCGGAGGAGCGCGTCAAGCAGGCCTTGGTCGAGATCGAGGCGGAGTTGGAGCAGCGCCTAGCCGAACTCAATGCCCAGGACAAGCTGCTGGAGGCCCAACGACTGGAGCAGCGCACCCGCTACGATCTGGAGATGATCCGCGAGATCGGCTACTGCTCGGGCATCGAGAACTACTCCCGGCACCTGGATCAGCGTGAACCCGGCGAGCCGCCCTGGACGCTGATGGACTACTTCCCCGGTGACTACCTCTTAATCCTCGATGAGTCGCATATGACCGTCCCCCAAGTCCGCGGCATGTACAACGGCGACCGCAGCCGTAAGGGCACCTTGGTGGATTTCGGCTTCCGCCTTCCCTCGGCACTCGACAATCGACCGTTGATGTTCCACGAGTTTGAGGAGCGCATCAACCAAGTCATCTACACTTCGGCTACACCGGCTGAGTACGAGCTCAGCCACGCGACCCAGGTCGTGGAGCAGGTCATCCGTCCCACCGGGGTCGTCGACCCGGAGATCATCGTCTTGCCCACCAAGGGTCAAATCGACGACCTCGTCGGCAGGCTACGCGAGCGCATCGAGAACGGGCAGCGAGTGCTGGTCACCACGCTCACCAAGAAGATGGCTGAGGACTTGAGCGACTACCTGCGCGAGCTGAGCTTCAAGGTTCAGTATCTGCATAGTGAGGTCCAAACGATTGAGCGGGTGGAGATCCTGCGCGATCTCAGACTAGGCCAATACGACGTGATTGTTGGGATCAACCTATTGCGCGAAGGACTCGACCTGCCCGAAGTGAGCATGGTCGCGATTCTCGATGCTGACAAACAGGGCTTCCTGAGAAGTGCGACGGCGCTCGTCCAGACCATCGGGCGCGCAGCCCGCCACATCGAGGGGACGGTACTTATGTACGCCGATAGCGTGACGGACGCTATGCAGGAGGCCATCGACGAAACTCAACGGCGTCGCGAGGTCCAGCTCACCTACAATGAGGCCCACGGCATTGAGCCGAAAACCATCATCAAGGAGATCCGGGATCTCACCGACCGCGTGCGAATAGCGGCCCAGGCAGAGAGTGCGCTGGATGTCTCCCCGGCGGACATGGAGCCCGGGGCCCTGGACAAGATGATCCGAGAGCTGGAGAAGGAGATGCGCACGGCAGCGGAGAATTGGGAGTTCGAGAAAGCCGCCGCGCTCCGCGACCAGATCTTCGACCTGCGAGGTGTTCTGGAAAGCAAGGCGCCTCTGTGGAAGCGCGACCGCAAGTCGTAGCGTGAACCCGCCATTGCCAAGCCGGATGGCTAGGGTATAGTTAGTGGGTGAGGTTCAGATAGTAGGAGTGTGTCTATGACGGTAGAGGTACAGGGACAACAAGAGAATACGCCGCCCGCAGAGGGTGGCAGGATTGATAACGAGCCTATAGTTGTCGGCGTGCGATTCCAGCCGGCAAGCAAACCCTATCACTTTCTCGCCGCG
>CAZYYC010000280.1:0-2660 GCA_964650935.1 uncultured Anaerolineales bacterium
AATCCCATTCTGCGTCCTGGCTGCACGGCAGGTATGACTTTACAATAGCACAGAATTGGTCCCAAGACAAGCCCCCAATTCCGCACGGAGGAGGTGAGGGAATGAGCAGCATCGTCTACGAGATCCGCGGTATCACGAAGATCTACCCCGGAACAGCTCAGCCTGCCAACGTAGGCGTCAGCCTGGAGATCCACGAGGGCGAGATCTTCGGCCTGCTTGGCGACAACGGGGCGGGGAAGACCACGGTGGTCCGGCAGATGGTGGGGGTGCTCGTGCCGACGTCGGGCTCCATTCGGCTGCTGGGCCGGGACGTGCGGCGTGACCCGATCCACGTGGCGACGTACGTCGGCTATATGCCCCAGGAGGCGCGGGCGCTCAACAACGCCACCGTGGGGGGCGCGCTGTTCTGCACGGCGCGCCTGCGCGGGTTGAGCCGTCGCGATGCGGCGCGTGAGCGCGACCGGCTGTTGGCGCAATGGGAGATCGGGGCGCTGCGCGATGTGCCCAGCTCTCGCCTGTCGGGTGGGGAGCGGCGACTGCTGCGGCTGGCCGTAGCGATGGTGGGCGCGCCGCCGATGCTGATCCTCGACGAGCCGACGAACGACCTGGCGCCCCAGCGCCGGCGCCTGGTCTGGGAGACGCTGAGCGAGATGAACCGCGCCTGGGGCACGACCGTGCTCTTCATCACCCACGACGCCATCGAGGCCGAGCGTGTGATTCGGCGGGTGGGGATCATGCGCGAGGGGCGGTTGGTCGCCGTCGGGGCCCCTGCGGCGCTCAAGCAAGAGGTCGATCGCAAGCTGCGGCTGGAGCTCTTCTTCCGACCCGCGGCGCCCCCGCGGCTGCCGGAGGCCCTCGACGTGCACGAGCTGCAGCCCGGGCGGTGGATCACGTGGGTCGATCGCAGCGAGGCCAGTGCGCTCCTTGACCGGTTGGACCTCGAGCAGCTGGAGGATTTCCGCCTTTACTCGGCGACACTGGAGGATCTCTATGTCCACTACACGACCGGCTGAGGGGCGCGCTACCGGGCCGGGAAGCGGATCGTCGCTCCATCGTCCATCGTGGCTGACGCAGCTGACGGTGCTCTTCCGTATCGAGATGACCAACTGGCGCTGGGGATGGGCGGGGATGCTGCTGCGCGGCACGATGACGCCGCTCTTGGGTCTGCTGGCCCTGGGCGTGTTCGCACGGGACGCGGGATCGGAGGCGGTCGTCTACGTCGCGACCGGCAACATCGTCGTAGGCCTGCTCTTCGGTACGATGGACATGGTACAGAGCCACATCACGTTCCTGCGTTTCGATGGGGCGATGGACTACTTCGCGACGCTGCCGATCGAGCGGTTCATGCTGATCGTGGCGATGGCGCTCGCCTTTCTGCTGCTGTCGTTGCCGTCGCTCTTGGTCACGATCGTGGCGGGGCCCGCGCTCCTGACCCTACCGGTCTCTCCGAGTCCGTGGCTGGCGGTCGTGGTCCCGCTGAGCACCGTGTCGCTCGCCGGTGTCGGGGGGCTCTTGGGCCTGATCGGGCGGACGCGTGGCGAGTCGCTGAACCTGGGCTTCATCTTCACGCTGCTGCTGACGGCGATGGGGCCGGTGGTGATCCCGCCCGACCGCCTTCCCGGTTTTTTGCGGGTGCTGGGGCAGGTTGTGCCGTCGACCTATGCGGCCTCGGCGTTCCGCCAGACGCTCATCGGACCGGTGACCGGGCGGCTGGCGGTTGACATGGGGGTGCTGTTGACCGTCACGGTGGGGTCGTTGTGGCTGGTCGGACGCAAGATGGCGTGGCGGCAGGGGTAGCGCGGAAGACGCTTTGGGGTCTCTCAGACCCCAAAGGTCGTGGCGGTGGGCTTCGCTGTCTCGTGCAAGGCAGTGTATACTGGGGGAAACGACTCAGTGGCGCCCGTAAAGGGCGCGAAGGAGGCTTTGCGATGGCCAAGCAATTCCAGTCGGATGTGATCAAGACGTCCGTGGGCGACCTGACGATGACGTTCCTCGGCCACGGGACGTTGATGTTTGAGATTCGCGGGGCCGTGATCCATATCGATCCCTATGGTCAGGTGGCGGACTACGGCGAGCTGCCGAAGGGTGATCTGGTGCTGATCACGCACGAGCACGGGGATCATCTGGACCTCGGGGCCTTGGCCAAGATCCGCACCGGGAAGACGAAGGTCGTCTGCACCCCGTCGTGCGCGTCGCGGGTCGAGGACGGGATCCTGATGATGAACGGCGACGAGCGGACGGTGGCGGGGATCCGGATCGAGGCGATCCCGGCCTACAACATCGAGCACGAGCGCGCGCCGGGGCAGCCGTTCCACCCTCAGGGGGTGGGGAACGGCTATTTGCTGACGTTCGGCGATACACGGGTCTACGTCGCGGGGGACACGGAGGACACGCCTGAGATGCGGGCGCTGAGCGACATCGACGTGGCCTTCCTGCCGATGAATCTGCCCTATACGATGACGCCGGAGATGGTTGCCGACGCGGTGAAGGCGTTCAAGCCGACAGTTGTCTATCCGTACCATTACGGACAGACGGATCCGACGGAGCTGGTGGCACTGCTGCGCGATGAGCCGGATGTCGAGGTGCGTATCCGGGATCTGGCGTAGGTCGGGGCCGGCGCGTCCGACGCCCCGGGACGGGGCTACAAGCATGCTATTGGT
>CAZYYC010000280.1:2760-5496 GCA_964650935.1 uncultured Anaerolineales bacterium
GAGGGGGCAGAGGGCGGGACGGCTTCCCGCCCCACATGGACGGGGGGATGCAGGCTCGCCTCTGAAGGCTCTCCGCCCCCTCGTCGGCGAGGGCGCCGCCTCGGGGCGGGCCGGTCTGACGGCGAGCGGTGCGGATCGAAGTCGCCGCCGCGTCCGACGCCCCGGGACGGGGCTACAAGCATGCTATTGGTGAGGGGGCAGAGGGCGGGACGGCTTCCCGCCCCACATGGACGGGGGGATGCAGGCGCGCCTCTGCAGGCTCTCCGCCCCCTCGTCTGCGAGGGCGCCGTCTCGGGGCGGGGCTGCAAGCTTGCGGGTGAGAGGGCGGAGGTGTGAGGCGTGGAGATCCGGAAGCTGATGCCGGGGGATGAGCCCGCGCTGGAGGCGTTTCTGCTGCCGCGAATCGCGACGTCGATGTTCCTGTTGGGCAATCTGCGCGCGGCGGGTCTGATCGACAACGGCGTGCGCTTCAGCGGGACCTATGTGGGTGCCCTCGACGGTGGGGTCCTGATCGGCGTCGTGGCTCACTATTGGAACGGGATGCTGATGCCGCAGGCGGGCGAGCACGTTGAGGCGCTGTGGCACGCGGCGGTCGCGGCGTCGGGTCGCGGCGTGCGGGGTGCCATCGGACCCGTCGATCAGGTGGACGTGATCCGCGCCGGACTGGACGCTGAGGCTGCCCGCGCAGGCAGCGTCCTGCCTAGGCAGCAGGACGCGGTGGAACCGTTGTTCGCGCTTGAGTTGGCCGCGCTGGTGGTGCCTGAGGCGTTGCGGCAGGGCGAGGTCCACGGACGGCGCGCGACGGGGCGGGACGTTGACACCTTGGCTGCGTGGCGGGTCGCTTTTGAGGTCGAGGCGCTGAGTGTCGAGCCGGCGGCCACGGCGCCGGATGACGCATGCGCCGGCGTGAGGCGCCAGATCGACGACGGCGTCCTCTGGATTCTGGAGGACGATGACCGACCGGTGGCGATGACGGCGTTCAACACGCGCACGGCGGAGGCGGTGCAGGTGGGCGGGGTCTACACGCCTCCCGAGCTGCGCGGTCGCGGCTACGCGCGGTGCGCGGTGGCAGCTTCGCTGCTGGCGGCGCGCGATGAGGGGGCGACGCTGGGCGTGCTCTTCACGGCAGAGGACAACGCAGCGGCCCAGCGGGCCTATCGCGCGTTGGGCTTCCGGGCGGAGGGGGCGTTTCGGCTCTTCATGCTGCGCGAGCCATGGGCGCTTGACCGATAGAGCGTTGCCGGGTCGGCTGTCCGACCTGCGATGGCGACGTTGCGTGCGGCGCAGCGGGGGTGGGGGAGAGGAGGCCATCGGACGTGGTTGAGGCTGTGCCCCTCAAGCGAGCGCAGGCGGCGCGGGCAGCGGATGTGCTGGCGCGGGCCTTTGACGGTGACGTGATGTACGCGCACCTCTTTCGCGACCGCGCCGAAAGCCTCCGCGTGATGACGCGGCTCTTCTACGGCGTCATCGTCTACAATCTCGCCTGGGGCGAGGTGTGGACCACGCCGGAGGTCGCGGGGGTGGCCTGCTGGACGGCGCCGGGCAAGCTCGACGCGACGTTGTGGCGCTCGCTGCGCACGGGTTTCGCGCTTCAGCGCGCGGTGGCGGCGTTCAGGCCCGAGGCTCGGGCGCCCTTTCTGGCGGGGGAGGCCCACGAGGGGCGGGTGCACCGGCGGCTGATGCCTGGCCCTCACTGGTACCTGTGGGCGCTGGGTGTGGCCCCCGAGCGTCAGGGAGAGGGGATCGGCGGCGCCTTGCTCGCGCCGTTGTTGGCGCGTGCCGACGCGGAGGGTCTCCCCTGTTATCTGGAGACCCAGACGGAGGCGAATGTGGCTTTCTACGCCCGTCGCAGCTTCGAGGTGCTGGCGGCGGATGAGTTGCCCGGGCAATCGGCCCGTGTGCCGATGTGGTATATGGCGCGCGAGCCCAGAGCTTGATAGGGAGACGTGATGAGAATCTACGACCTAGCGGTCTTCGACTTCGACGGCACCCTGGCGGATACGCTGCCCTGGATGATCTCGATCATGAACGAGGTGGGGGAACGCTATGGGGTCCGCCACGTGGATGAGAGCGAGTATGACATGCTGCGCGGTATGAACGCGCTGCAGATCGCCAAGCACCTGAACGTTTCGCCGCTCAAGTTGCCGGCGATGGGTGCCTACGTGCGACGGCGCATGGCACAGGAGATCGACGCGATCAGGCTGGTGGCGGGGATACCGGAGGTGCTGCACACGCTGACGGCGCGGGGCGTGACGCTTGCCGTGGTCAGCTCCAATGCCGAGCGGAACGTGCGGCAGGCATTGGGGTCTGAGCTGGCGTCGCTGATGGTGATGTATGAGTGTGGGGTCTCGTTGCTCGGCAAGCCGGCGAAGCTGCGGCACGTCTTGCACACGACGCACACGGAACGCGAGCGGGGGATCTATTTCGGCGACGAGATCCGCGATGTGGAGGCGGCGCAGGCTGCCGGGATGGCCTCCGGGGCGGTGGTGTGGGGCTACAACAGTGCCGCCTCGCTGGCGGCCCTCGGGCCGACGGCGCTGGTGCGCAGCCCGGCGGAGATCGTGTCGTTGCTGCTGGGCGACCCGGAGAGCGACCCGGCGCCGTGAGAGGCCCTGCACACGGGGCGAGTTGGGCAAGCGGTGGCTCTTGAGGACGCGAAGGAGGGGCTCCCATGAAACACGTTGACGGTAGGTTCAAGGGCGTGCGCGACGCGAGCATCTACTATCAGGCCTGGCT
>CAZYYC010000281.1:0-5491 GCA_964650935.1 uncultured Anaerolineales bacterium
GCAGCAGCACACCGTCCTTCACCTCCACGCGGCGGAAGCCGACGCGGCAGCTCTCGAAATCGACCGCCTTCCCGTCCCCATCCCGCAGCGTCAGCAGCAGCGTGTAGAGGTGCGGCGTCTCGGCGGTCCACAGCTTGGGCCCGGGGACCACCGCATCGATCATCGCGCAGGCAGTCTTGGTCGCAGCGCCGTAGGGCGTGTGGTCGTCCACGGCCCCTACCCACGGGCCTACCGGCAGCTCCGCGTCCCCGTCGAAAAGCCGCGCCTCCACGGTGTGGGATGCCATGTCGGCGGCCCGCGGGATGAAGGCCTCGATATGCAGCAGTCCGTCACGGTAGGCGTCATCCGGCCCCGCTCGCACCGTGAAGTCGCGCAGGCTCACCTTGGGCTTAGTGATGAGGACCACGTCGCGCTGGATGCCGCTCATGCGCCACATATCCTGATCCTCGAGGTAGGTCCCGTCGCAGTAGCGCAGCACCTTCACGGTGAGCAGGTTCTCGCCCTCGTGCACGAAGGGCGTGATGTCGAACTCCGCAGGCAACCGGCTCCCCTGGCTATAGCCGACCGGCGCACCGTTAACCCACAGATAGAGGGCCGCATCGACCGACTCGAAGAGCAGCAAGACGTCGCGCGCCTCGGGGCTCACGTCCAGATCGAAGGTCGTGCGATAGCAGCCGGTGGGGTTGGCCTCCGGCACGTGGGGTGGGTTCGGCTCGAAGGGATAGGCCACATTGAGGTAGATCGGGCGGTCCTCGAAGGCCAGCGCCCCCCAGTTTGCCGGCATCTGCCAGTTACCGGGCACGGGCATCGTCGCCCATCCCCCGGCGTCAAAGTCGGGTCGCTCGAAGCCCTCCGGCGCAGCCTCGGGTCCCGGCACGAGCAAGAAGGACCACTCTCCGTTGAGCAGCGTCACGTTCGGCGACGCGGTGCGCTCCCCCGCCAGCGCCGTTGCCGCGTCCGGATAGGCGCCCAGCGGCACGTGCCCCGGCAGCTTGTTGCGCCCGATGACCTGCGGGTTCTCCCAGTCGTGATGATGCATCATATCACCTGCCTTCCGTGGATCGATGTCTGCAACACGCCGGCCTTCGCCAAGGCGCCCTAGCCCGGCACTGTAGCACGCCTACCATCACTGTCAACGTGCCCCTGGCGAACGGGCAGAACCATCCGCTCCTTGCGAAAGGCAGAGCGGTTGCGCCGTGCACAGCTTGCCATCCGGCCCGACCCGTGTAGAGTCTGAGCACGCATGGAAGGGAGCCAACAGAATGGATAGATCACCGCCCAAGTCGACCCACAACGCGCCACGCGCCGTCAACCTGCTTTTCCTGATCGTGCTGATCCTGATGATTGCCAACGCGGCCCTGATGTGGCTGCCCCAGTACGTGCGTTTGAGCCTCAACCAACTGCTCTTTGTCTTCCTGCCCGCCTATCTCTACCTGAGACGCACGGGCCAACCGATCGCCGAGCGTGTCCGCCGGCGTTGGCCCGGCGGGCGGGTCACCCTCCTCGCCTTCCTGATCGGCGCGGGCCTCTACCCGCTCTCAGCGCGCATCGCCGCCCTGACCCACTACCTGCTCGGCTACAGCGGGATCGCGGCCCCCGATGATGTCATCCCGAGCACGATCGGGATGGGCTTGCTCGCCATCCTCGCCTACGCCGTCCTGGCACCCCTGTGCGAGGAGTTCCTCTTCCGCGGCGTCATCCAGCCCGTCTACGAGCGCCGCAGCCGCGCCCTGGGCATCCTGCTCGTCGGCGCGCTCTTCATCGTCTTTCACCTCTCACTGCTGCAGAGCGTCAGCATCGTCCTGCTCAGCCTGGCGCTCGGCTGGGTCAACGCCCGCACGCGCTCGCTGCCCGCGAGCATCGCCACCCACGTCGGCGCCAACCTGCCCGCGGCCCTGGTCATCACCCAGGGGCTCTTCGTCGGCGGCGCGGAGGCCTTCTTCCTCTCCATGCCGGCGCTCGTCGGCGGGCTCATCGCCGCTGCGGCGGCCGCCGTGGCTCTCCACCGCCTCACGCGCGGCGAGGCCCCCGTCGCGGCTGACCGAGCCGCCCTGTCGCGCCCGCTTGCCCTGCGCTCGAGCTGGCCCCTCCTCATCGCAGCCGTCCTCTACGTGGGGATGACGGCGGTCGAGGTCGTGACCCTCAGCGCGCCGTTGGTGCCCGAGGGCCCGCTCGCGCTCCAGCCCGCGACCTGGCCCCAGCAAGCGCGCCGGACCTACGAGGTGCGCAATGCCGCCGACGAGGTCGTCGGCGACGGCGAATGCACGGTGACGCCCGCAGGCGACGTCGTCGAGCTCGTCTGCAGCTCCACCGTGGTTCCCTACGAGGTCACCGTCGGCTCGAGCTTCTGGTCGAGTGCCGGCGGCACGCGCCGAGACCGCTTCTCCTGGCAGGCTCATGACGGTCACCTGCTGGCCGGCTCAACCGTCCTGGATCTAGCGGAAGGCGATTACTACGCGGACATCAAGTGGGACGTCGGCGCCGCAGGCATCGATGTGTCGGTGCAGGTGATGGGCGACGAGGATGTCGCGCACCATCTGCCGTGGACCGAGACCCCACGGGACGACGATCCCGCCCTGCCCGTGCTGACCGACTACGCTATGCCCTGGCAGCTCGCCGCCATCCCCTTGGAGCGTGGCGCCGGCGGTCAGGTCCTGCGCTTCAATCCCTACATATGGCGCAGCGCCAGCCAGGATCAAGGACCGATCGCCTCTCGCTTCGACGTCGTCGTCGCGGGCATCGAGCAGATCGAGACCGCCGCCGGCACCTTCTACGCCCGCAAGGTCATGTTCGGTAGCGACCGGGCCGTCTGGTACGACCCTGCGACGACGCCGCCCACGCCCATCCGCTTCTTCAACGGCATGGAAACCTGGTCTCTGAAGTAGAGACGCCCCGGTGGGGCCTCTCCCGGCGGAGGGCCACGCGCGCAACGGCGCCCCCTCTCACCGCACCCCGAGACGGCGCACCGCACCGTCTCTACAACCGCCATGGTAGAGACGCCCCGGTGGGGCGTCTCTCGGTGGGGCGTCTCCCGGCGGCGGGTCACACACCCAGCGCCTTGCGCCCCCTGTCGATCGGGCTATGCTTGGCCTTAGCCGATACCTGACCCTAGGAGCTGCCATGCCCGGTCGCCGAGCCCGCATCATCCTGATCCTCATCGCCCTGCCGTTCGTCCTCGCGCTCGTCCTGGCGGGGATTCTGCAACTCTCACACCGCACCAACGGCGAACTCATCGTTGCCGGCGAACGCCGCACCTACCTCCTCTACGTGCCCCAAAACTACGATCCGGCGACGCCCACCCCGCTGGTCATCAGCATCCACGGCTACGCCGAGTGGCCTGCCCACCAGGCCAAGACCAGCCGCTGGAATGAGCTCGCCGACGAGGTCGGCTTCATCGTCGTCTACCCCAGCGGCACCGGCTTCCCCAGGCGCTGGACCGCCTTCGGCGCCCGCACCACCGACGAGGGCGCGACCACCGGCGACATCGCCTTCATCGAGGCCCTGATCGACCGGCTCGCCGCGGACTACACAATCGACCCGGACCGCATCTACGTCAATGGGCTCTCCAACGGCGGCGGTATGTCCTTCGCGCTCGCCTGTGGGCTCTCCGACCGCATCGCCGCCTTCGGCTCGGTCGCCGGCGCCCACCTGCTGCCCTGGGAGGCCTGCCGCCCCACGCGCCCGGTCCCGGCGATCCTCTTCCACGGCACCGCAGACCCCATCGTGCCCTACGCGGGCGGCCCCTCCCGCGCCTTCGATCTTCCCTTCCCCAACGTGCCCGCCTGGGCCGACGAGCTGGCCCGCCGCAACGGCTGCAGCGGACCGCCGCGCGACCTACCCGCCGGCGGCGCCGTGAGCGGCATCGCCTACCAGGACTGCACCGCCGACGTCACCTTCTACACCATCGCCGGCGGCGGTCACAGCTGGCCCGGTGGCGTCCCGCTCCCCAAGGCCATCGTGGGCACCACGACGCAGGACATCGACGCCACGCGCGTCATGTGGGCCTTTTTCGAGCAGGTCCCCTAACCCATTCCCAACGACCAAGGAGCCTACCATGCGAAAGAAGATCACGTTCATCGGCGCCGGCAGCGTCACCTTCACGCGCAATCTCGTCCGCGACATCCTCACCTTCCCCGCCTTCGCGGACTGCGAGATCGCCCTGATGGACATCGACGCAGACAACCTCGCGCTCGCCCAACAGGTCGTCGAGCGTATCGTCGCGGCGGGAGGCTATCCCGCCAAAGTCACCGCGACGCTTGACCGTGCCGCGGCGCTCGACGGCGCCGACGGCGTCCTCACCACGATCCTCACCGGCGACGATGACGACATCCGCACCGACATCGGCATTCCCAAAGACTACGGCATATCCATCAACGTCGGCGACACCCGCGGGCCCTCTGCCATCTTCCGCTTCCTGCGCACCTGGCCCCCGATGCTGGAGATCGTCCGCGATATCGAGGTCCACTGCCCCGACGCCATCTTCCTCAACTACACCAACCCGATGGCCATGCTCTGCCGGGCGATCCAGGGCGTCTCCAACGTGCAGGCGAGCGGCCTCTGCCACAGCGTGCAGGGGACCGCCGAGATGCTGGCGCGCTGGATCGGCGCGCCGATGGAGGAGATCACCTACACCTGCGCGGGCATCAATCACCAGGCCCACTATCTGGACTTCAAGTGGAACGGCAAGGATGCCTATCCCCTCATCCACGAGGCCGTCACCACCCGCCCCGAGATCTACAACGAAGAGCAAGTGCGCAACGAGATGTTCCTCCACCTGGGCTACTACGTCACCGAGTCCAGCGGTCACAACTCCGAGTACAACTGGTGGTTCCGCAAGCGCCCCGATCTGATCGAGAAGTACTGCACCCACGGCACCGGCTGGAATCCCGGGCACGATTGGATGGAGCGCTGGAATGCCCGGATCACGCGCAAGGAACGCCGCATCAACGAGTTCAACCGCTGGATGACCGAGGAGATCGACCTGGCGCGCGGGCGCGAGTATGCCGCCTACATCTTTAACGCCGTCTTCGGCGACCACGAGATGTTCGAGTTCAACGGCAACGTGCGCAACTTCGGCCTGATCGACAACCTGCCCGCGGGCTGCTGCGTCGAGGTCCCCGTCCTGGCCAATCAGGGCGGCCTGAAGCCCATCCACGTCGGCCCGCTGCCACCGCAGCTCGCCATCCTCAACAGCCTCAACGCACAGTGTGAGGAGCTCGTCGTCGAGGGCGCGCTGGAGGGCGACCGTGAGAAGATCACCCAGGCCTGTCTCTTCGACCCCCTCACCGCCTCGCTCCTCTCCCTCGCCGAGATCCGGGAAATGGTCGACAAGCTCTTCGCCGCCCACGACAAGTGGCTCACCGCCTTCCACTAGACCGATCCCGCTCAAAGCCGCGCCTCGAGGCTGGTCGAGCTTGCGCCTTGAGCGGGATCGCCAGGGTGTGCGTCACTTTTCCGCATTACGCGGAGGTAGAGACGCGGCGGTGCCGCG
>CAZYYC010000282.1:0-5469 GCA_964650935.1 uncultured Anaerolineales bacterium
TGTAGGGCGGACTGGTAGTCCGCCGGTTGGTGGAGGGCGCGGAGAGGTGTCGGGCGGATGCAGGCGTCCGGCGCTCTCTTGGTGGTGGGGCGAGGCTCTGCGAGCTTCCCGGAAGACCAGAGGCGATAGCCCTGTTCCTTTGCGCCGATTGTGCAGGCGTCAGGAACCATGGTATAGTCGCATATAGCTATCCGGAACAGAGGAGGACTCCCCATGGATTCATCGACCTTCGAGGGGCGCTACCGCCGGCTGAGGCAGGAGCACGAAGCGCTGATCGGGCGCAGGAACTCCGTTAATGTCCACTGGAACGATGGCTTGACCACGCGCTACACCTATCCCATTCTGACGGCTGCGCACACGCCGCTGCATTGGCGCTATGACCTCAATCCCACGACCAATCCCTATGGTATGGAGCGGTTGGGGATCAATGGTGTGTTCAACGCGGGGGCGATCGAGCTGGACGGCAAGATCCTCCTGGTCTGTCGCGTCGAGGGGTACGACCGTAAGTCGTTCTTCGCCGTCGCTGAGAGCGAGAACGGGATCGACGCCTTTCGATTCTGGGACACGCCGCTGGTGATGCCCGAGACCGAGGTCCCCGATACCAACGTCTACGATATGCGGCTGACGCAGCACGAGGACGGCTGGATCTACGGGGTCTTCTGCACGGAGCGCAAGGACCCGGCGGCGCCGCCCGGCGACACGAGCAGCGCCGTCGCCCAGGCGGGGATCGCGCGCACGCGCGACCTGGTCACCTGGGAGCGGTTGGACGACCTGATCACGCCGTCGCCGCAGCAGCGGAATGTGGTGCTCCATCCGGAGTTTGTCGACGGGAGGTACGCTTTCTACACCCGACCGCAGGACGACTTCATCCAGGCGGGGACGGGTGGGGGGATCGCCTTCGGGTTGGCGGACGATGTGGCGCATGCGGTGATCGACGAGGAGATCGTGATCGACGCGCGGGTTTACCATACCATCAAGGAGCTGAAGAACGGCGCGGGCGCGACGCCGATCAAGACGTCCGAGGGCTGGCTGCATATCGCCCACGGCGTCCGCTCCTGTGCGGCGGGGTTGCGCTACGTGCTCTACGTCTTCCTCTGTGCGCCGGACGATCCGCAGCGTGTGATCTATGCTCCCGGCGGCTACTTCATGGCGCCCTGGGGCGAGGAACGTATCGGTGACGTCTCGAACGTGCTGTTCTGCAACGGGGCGGTGGCTCGTGCTTCGGGTGAGCTGTTCATCTACTACGCGTCCTCGGACACGCGGATGCACGTCGCGACGACCACCGTGGACAAGATGCTGGATTACGTCAAGCATACGCCGCCTGATCCGGAGCGTTCGGCTGCTTGCGTCGCCCAGCGTATGGCGCTGATCGAGCGGAACCGGTCGGTGGGCGGGTGAGCGAATCGATAGGACGACATCTCCCGGGAATCAAGTTAGCTAACCACTAGTATTCAGTAGTGAGTGAAGGAGTCACGATGTCTGACATGTACACGCCGAAACCTGAGCACAAGTTCACCTTTGGTCTGTGGACCGTGGGGAATACCGGTGGAGACGCCTTCGGTGAGGACGTCCGCCCGGCGATGTCCCCCGCGGATCTCGTCTATCTGCTGGGCGAGGTGGGCGCCTACGGCGTCAACTTCCACGACAACGACCTGATTCCGATCGACGCGACGCCTGCGGAGCGCGACGCGATCCTCAAGGCTTTCAAGAAGGCGTTGGCGGATACGGGCCTGGTCGTGCCGATGGCGACCACCAATCTCTTCGGGAACCCGGTCTTCAAGGATGGTGCTTTCACCTCCAACGACCCCAAGGTGCGCGCCTACGCCGTGCAGAAGACGATGCAGGCGATGGATCTCGGTGCCGAGTTGGGGGCCGAGATCTACGTCTTCTGGGGCGGTCGCGAGGGTATCGAGTCCGATGCGACGAAGGATCCTGTGGCCTCGATCCGGCGCTTCCGCGAGGCGCTCAATTTCCTCTGCGAGTACTCGATCGATCAGGGCTATGGCTTCAAGTTCGCGCTGGAGGCTAAGCCCAATGAGCCCCGCGGCGATCTCTTCTTCCCCACCACGGGCGCCTACCTGGGCTTCATCGCCACGCTGGACCATCCGGAGATGGTCGGGGTCAACCCCGAGGTCGCTCACGAGCATATGGCGGGCCTCAACTTCCTGCACGCCGTGGCCCAGGCCTGGGAGGCGGGGAAGCTCTTCCACATCGATCTGAACGATCAAAACTACGCGCGCTTCGATCAGGACTGGCGCTTCGGCGCGCAGAATCTGAAGCAGGCTTTCTTCCTGGTGAAGTTCCTGGAGGATGTGGGCTACACAGGCAGCCGCCACTACGACGCTCACGCCTACCGCACCGAGGACTATGAGGGGGTCAAGGACTTCGCCCGCGGTTGCATGCGCACCTACCTGATCCTGAAGGAGAAGGCGGAGCAGTTCAACGCCGACGCTGAGATCCAGGCGCTGCTCGCCGAGATCCACGCCGATGACGGCTCGATGGACGCCTTCAAGGGTGCCTATTCGGCCGATAAGGCCGCTGCGCTTAAGGCACACGCCTTCGACCGTGAGGCGATCGCGGCCCGCGGTCTTCAGTACGAGAAGCTGGATCAGCTGACGGTGGAGTTGCTGTTGGGGGTGAGGTAGGGCGACAGTCTACAGTCTACAGTCTACAGTCTACAGTCTACAGTCGACAGTTATCAGTTGTCGGTTGTCGGTTGTCAGTTGCCGGACAGTCGTCGACGGTCAACGCGGCGTGCGGGGCGCTGATCGCCAACGGCCGGCGGCTTGCTTGGGTTGGTGGGGAGGTGTGTTATGCGAGTGCTGGTGACGGGGGCTAGCGGGCGGCTGGGGCCGCACGTGGTGCGGGCGTTGGCCGACGCGGGGCACGAGTTGGTCCTGTTCTCGCGTCGGGAACCGATCGCCGAGTTGCGCGCTCATCGCTGGATTCAGGGCGATCTGAGCGTCTTCGAGGATTGCCTGAGCGCGGTTGAAGGTGTGGATGCCATTCAGCACCTGGCTGCCGAACCCTCGCCCTCGGACCATCCGGAGCTGCGCGAGCGGTTCGCGGAGCGGGGCATTCCCTTTGACCGGACGATGCGCTCCAACGTGATGGGGCTCTACTATCTGCTGCAGGCGGCGCTGCGCCACGATGTGGGCATCTTCGTGATGACGGGCAGCAACTGTGCCCTGGGGCATGGTTACCGGATCAGCGACCGGCCCTTCCCCTTTGAGACGCTGCCGGTGGACGAGAGCCATCCCGCCGATGTGGAGGACGCCTACTCCTACAGCAAGCTGGCGGGCGAGATGCTGCTGGACTCGTACACGCGCGCCTACGGCATGCGCACCTATGCGGTGCGCGCCGCCGGTATCTGCGATGCGGAGCGGCGCCGGGCGATGGCTCGCGATGCGAAACCGACCACAGGATGGAATCCCTGGCTCTGGGCGTGGGTCGGCAGTGAGGACGTGGCTTCGGCGCATCTGCTGCTGATGGAGAAGGCGGAGCAGATCGAGCCGCACGGCGTCTACTTCTGCAACGGGGATGACACGACGGCGCTGGAGCCCTCGCTGGAGCTTGTGGAGCGTTTCAAGCCTGAGGTGCTGGATCTGGTCACGGAGCTCCCCGGTCACGCCAGCTTCCTCAGCAATCGCCGGCTTCAGGAGGCGGTGGGGTGGCGGCACGCGACGAGCTGGAGGGAACACTTGTAGTTCAAGGTTGTCGGTTGTCAGTTGTCAGTTCCCGGGCTTTGATGTTGCCTAACTGACAACGGATAACAGACAACTGACCACTGTCTCGCCAGGAGGTTGGGTTATGTCGACAACGGTGGGGATGGGGGTCGTCGGCGCGGGCGCGATCGGGATTCGCGGCGCGTTGATGCACCTGAGCCAGGAAGATGTCTGGGATCGCGTGCGGGTGACGGCGGTCTGTGATCCGGTACCGGGGCGCGCGGAGGCGGCAGCCGCGGCCTATGGCGTGCCCGCGTGGTACCTGACCTATGAGGAGCTGCTTGCCGATCCCAACGTGGATGCGGTGACGATCTGCTCGCCGATCGGGCTGCACTATGCCCAGGGCCTGCAGGCTCTTGAGGCGGGCAAGCACATCCACTTCAACAAGACGATGACCACGACGGTGGCTGAGGCCGATCATCTGATCGCCGTCGCCGCCGCCAAGGATCTGCGTGTGGTGGCCTCCCCGGGGATGATGCTCCACCCGCACAACCGGCGCATCCGCAAGGCGATCCTCGACGGGCGGATCGGACGGCTGGCGTGGGCGGTCGGCGGGACGTCGGGCGTGGGCAACTACCACATGAACGAGGAGTTCCGCACCGGCGAGGGCGTGCTCACGGATGTCGATCCGAGCTGGTACTTCCGCAAGCCGGGCGGCGGGCCGCAGTATGACGTGACGGTCTACTGCTTGCACAACCTGACGGGCATCCTGGGGCCGGCGAAGCGGGTGACCGCGATGTCGGGCCTGGTTATCCCCGAACGGAGCTACCACGGGAAGACGATCACCTGCAATATGGATGACACCACAATGCTGATGATCGACTTCGGGGACGCGCTCTACGCGCTGATCACTGCGACCGTCGCGGGCAGCGTGACCCAGGGCTTCCAGCCGAACGTCTACGGCACGGCGGGGGCGATCGTGGGTACGAAGCTGGGGGATGAGGAGCTGAAGCTGCCGGGCGATCACCAGCCGCACGTCACCGGACCCCATATCGAGTTGCGTGAGAGCCACGTCTTCGAGGATGTGATGCAGCTGGTCGACTGGGTGCGCGAGGGCGCGCCGTCGATCGTGACGCCGGAGCACGCGCGCCACGTCATCGACATCATCGAGGCGGGCTACCGCGCTGCGGAGAGCGGCGAGACGCAAGCGCTGCGGACCAGCTTCGCGCCGCTGCCGGTTGAAGCACTGGATTAGCAGAGGTGTAGTTGTCATCCTGAGCCGCAGGCGAAGGATCTCTGTCTTGCGAGGTGCAGATCCTTCGCGCCTGCACTGCGTGGAGGCTCGCTCAGGATGACAGTTCCCAGGAATCAGGTCAACTAACCACTAGGCACGAGGAGGGGCGGGCGGATCGGGAGCGCTGCTTCCGGTCACCCGTTACTCGTTACTTGTTACCCGCTAGACCCAACGGAGGTACTCTATGCCACGTCATCTCTATCTCGGCCTCGACGTCTCCACCACCGGCGCTAAGGCGCTGTTGATTGACGGCACCGGCGAGGTGGTGAGCAGTGCGACGACGGCGCTGCCGCTCTCGACGCCCAAGCCGCTCTGGTCGGAGCAGGATCCCCACGATTGGTGGGACGGTATCGTGGCGAGCATCCGCCGGGCGCTTGCCGACGCCGGCGCGACCGGTGAGGAGGTTCAGGCGATCGGCCTGACGGGCCAGATGCACGGGCTCACGCTACTGGACGCCGACGGCGAGGTGCTGCGCCCGGCGATCCTGTGGAACGATCAGCGCACCGGCGC
>CAZYYC010000283.1:0-2942 GCA_964650935.1 uncultured Anaerolineales bacterium
CGCGTCCGACGCCCCGAGACGGGGCTGCAAGCATACTGTTGAGGAGGCGCCGCGCGCGATGCCCCGGGGCGGGCTGGTCTGGCGGCGAGCCGATGGATCGGAGATGCCGCCGGGTCTGGGTCAGGCGGACTCGATCCACTTGGTGGGGATGACGTGGTTGGCGGCGCCGATGGGGATGTCGCGGTGGGCCTGGCGCCATAGACCCTCGAGGGCGCGGTGCGCCTGGTCGCCGGGGACGAGTGCGTCGGTCCGCTGCCAGTCGGTCTGCAGCTGCCGGGTCGCGCTCTCGATCTCGTCGAGGCGCACGCGGATGGCGGCGACGACGGCGGGGTCGTCCTCGTGATCTCGGCGGTAGCGCTCCAGGGCCTCGATCCAGCGCTCGAGCCGCTCCAGGGTCGCGTCGAGCTGTGGGCGGAGGGTCGTGTAGGCCTGGGAGCGCGCCTCGACGAGGGCGACGACCGCTTGGTAACGCTGCGTGAGCTCCTTGAGGGCGACAAGGGCCCGCTTGAGGGCCGTGCCCTCCCGGGCCAGGGTGGCTTGCGCCGCCTGCGCCTGGTCGAGCTGGGCCTTGACGCCTTCGGTATCACAACTCACGGGAGGCCAGAGCCGCGCGGATTGGATCTCAAGGCGCTGCAGGCGACGCAGAGCCGCTTCGGCCTCCTGCTGCGCCGCGCGGCAACGCAGCACGGGCTCGTGCAGGGGTATGAGGACGGCTTCCCGGAGTGCGGCAGCCGCCTGATCGAGCTGCGCAAGCGTGCGCAGACGTTCGGTGACCTCGGTTGCGAGCGCGGTGAGGCGTTGGACCTCTTTCGTCACGCCGCCGCGATCCGCGGTCCCCTGAAGCGGCTGGGCGACCACGTCCAGGGCCGCGCGAGCCTCGCGCACGGTCGCCTCCTCGTCCAACGGGGCGACGGTCCGCAGCTCCTCGAGATCCGCGGCGAGTCCGGTGTAGGTGGCCTCCAGCTCACGATGCAGCACGCGGCGCCAGTCGCTCAAGGTGACCCGACAGGCGGCGATCCAAGCGTCGACGGCTTCGGCCTTATGGACGACGGTGTCGTGGGCACGATCGTCCAGGACGGCGTCGAGGTCATAGCCGTCACTCAGGTGGGCGCGTAGCGCCGACCAATGGTTCTCCTCCTCTGCCAAGGCGGCGGGGAGGATGCCCGCCGCCGCCATCTCCAGCCGATCGAGCGCACCGTAGGCTGCCTCGAGATCGGCACGCGCGGCCTCCTCGGTCTCCTGCAGCATCTGAAGCCGCCGGGTGATCGCGTCGAGACGATGCTCCAGGGCCTCCGTGTCGCGCAGGATCGCCTGGACCTCACGCAGGCGTCGGGCCAGCGTGCTGGGCTCGAGGGGGTCCTCCGGTCGCTCGGGGACCCAGATACGGCGGCGGTTGGCGAGGGATTCGGCGTCGGCGAGGAGGGTTGCCACGCCCAACCCCTCGGGCGAGCGCCAGTTGTCGGCGTGGTAGCCACGGGTGCGGGCGTGGAGATCCTGCGCCCACGCGAGCCAGGCGGGTTCGGAGGCCCCGGCGGTCACCTGTGACGCCGCGTCCAGGGTCTCGATTAAGCGGCGACGCTCTTCACGGGCTTCGGCAAGACGGGTGGTGAGCGTGGCTATCTGCTGGTCGACGACTTGGGCGGCGGCGAGATCGGCCTGCAGGGCTTCCATAGCGCGGGGTGGCTCGGGGGATCCGGAAGGCGGGAGACGGCGGCGGAGACGGTCGAGCTCAGCCTGGAAGGGGACGCGGTCGAGCGGATAGCGACCGGCGTCGCCGAGCTGACGCAGTTGGCGTTCGAGCTCGGTCAGGCGCGTGGTCGCCTCGTGGACGCTCTCCGCCAGGGAGGCGCGCAGGGCCTCCAGCGAGGCGAGACGCGCGATCAAGCGGTTGGCCTCCTGGGTGACGCTGTCGATCCGGGCGACCTGATCGAGGTCATCGAGGGTGGGGGCGGCATAGCAGGCGGCGAGATCCCGGGCCCGGGTGCGGGTGGCGGTCAGGGCCTCGGCGAGCTCGCGAGTGTCGATCGCGGGGTGGGCAGCCTCAAGGCACGCGGTCGCCGAGGCGACCATCTCGTCCATCTCGCGGAGCGCGGAGGGAACGTGCCGTAGGGCCTCGTGCCATCGCTTGAGGTTGGACGCGCACTCGTTGAGCTCGGGCTCGATCTCGGTGAGCGTCTGCCAGGCGCCGGCGATGGCGTGGTGATCCGCCTGACGGACGATCCGGCTGTCGGTTCCCTCGAGAAGGTAGGCGGGCAGCGAGATGATGCGGCTCTTGTGGCGCTGCAGGATCAGGACGAGGGCGTCGAGATGGGCGCCGCAGGCGCCCCCGGCTTGCAGGTGCTCAAGGTGGGCAAAGGCGTTGTCGAGCGTGGTCATCAGGTCGCGGGCTCTGCGTGCCGTCACGAGCGGTTGCTCGCGGAGTTCGCGGAGAAGGGTTTCGGCGGCGGTGATGGGGGGGTGGAGGCGGCTGAGCTCGGCGAGGGCGCGGCGGAGGTCGGTGCGCCGGCGGTGGAGGGCGCGCAGGCGGGGAAACAGGTACCCCGAGCGGTGTGGGGAGGGAGACGCCGGCGGGAGACGGTCCGCCGGGAGACGCCCCACCGGGGCGTCTCTACCTGGGAGGGAGGCGAGGAGGGCGTGGAGGCGCTGGGCAGGGACGGCGTAGGGGACGGGGCTGTCGGGCGGGTAGTGGGCGGCGTCGGCACGCAGGCGGGCCAGGTCGGCGATCACGCGCTCGCCGGCGTCGTGGAGTTCAGCTGTGAGGCGGTCGGCCTCGGCCTGCCAGCGGCGGAGGAGCCGGCGGTGCAGGAGCCAGGCAGCAGCGAGAAGAGCTAGAACGACGACTGCGACTTGTAGCTCGCTTGGCATGTGCGGCTCCTTCGGATTTTTTGACAGGATTTACGGGATTTTCAGGATTTACAGGAGGAAAAACATAGGAAAAATCC
>CAZYYC010000283.1:3042-5466 GCA_964650935.1 uncultured Anaerolineales bacterium
AATCCCGTTAATCCTGTCAAGGCTGTTCCGATTCGGCTAGGCGACGGCGGATGGCGCGGGCGGCGACGACGCCGGCGGCGGAGGCCTGGATGAGACCGCGGGTGACGCCGGCGCCGTCCCCGCAGGCGAAGAGGTTCTCGACCTCGGTCTCGAGCTCACGGGTGAGCGCCAGGCGGTTGGAATAGAACTTGACCTCGACCCCGTAGAGCAGGGTGTGGCGGGAGGCGACGCCGGGGGCGAGGTCGTCGAGGGCGTGGAGCATCTCCAGGATGTCGGCGACGTAGCGGTAGGGGAGGACGAGGTTGAGGTCGCCGGGGGCGGCGCTCGGGAGCGTCGGGGTGACGAGGGAGCGGGAGAGGCGCTCGTAGGTGGAGCGACGCCCGCTCTCGAGGTCGCCTAGGCGCTGGACCATGATGCCGCCGCTGAGGAGGTTGGCCAGGCGCGCGATGGACTTGCCGTAGGCGATGGGGTCGTCGAAGGGCTCGGTGAAGTTCTTGCTGACCAGGAGGGCGAAGTTGGTGTTGGCGGTCTTGTGGTCGGCGAAGGAGTGGCCGTTGACGGTCATCACGTCGCCCACGAACTCGGTGCTCACCTCACCGTAGGGACACATGCAGAAGGTGCGGATGCGGTCGTCGAAGAGCTTGGAATAGTAGATGAACTTCGACTCATAGACCAGGTCGGTGATCGGTTGGAGGACGGCGGCGGGGAGCTCGACGCGCACGCCGAGGTCGACGGGGTTGCGGACCATCGAGAGGCCCAGCGCGCGGGCGGTGGTCTCCAGCCAGCTCGCGCCCTCGCGCCCCGGGGCCAGGACGACGACGCCGGCGGTCAGCGTCTCGCCCGCCTCGGTGCGGACGCCGGTCACCTTGCCGTTCTCGGTGAGGATCTCGGCGGCAGGGGTGCGCATCAGGATCTCAACGTCGCGCTGCTTGAGGGCATCGCGCATACGGCGCATGATGTCGACGCAGCGCTCGGTGCCCATATGCCGGATGGGGACGGAGATGAAGCGCAGCCCGGCGAGCGAGGCGCGCTTCGCGAGGAGCTCGATCTCGTCGGTGAAGGTGCCGTGGACGACGTCGGGGGCGCCGTAGGTGCGGTAGACGGCGTCGGCCTCGGCGATGAGCGCCTCCGCCTGTCCCTCGCCGAGGATCTCGGCGAGGTGCCCGCCCACGTCGGGCGAGAGGGTCAGCTTGCCGTCGGAGAAGGCACCGGCGCCGCCCCAGCCGTTGAGGATGGCGCAGGGCTTGCAGTGGCGGCACTCGGGGCTGCCCTCGCGGATGGGGCATTTGCGCCGGTCGATGTCGCGGCCCTTGTCGAGGATGGCGATACGCAGTCCGGGCGTCTCGCTGAGCTCGAGCGCGGCGAAGATGCCGGCGGGTCCGGCGCCGACGATGATGACGTCGTAGGTGTGGTTCATAGTTGCTCCTTGAATCGCTGAATCGCTGATTAGCTGATTCAGATGATTACGCTGGGCTGCAAGCGTCTGATAGGTTGCGGCGCATCGGTGTCTAGATGGTCTGGAGGACGCGGGTGAGGACGGCGATGGCGCGGTGGTATTCGTCCAGGTCGATGTGTTCGTGAGGCGTGTGGTCGAGCGCCGAGTCGCCGGGACCGTAGGCCAGGATCGGGCAGCCCCAGACGGGACCGACGACGTTCATGTCGCTGGTGCCGCTCTTCACCTTGAACTGCGCGCGCCCTCCCTCGGCATCGATGGCCCCGATGAAGGCGCGGGCCAGGGGCGTGTTCTTGGCGGCACGGAAGGCGGGCTCGCGTCCACGGAAGCGCAACTGCGCGTCGCCGGCGGCCTCGTTGAGGCGGGCGATGAGGGCGTCGATGTCGAACTCGAGCGGCAGGCGAAAGCCGAGGGTCAGCTCGGCGGTCTCGGTGAAGCCGTCGCTGTGGGAGCGCATGGCGCGCAGCGTGGGCGTGAGTTGGTCGAAGACGCGGGGGGCCGGATCTACGAGCGACTGAACCTGCTGCCGGAAAGCGAAGGCCTCGTCACAGGCGCTGCCGTCGGGCCCGGCGGTGTGGCCGATCTCGCGCTCGAGCGTGTAGTCGACGAGCAGGCGGCCCTTGTAGCCGACGGTGAGGCGATCCCAGCCGCTGGGCTCGCCGATGACGACGGCTTCGGGTACGAAGCCTACCCCAGGTACGAGGGAGCCCTCGCGGACGGGGGGGGCGAGGAGGAAGCGGGCGCCCTTGGAGGTCGCCGCCTCTTCCTCGACCGCCCCGACCACCATCACGCGTGTGCCGGCGGGGAGGCGCGCTCGCGCCGCGGCGACGGCGAAGGCCGCCAGCGGTCCCTTGGCGTCGACGGTGCCGCGCCCGTAGAGGCGTGGGCCCTCGCGCCGGACCCGGATGAAGCCCGGGACGGTGTCGATGTGGCCGAGCAGCAGGAGGGTGCGTTCACCGGTGCCGACGGTG
>CAZYYC010000284.1:0-5416 GCA_964650935.1 uncultured Anaerolineales bacterium
GACCGAGCGCGCCCGCTGTCGCCCTCTCACGGTGGGGCTCAAGCTGATCGCGACGGTCAAAGCGATGGTTCCGGACGCGTTCGCATGGCGCGCCCGGAGTTGGGAGGGGGGACACCCTCATTTTGATCTGCTCATGGGCACCTCTCGGGTGCGTGAGGCGCTCGACGCTGACGTGGACGTCGATGCACTGATCGAGAGCTGGTCGGGTGATCTGGCGGACTTCGCCGAGATCTGCCGTCCTCACCGGCTTTACCCGTAGCTCGGGAGCGCTGTAGGAAAGGAGGTCTCATTGAGTACGCTATCGGCAACGGAACAAGCATCGACTGTTGGACAGTGGGCCAAGCGGATCAGCTCCAACTTCCTGGTGCGGAAGCTGGTCAAGGCCTTTCTCACCATCTGGATCGTGACGACGCTCATCTTCTTCCTCGTGCGCCTCATGCCCTCCAACCCGGTCGACGTCTATATCTTCGAGCTGATGACGCAGTATAGCCTCACCTATACCCAGGCGAAGGATCAGGCCGCGGCGCTCTTCGCTTTTGACCCCGATCAGCCCCTGCTCCAGCAGTACGCGGAGTACATGGGCCAGCTGGCGCGCGGGAATCTGGGGACCTCACTGAGGTCGCCGGGCACGACCGTCGCGAGCATCATCGCGACCTTCCTGCCCTGGACGATCTTCAGTGTCGGCGTGGCGCTCCTTCTGAGCTTTGCACTGGGGGTGTTGCTGGGGATGATCCTGGCCTACCGGCGCGATGCATGGTGGGAGCCCATGATCAGCGGTGGCGCGTCGGTGCTGAGCTCGATTCCGGATTACATCATCGGCATTGTGCTGCTGGTCTTCTTGGGCGTCTATTGGTCGCTCGTGCCCATCCATCAGATGCGTGGCTCGCGCTCGCCGGGTGTGGAGATCGGCTTCACCGCTGAGTTCATCATCGATATCTTCTTCCACGCCGCGCTGCCCATCGCCACCTACGTGATCGCCACCGTGGGAGGCTGGACGCTCTCGATGAAGAGCAGCACGATGAGCACGCTCGGCGAGGACTATGTCACGGTGGCGCGGGCGCGGGGCCTGCCCGAGCGGCGCATCCGCGGCGCTTATGTCGGACGTAACGCGCTGCTGCCGCTGGTGACGCAGCTGATGATCAGCATCGGCTTCATCGTTGGCGGCTCGATCCTGATCGAGAGCATCTTCGTCTATCAGGGCATCGGGTATCGCCTGCTGGAGGCGCTGAACACCCGCGATTACCCACTGATGCAGGGGATCTTCCTGATCATCACCATCTCGGTGGTGGTCTGCAACCTGTTGGCCGATTTCGTCTACGGTTGGCTCGACCCCCGTGTGCGTGTCTCAGGAGGTGAACGCTGATGACGGCTCTACCCATCGATAGCCGCCCCTTGCCGATCCGTTGGTTGATGCAACTACTGGGCGGCATAGGGCGATTCCTCAGGCTGATGAGTCGCAACAAGACCGGCTTTCTCGGCTTCTTGATGTTCCTTGGCTTCCTGCTGCTGGCCTACGTCGGACCGCTCTTCGTGCCGCCGGCCACCAAAGCAGACATCACGGCCATCTACGCTCCGCCGTCGCGCGAGCACCCCTTCGGCACCGACAGCCAGGGCAAGGACATCCTCGCCCAGATCGTGCATGGGGGGCGTGACATCATCCAAATGGCGCTGCTGACGGGCACTATCGCGACCTTTGTCGGCATCACCCTCGGTGCGTTGAGCGCCGTGATCGGCGGGCGTTTCGACGGCCTCCTCACGGCGGCGGCCGACATCTGGCTTACGATCCCCCGTTTCCCGCTGCTGGCGGTGCTGGCGACGCTGATCAAGCTCGATAACCTCCTCGCGCTCGCCCTGCTCCTGGCCTTCCTCTCGTGGGCAGGGCTCTACCGCGCCATCCGCGCGCAGGTCTTCTCCATCAAGGAGCGTGACTACGTGGAGGCTGCCGTCGCGCTCGACTTGGGGATGGCGCACATCATCTTCCAGGAGATCCTCCCGAACATGATGAGCTACATCGCCATCAGCTTCACCTTCGGGATGACGTCGGCGATCTACGCCCAGGTGGGCCTCGTCTTCCTCGGTCTGGTGCCGCTGACGCGCAACTGGGGCGTGATGATCAACCTGGCCTGGACGCAAGGCGCGATTTTCTTCAAGAACAGCGTCTACTTCATCATGGCACCGGTGGCTGCGATCTCGCTCTTCCAGCTCTCGGTCGTCTGGATGAGCCGCTCGCTCGAAGAGATCTTCAATCCACGGCTTAGGACGGGATAGAGCGATGGCCCCACACACGATAGAGACCCTTCACCGAACCGGTCAAGCGGTGGAGCAGGTGGCACCACTGTCCATCGAGGATCTGTGGGTCGAGTACCAGGTCCGCCGGGGCCGCGTGCGCGCCGTACGGGGCGTCAGCCTCGATCTGCGGGCCGAGGAGAGCCTGGCCCTGATCGGCGAGAGCGGCTGTGGCAAGACCACGCTGGGCCTGGCCCTGATCCGCCTGCTCGTCAAGGCGGCGACGATCACCCAGGGCCGTGTGACCTACCGCCGCGATGGTCGCGAACTCGACGTCCTCAGCCTCAATCCCCGCGAACTGCGTCGCTTCCGCTGGCGTGAGTGCGCCATGGTCTTCCAGTCGGCCCTCAACGCCTTCAACCCGGTGTTGCGCATCCGGGAACAGATCTTCGACACGGCGCGCGCCCACGGTGTGGCCTCGCGGGACGAGACCTATGGGCGCGCGATGGAGCTGTTGGAGTTCGTGCAGCTCGATCCGGAGCGCGTCATCAACGCCTACCCCCACGAGCTGAGCGGGGGCATGCGCCAGCGTGTGCTCCTGGCGATGAGCCTCCTGCTCCTGCCCCAGGTGTTGATCCTTGACGAGCCGACGACGGCGCTCGACATCCTGACGCAGCGCACGATCATCGACCTGCTGCGCGGGCTGAAGGCTGACCTGGGCTTCTCGATGCTCTTCATCTCACACGACCTCTCGACGGCGGCGGAGCTGGCCGACCGGGTCGCGACGATGTACGCCGGCAGCATCGTGGAGCTGGGCAGTGTCGATGACATCTTCTATCGCCCGACCCATCCTTATACCTTGGGGCTGATCCACGCTGTGCCGACGGTCACCGGCGACTTCCAGGACCTTGTGTCGATCCCGGGGGTGCCGCCCGACCTGATCGATCCACCCCCGGGGTGCAAGTTCCATCCCCGTTGCCCTTACGCGACACCGGAGTGCATTGAGCACGAACCGCAGCTCGAGCCTGTCGGCGAGGAGGGGCACATCGTCGCCTGCTTCAACACGCATCTGGTGGAGCGCGATGCTGCAGATCTGCGGGCGCGGCCGGCAGAGAGGACGAGGGAGCAACCGCTATGAACGACTACCTGATCGAGGCACGCAACCTGGTGCGCAAGTTCGGCTCACGTAAGGAGCAGGTCACGGCGGTCGATGATGTCTCCTTCGGGATCCGACCGGGCGAGGTCGTCTGCCTGGTCGGTGAGAGCGGGTGCGGCAAGACGACGACCGGCAAGATGGTCGCAGGACTGCTCAAGCCCACCGAGGGCGACATCCTCTTCGAGGGACAGAGCATTTGGGATGAGAACGGCAAGAAGGCCGGCAACTTCAAGCGTTTCCGGCTGGGCGTGCAGATCATCCATCAAGATCCCTATGCCTCACTGAACCCGAGCCATACGGTCTACAAGACCTTGAGCACGCCGCTGCTGCACCACCATCTGGTGAGCAACCGCAAGGAGGCTGGGGATCGCGTGGCGGAGCTGCTGACGCGGGTCGGTTTGTCGCCGGTGGATGACTTCATCACCAAGTATCCGCATCAGTTGAGCGGGGGTCAGCGACAGCGTGTCTCAGTGGCGCGCGCGCTGACCGTGAACCCGCGCATCATCGTTGCCGATGAGGCGGTCTCCATGGTCGATGTCTCTATCCGGGTGAGCCTGCTCAACATCCTCAGCGATCTCAAGGAGAACCTCGACGTCACCTACCTCTTCATCACCCACGACCTGGCGGTCGCCAAGTTCTTCGCCTGGGCGGGCCGCATCGCCGTGATGTACGTGGGGAGCATCGTCGAGCTGGCGTCAACGCCGCAGCTGATCAACGAGCCGCTGCATCCCTACAGCCGGGCCTTGCTGTCCGCGGTCCCCGAGGCCGATCCGCGCCTGACACGGAGCAAAAAGCGGGTGCAGCTCCGGAGCCAGGATATCCCCAGCCTGCTGGCGCTGCCCGGCGGCTGCCGCTTTCACCCGCGTTGCCCGGCCTTCGAGGAGGGGCTCTGCGACGTCGTGCGGCCCGAGCTGACGCCGCTGGCTGACGGGCGCTTTGTGGCCTGTCACGTCGCGGTACGGGAGGCGTCGGCAGGGGGATGATATCGCCGGAGCTGGGCCAGGCGGCCTTTCGAATCGCCGTGTTCCTGGTGGTTGTGTCTCTTGGTCTGCTCTTGTTTCTGGATGCAGATAGCGCGGAGTTCATCGTAGCCCTGATCACGCTCGTCATCGGCCTGACCTTCGGGGCGGTGATCGCCATCGCAGCGCGCAGACAGTCCCGGTAGGGATGTCCGTATCAAGGGCGTTAGCGGTGCACGAGGAGGTGGCTAGAGGAGAGAGAAAGCGCAAGGTTGATGGGGTCGCGTTAGCCTTCCTGGTTCAACATCACTGTGATTAGGAGGAAGATCCATGCGTAACCGAAGATGGAGTCTGGGCTTGCTGAGTCTGTTGGTGGTCCTGGCGACGCTGGTTGCCTGCGCCACCCCCACGCCGGAGATCATCGAGGTCGAGAAGACGGTCGAGGTCGAGAAGGTCGTTGAGGTCGAAGTCGAGAGGACCGTCGAGGTCGAGAAGGAAGTCGAGGTCGAGAAGATCGTTGAGGTCACGGCGGTGCCCACAGGGCCGGGTGTCTTCGCGGGTGCCTATCCCTACACGCCGCCGCCGGTGGGACACCTCAACATGTTCGCCACCAACAACATCGGATTGGGCATCTACCGCGTCTTCTTCCATCCCCCCTTCGCGATGTACAACTGGGCCGACGGCACATGGCGCAACATGCTCGCCGAGGACTGGGAGATCGATACCGATGCCGCCACGCTGACGGTCTACCTGAAGAAGGGGATCAAGTGGAGCAACGGTGATGAGTTCAACGCCGACGATGTGGTGACGACGTTCAACTGCCGCCGCTTGGCCAAGGGGACCGTCTGGCGCTTCCTCGAGGAGGTCGTGGCCCGCGACGACTACACCGTCGTCTTCCAGATGTCCGAGCCGTCGACCGTGGTCGAGCGTTACGTCATCCGCAACGAGCACATCGTCGACCGCGCTACCTATGGCGAGTGGTCGGACAGGGTGCAGGAGCTGGTCGACGACGGCTTCGATAACGAGTCGGATGAGTGGAACGCGCTGCTGCAGGAGTTCAACGAGTTCCGCCCGA
>CAZYYC010000285.1:0-5414 GCA_964650935.1 uncultured Anaerolineales bacterium
CACGCGGCGTTCAGGACGCCGCGATAGCTGCCCAGGCGCAGTTGGAAGAAGCCGGTGATCACCTGGTAGCCCAGGAAGACGCCCAACGCTACAACCACGAGGAAGCTGAAGCGACGCACGCGCCCGCGGAAGTCGGCCAGGGCCGTGTGGAGAATGGCGTGCATCAGACCGCCTCTCGCCGGTTGGCGATGTGATAGAGGTACGCGTCCTCCAGGGTGGGCGAGAGGGGCGTGGCCGCCGGGTCAGGCGCCGCGTCGCTGACGATGCGAGCGAGGACGCCATCGGCACGGCGGGTCGTGTTGGCGATCAGGTGCTGCGTTCTCACCTGCGCCAGCGCGCTGCTTGACACAACCCAGCCCCACACCTTGCCCTCGACGACTTGCAGCAGCTCCTCAGGTAAGGCGCAGCGGAGCAGGCGACCGTGGTCGATCAGGGCGATATGCGTCGCCGTCGCCTCCACGTCGGACACGATATGGGTGGAGAGCAACACCAGTCGCTCCCCGGCTAAGTCGACAATCAGGTTGCGGAAGCGCACGCGCTCCTCGGGATCCAGGCCGACCGTCGGCTCATCGACGATCAGAAGGTGGGGATCGTTGAGCAACGCCTGGGCAATGCCCACCCGCTGGCGCATCCCGCCGGAAAAGCCGCCGATAGGACGGTGGGCTGCCTCGGTCAGGTTGACCAGTTGGATGAGCTCGTCGATGCGTTGCCGAGCCCGCTTCCGAGGCAAGCCTTTGACCGCCGCCAAGTAGGTGAGAAACTCGACGGCGTTCAGGTTGGGGTAAACGCCGAAATCCTGGGGCAGGTAGCCCAACACCCGACGGAGGTCATTCGGCTGGGTGGCGACGTCGACGCCGTTCCAGTAGACTGTGCCACTGCTGGGCCGGGTGATGGTGGCGATGATGCGCATCAGGGTCGATTTCCCAGCCCCGTTCGGACCGAGAAGTCCCAGTACGCCCGGCCCCAGCCGCAGTGTGAAGTCGCGCAGGCCCCAGACATCTCCGCGATATTGCTTGCTGACACTTTCGATGTGAAGCTCCATGGACTCCCCAATCCGGATGATGAGACACTAACCTAGGATGAATCCTGCCACCACGGAGACCGAAACCGCCACCACGTTGCTGATGCTGTGCATCATCATCGGATAGATCATGCTCTTCGATCGTTCGTAGCAGACGCCGTAGAAGAGGCCGAGCACCATCGCATAGATCACTTGGAAGCTGCTGTAGGTCGCCGAAAACGGCGCGAAGGTGAAACGCACGTGGGCCAGTCCGAAGATCACGGCGGCGATGAGGTTGGCGACGCTCAGTTCTCCGCCCAGGACGGTGAAGACAGCCCTGCCGACAGTGCTATCTTTGCCGAGAACCACCCCGTTCACCGACAGGGCGAGCATAGTGATGGCGAACGCGCGGAAGATCAGCTCCTCGGACGGCCCCGAGAGCAGCAGTTGAAAGCCCAACTGCCCGACGATGTTGCGCGCGGTCAATGGGAAAGGAAGCGACTGGAAGGTGCCTGATGCAAAGACAATGATCAAAGAGACCACGGTGTACCCGGCGAAGATCAGGGCGAACAGGCGCACATAGGACCACCCCACGCTGCGATCGCCCCAGCCAAACCCGAATCGGACGGCACTCAGCTTGCTGATAAGGATCATCGGAATCAGGAAGATGATGGCCTGGACAATGTGATGGACGGAAATCCAGGCGAAAGCGCCATCGGGGTCAATCGTCGAGTAGTCGAAGAGGTCCGCGAAGAGGCCCGCCAAACGCGGCACACCCAATAGGAGCCCGGTCAGGCACAACACCCACAGGATGGACTTCAGGTTTCTCGTCAGGGGCACCGTTGCTCTCGCTTTCCTCAATTCTATGCTATCCGGCCCACCGTTGAATCAGGCCCTGGGTAGCAAATCCGGCCGTTCTGCGCGCACATTGTGTCCGCTGTCGGCTGTGATGTGCGTGCCCCGGCCGGATTCGGCTTCCGCTCGCTCGAGAACAGTGTACCAGATAACCGCATCAGGCCAATCGCCCGCCTCACACCAGGCCTATCGCCTCTGGCCTGCCGGCAGGTCACATGGGCTTCCAGCGAAGGCCCCGTCGCGTCCGACGCCCCGAGGACGGGGCTACAAGCTTGCTGATGAAGGCTCCCCGCCCCGTGTCGGAGCGGGCTGGTCCAGCGATAGGGACGGCTCAGCCGCCGGTGGACTTGGGGCCTTGATCTCAAGCGCTGCCCCGCGATTACGGGAGTGTCACCAGGATCCCCGGGTCATCGGCGACCCACTGTCCCGGAAAGTCTCCTTGACGCTTCAGATAGTGGTCGAGGAATCGGAGAGACAACCTGTTGATGATGTCGAGGGATTCCGTGCCCTGTCGGGTGGGACGTGTGCCGTCCAGCAGTTGTACCACCAAGGGACTGGATAGCGCGAGGTCGGTAAGGCCCAGGTGGCCCACACCGCTGATATGGACATTGTAAGCGATTGTATGCGGGTCAGAAAGCAAAGCGGCGTTCCGGGCGTACTGTGGCCATTCAGAGAGGTGACTCCACGCGCTATCCGAGTACACATTCAACACAGGCACCGGATAATCCTCGTTGACAAAGACGAATCCATCATCTTCGACGCCTACGATGTCATGCATGAACGGCGCTTCGAGCGCAATGACCGCGCCGATATCGCTTCTCTGCCTGCCGATGCCCAATGCCGCCGAACCGCCAAGTGAATGGCCCATGACGCCGATTCTGTCGGTGTCCACCAGGCCGTAGACGCCGCCGACGCCGGCGGACGCGTAGGCCAGAACGGTATTGATGACGAAATCGATATCGCCCATACGGGTATCCATCCACCGCTGGTAGTAGGTGAGGCTTTGCTGCTTGTCGCTCCGCGCGTCTTCCCGCCCAAGCTCCCGGAAGTAGTCCCAACTCACGAAGGTGAGCTGACCTTGCACGTCCTGTGTCCAGAAAGCGTGATAGGGATGGTCAATCGAGCCGACCACGTAGCCGTGACCGGCGAGCTCGCGATATAGAGAGAGGTTGCTCTTCCTGATGCCCAGTCCTCCGTGGGAGAAAACCACCAGCGGAAAGACGCCGTCTGCGTCCTGGGGGTACCAGAACTCCACATTAACGCTTCTGTGGGTGCCATTCGCGCTATACGCTTCGACACGGTCCTCATCGGTGAAGGTGTCGAAGGCTGTCGTCACCGGGTACTTTCCGGTCGGCTCAGGAAGCTCATACGGCGGGAAGATAAGCACCGGAGTGACTGCAATGAATACTAACAGCACCGCGGCGCCGGCCTGGAGTACAATGCGCGAGTGTGAGGCTCCTTGCGGCGTTTCTCGCTCATGGACCAGCAACCACGCCTCCTTCAGCGCCCAGACAGAGAGCAGAGCGCCAAGTCCATACCAACGGAAGCTCCAGGAGATGATGCCGGTCAACGTAAGCAGCCAGAACACGCCCCACATCACGATGCGCGCCGTACTCCTGCCCCTGCCTGACCAGACGGGCATCACCCAGCGCGTAGCGGCGCAGCCCGCTTCGATCACTAGGGCAACGATCAGGACGACGATGGCCATACCTGGTTCGCCTCCGTCCAGGCTAGTCGCCAAATCTCCAGGCGCTACACTGACGCCTAAGTAGCGGCAGGTGGCGCTGCCACTGTGGGACGCCTGTCACCACGAGGGGCTTGATCTCCACGCGCCGCTTGTCGTCCAGATCATACTCGGTATAGCCCCAGTTATACCCGGCAAGTGGGGCTATCGTGTTGTCGTTGATTCTGCTCGGCATCGTGACCAGAAACGTGTCGGCCAACCATTCAAGTTTTCCACAGTCGCCGAGGTTGTTGCAGGGGGCGTCATATATCTCGGCCGGATAGCCCATTGCGAAGAACGGCACGCCCAGCTCGTCCAGTGTGTCGTTGACATCCACGCTCGAGATGATCGTGGTCGGCTCATTGCCTTCCACGGAGGCAAACTCCCGCCGTGTGATGATCTGGATCCAGGCAGAGGCCGTGTAGTAGCCCGTGCCCTCATAAGCGCGCACATAGGCGCGCATCGTCGGGTAGCCGATGCACATATTCACATCGAAGCCGCAGCCGGCCAGCAGGTCGAAGCCCGAGGCGGTGAGGCTGCGGTTGGTCTCGTAGATCACTTCGAGAACGCCCGGCTTCCCATTCAGGTTGAAGGGGATGATTGCATTCATATCAGTCTCCTCTACAATGCGGTGCTCGCCAGAGGTCGCCGTTTGCGACTCAATGCGTGGGATAGCCGGCCCACCGTGAACTCCAGCGCGAGTATGACCTCGGGCGGCATAGCGAAACTCTCGTTCACCCGGTGGCGCTTTCCTCTCGCAGCACCACCGCGCGGCCCGCGAAGGCAAAGGCAATCAAGATAGCGCCGCCCACCCATCCGCCCAGACTGAAGACCGCCGGACCATACATCGCGAGGCCCGCACCTGCAATCACCAACAGCGCGGCGAGCACGCCAAACATCTTCATCCCGTACAGTGTGATGAAGGTCAGGTAGTGCGAACCCACCACGATCATCGCTGCAGGGAAGAACCAGGCCTCGCGGTATAGCGTGGCTGCGGCCACGAGCAGGAAGTTGAGGGGTACGGTGAAAGCAGATTGCGACCCCAGTCCCCAGAGTTTGTTCTCGGGGCTGACCTTGCCGGGCCGCCCCATCAGCCGCACGCCCAATTGGGTGAGCGGGAAGATGCCCATGCTGCCGAGGAAGAGCGCGGCCATCCCAACTCCCGGCGAGACCCAGGTGCCGAGTGCGCCAGCGACGAGCCAGATCAGACCGGAGACCAACTGTCCGGCAAATCCGCCCAAGAAGGCGGAGCGCATTTCGCGTTGTGCTTCGATAATGTTCATTGTCTGACTCCTCATTCGTAGATTCTTCGCCATGCCGAGCGCATGGCATAAGCATCGTCGCCTTGCGCTTGAATGTGCGCCGTCCATTCGTAGGAGGTGGGCCATTTACGAAAGACGCTCGCCACCGTATACAGAAAGCGCAGTGAAGCCTTTGTCGGGCGCGGCAGCCAACCTTGCGCGGGTCGCATCGTGACGGCGATCTGCCTGTCCCTCTTTGCGACCGTATAGATCCCCGCGATGTGCCCGGTGGAAGGATGCCCTTCGATCGTGAAGTTTCCCGCGAGGTCGGCGCCATTCGCCAAGCTTTGGATGTCCGGGAAAGCCCTCTCGAAGCGCACGTCGAGGGGATAGACCTCGTTCCGGCGCGTCAGTCGCTTGAGCGCCGGCTGTCCCTCTCGCCACTCGAGCGCGAGCGTTGTCTCTCCCCGATGCACCTCCGTTGCGCCATTAGCAACTTCTATCGGATCGAGCCGTCCCTCGAACGCCGGGTTCAGTGTAGCGATCAGTGGCCTGGGGCTGTAGCGCGTGAAGGTCATCCGCGTGAAATCCATCG
>CAZYYC010000286.1:0-5398 GCA_964650935.1 uncultured Anaerolineales bacterium
GGCGTTAGGCGGCGGATGATGAGGGCGGCGGCGGCGGCGGCGGCCAGGGCGATGGCGAAGACCTGGGCGGCGGCCAGGGTGCCGAGCATCCAGGCGTCGGGACGGAGCATCTCGATGAAGAAGCGGATGACGGCGTAGCCGATGAGGTAGGCGAAGAAGACGTCGCCGGTGCGCAGCCGGTCGCGGAAGCGGAGCGAGATCCAGACCAGGAGCAGGCAGAGCGCGAAGGTCGCCAGCGACTCGTAGAGGAAGGTGGGGTGGAAGCGGGTGGCGTCGGGGTAGGTGGTGAGGTCGTTGAAGGGCGGGATGCGGTACATGGGCGGGATGCGCAGGCCCCAGGGCAGCGTGGTGGGCGGGCCGTAGAGCTCGCGGTTCATGAAGTTGCCCCAACGCCCGATCGACTGGCCCAGGGCCATGCCCGGCGCGATGAAGTCGAACCAGCGGAAGAGGGTGAGCTTCTTGACGTAGGCGAAGATGGCGACGCCCAGGGCGCCGCCGACGATGGCGCCGTAGATGCCCAGCCCCCCGTTCCAGATGGCGAAGGCCTGGGCGGGGTGCTCCCTGTAGTAGTCCCAGCCGAGCATGCCGCCCTCGGGCGAGGAGACGACGTGGTAGACGCGGGCGCCGATGATCGCCAGCAGCACGACGACGAGGAGCATATCCCAGATCATCTCGGGGTTCTCGCCGCCCTCCTCGGCGAGGAAGCTCGCGACGCGCGCGCCGAGCAGGATCGCGGTGGCGATCAGAAAGCCGTACCAATAGATGCTGATGGGGCCAAGTTCAAGCATGATCGGGCCAAACGGTGGTTCCATGCGTCCTCCTGCTGGTGGGTCGGGTGATAGGGTATAGGGTATAGGGTACTCGTTACTCGTTACTCGTTATGGGTTTGGCGTCTCCAGTCGACAGTCGACAGTCGACAGTCAACCGTCAACCGTCAATTGTCAATCGTCACCGGTTACCTTGTCGCGTACGTCGTCGAAGTATTCGGCTAGGAGGGGGTAGCCTACGGCGATGACGCCGAGGCCGAAGAGGGCGCCGGTGAGGACGCGCATCAGCGGGATGGTCTCGAAGGGCTCGCCGATGAGGCGCGGGAAGAGGGTCCAGATGGCGTTGGAGATCCACTGGACGCCGCCGTCGAGCGCCATGGGCAGGATGCCGAAGAGGAAGTAGAGCCACAGCGGCAGCGCGGGGATCCGCACGACCTTGCGCAGCGGGCCATAGACGAGGCCCGCGAGGAGCATCATGCCGTAGATGGCGATGTCGCGCTGGCAGAGGGCCATCTTGTAGCCCAGGTGGGGGTCGCCGAGGTCGTGGCGGTGGGCCACCATCTCACCCGCGGTCTGGGGGCTGGTGAGGGGGTAGGCGGCAGCCTCGCCGAAGAGGAAGAAGGAGCGGTGGGGGTACTGGTGGCAGAAGGGGCCGTAGAAGGTGTAGAGCGCGCGCGCGAGCCCCGGGCGGTCCAGGTGCATAGCGACGGGTGCGGCGATGGCGCCGCCGAGGTAGAGGGCGATGGCGAGGTTGAGGGCGGCGACCCAGTGGCGGGCGAGCCGGCTGACGCCGCGCTTGAGCGCGCGGACGGCGGACGTCGACTGGGGGGCGGGCGTGGGGTCGCCAGGCGGCGCGGGGGAGGCGTCGCGGGCCGCGATGCGGCGCTCGGCCTCGCGGATGATCTCCTCGGGCGAGGTCAGATCCCCAGATCCCATCCGATCCCCCGTTGTTCGAGCCACAGGCCGATGGCGCTGAAGCTGTCGGTGAAGAGCACCACGCCGGCGGCGATGATGAGGACGCCGAGGGCGCGGTGGATGAGCAGTTGGTAGGGCGCGATGCGGCGGAGCAGGCCGCCGAGGCGCTCGATGAGGGCGGCGGCGGCGATGAAGGGCAGGCCGATGCCGGCCGAGTAGGCGACGAGCAGCAGGGTCCCCTGGGCGGCGGTGCGTTGGTCGGCGCTGAGGACGAGGATGCTGGAGAGGGCCGGGCCCACACAGGGGGTCCAGCCGGCGCCGAAGGCGAGTCCGGCGAGCAGGGAGGAGGCGACGCCCCAGTCGACGCGGCGTTGGACGGTGAGGCGGGCCTGGAGGTCGAAGAGGGGGATGTGGAGGAGGCCGGTGAGGGTGAGGCCGAAGAGGATGAGGACGAGTCCGCCGAGGTAGCGCAGCCCGTCGCCGCGGACGAGGCGTCCGAGGGCGCCGGCGGCGGTGCCGAGGAGGATGAAGACGATGGAGAAGCCGAGGACGAAGAAGAGGGCGTGGACCACGACGTGGCCGCGGCGGGTGGGGCCGGCGTCGTCGGCGCCGAGGGTGTAGCCGCTGAGGTAGCTGAGGTAGGCGGGGACGAGGGGCAGGACGCAGGGCGCGAGGAAGGAGGCGAGCCCCGCGAGGAAGGCGATGCCGACGTTGACTTGGGTGGTGAGCATAGGGGGATTATACCATCGGGGTGGGGGGGCGTCCAGCGGGGGGTGGTGCCGCGGGCGACGCCCCGGGACGGGGCCCTCGCGGACGAGGGGGCTGCAAGCATGGTGTTGTGGGGAGGGGAGTTGGGTCTGCGATGTGTGGGGGTGTTCGTCAGACCACCGCTCAAAGCCGCCAGAACGGCTTTGAGCGGGGTCGCAGAACTGGTTTGGGCGGGAGAGAACGGCCTTGGGCGGGGTCGCGGGAGGGGCGCGCTTAGGTGGTGTCGGCTTCGTAGGCGCGGGTTAGGGTGGGGATGTCGACTTTGGTCATTTGGAGGAAGGCGCGCATGACGCGGGCGGTGCGCTCGGGGTCGGGGTCGTTGAGGTAGGTCTGGAGGACGAGGGGCTCGATTTGCCAGGCGACGCCAAAGCGGTCCTTGAGCCAGCCGCAGGGCTGTTCCTCACCGCCGGCGGTGAGGTGCTCCCAGAGGTGGTCGATCTGGGCCTGGGTGGTGCAGGTGACCTCGAAGGAGATGGCCTCGTTGAAGGTGAAGTCGTGGTCGAGGCCGCCGTCCATGGCGATGAAGGTCTCGCCGCCCAGCGAGAACTGACCGTACTTGATAGTGCCCTCGACGTCGCCCTCGCCGGGGCCGTGGCGCGCCACGGCGTCGATGGTCGAGCCGGGGAAGAGGTCGGTGTAGAGGCGCATGGCCTCCTCGGCCCGGCCGTGTTGGTCGCCGACGAAGAGGAGCGCGGGGATGACGGGTTGGGGGGCGTCGCCGACGGTGAGCTGCCAGGTGACGCCGTAGCGGTCGCGCACCCAGCCGTAGCGGGGGCTCCAGTCGTAGGTGCCCAGCTCCATCAGGGCCCGGCCTCCGTCGGCGAGCGGCGCCCAGAGGGCGTCGACCTCCGCCGGCGTGGCGCAGGTAACGTAGAAGGAGATGGCGGGGGTGAAGGCGAACTCGGGTCCGCCGTTGAGCGCGGTGAAGCCGTAGCCGGCGAGCTCGAACTCGACGGTCATCACGGAGCCGGGCGCCTGGCCCGTGATCTCCTGGCCCTCGGTGCCGTAGCGCGTCACGTGGCCGATGCGCGCGTTGGGGAAGAGCGAGGTGTAGAACGCGGCGGCCGGCTCGGCGTCCCGGTCGAACCAGAGACATGGGACGATGCGTTGTTGCTTAGTCATGGTGTGGACTCCTTGTTAGCGACCCTTCTCCGCGGCGCGGGCCAGGTTCTCCCGGACCCTGAAGGTTGCGATCCTGCGGATGAGGTCGTAGGGGATGGGTTGATCGAGGGGGAATCTGACCGAGCCCTTGCCCCCGACATAGGGGGCGAGCTCGTCGCCGAAGGCCTCGATGCCCGTCGGCGTGGGGTAGAGCCCGATGTGGGCTTTGTAGGCGGCGAAGTGGACCAGGTTGCCGTGCAGGACGAAGGTGGGCATCCGGTACTTGATCGCCTCCGTGGCGTCGGGGGCCGCTTCGCGGATGACGGCCCGGATGCGCGTGAGGATGTCCCGGATTTCGGGCGGGAAGCCGGCGATGTAGTCGTCGATGGACGATGGGGCGGTGTTCTTGTCCATACGTGTCCCTTCCTCTCGGGTGTGGGCGTGGCGCGATCCACGCCGGTGGATGGATTGTGCCGCAAAGTGCGGGCGGGGCAAGGGGTTAGGATGATGAGTTTCTGGGAAATTGAGGGGGGCTAGGCGGTGAGGGTTCGGCGGATGTCGTCGGCGTAGGCGGCGCTTTGGGGGTCGGCGGTGATGAGCTCGATCTTGTCGGGGGCGTCGATGCCGAGGCCCAGCTCGACGGCGCGGGCGATCTGCTCCTGCTCGAAGATGCGTCCGCGGCTGACCTCGGGGGTGGTGCCGTGCATGCGCAGGAGCGCGACGCCGACGGCGTCGATGGCGATGCGGTCGGTGCTCGCGAGCATGACCTCGGTGGGGGCGCGGGTGCCGGTCGCCGGCCCGCCCTGGACGAAGGCCTCGACGCCGTCCATGACGATGAGGTCGGGCCGGTAGGCGGCGTTGATCTCGGCGATCATGAGCCGCTGGTGGGGGGAGTCGTGCAGGTCGCGCATGTAGTTGTGGCTGCCGACGTAGGCGGCGCCGGAGGGCGTGCCGGGCACCAGGCCGACGGAGTTCTTGAGCGACATCGTGAAATGGCCGCCGTAGCGGTGGGTCTTGAGGCAGCAGGTCTGGATGACGCACTCGGCCTCGAGCAGGAGCCGCGGCACGGCGAAGCCCTGGGGCCAGTGGAAGTCGGCGTCGGTGATGAGCGTGAAGTCGGTCTCGGGCAGGGTGTCGAGCGCGATGAGGTCGAGCCCGAGCTCCTCGGCGAGGTCGGGCAGGCCCTTGGCCTGCATGACGGCGGTGGTGTTGCCCATGCCGCTGCGATCGGCGAGGGTGATCGCGGAGGCGCCCATGTCGTTGAGGAGGACCAGGAGCTCGCGCAGCATCGCGGTGTCGGTGGAGCCGGGCGGCGGGTCGGCGCTGTTGAGGTTGGGCTTGAGGAGCACGTGCTTGCCGGCGGCGGGGCGGATGCCCAGGAGCTCGACGGCCCGGCGCATACCGGCGACGCGGTCGCGTGTGCGTACGAGGGCGACGCGCCCAGCAGACTGGTCGACGCGCCCAAGCGGTTGGGCGACGCGCCCAAGCGGTTGGGCGGTCGGTGTGGGGGTGGGCGAGGCTGCGACGGTGGCCGTGCCGGTGGGTGAGGGCGGCTGGGTGGCGGTGGGCGAGGGAGAGGCGGTCGGCGTGGGGGCAGGGGTCGATGTGGCGGTGGGCGTGGGCGCCTCGGGCTCTGCCGGGGTGCAGGCCTGGACCAGGGGGGCGAGCGCGACGGCGCTGCCGGCTTTGAGCAAGCGGATGCAGAAGTCCCTGCGCTTCATGGGTGTCTCCTTTCGGCCCGGTTGGGCTGTAGGGGGAAGTCTACCTGATTTGGCGGCGCGGGGCAACGGTGGGGGCTCGGGCGGGACGGCTTCCCGCCCCACATGCGGTCATGTGGGTCGGATAGC
>CAZYYC010000287.1:0-5339 GCA_964650935.1 uncultured Anaerolineales bacterium
GAATAGTGCTCCACGGCGGCGATGGGCGAGTCATTGAGCCGCAGGGCATCAGCCATCAACAGATGGGCATCCGTCGCCACCAGAGAGAGCGCGTCTGTCGGGACATCGGCGTGAGCAGATCCGGCGAGAAAACCCTCAAGCAGAGCTACCGTCTCGTGGTAGGCACCGCTCGCGGTATAGGTCTGCGCCAGACCCAGCGTCGCCTGAACGCGCTCGTCCTCGGTTGCTGAAGGATGAGCGATCAAGCGCACAAAGGCATCAGCAGCCCCCACCCAATCGCCGTTGTGATAGGCATGCTGGGCGTCGCCAAGCAGCGCGACCGGCATAGGTGTCGGCGTTGGGGTGGGCGTCGGCGTGGATGTCGGAGTGGGGGTCAGCGTTGCCGTAGCGGTCGGCGTGGGGCTGACCGTCGCGGTAGGGGTCGCGGATGCGGACAGAAAACCGAAAGAGCCCCCCTGTTGAGTACATCCCAAACAGAGAAAGAGAAGCACACCAAGCCACCCGACACGTCGAACCTTAGCCATATCGGCATTATGCCGGGTTCTCGTCACGGGTCAACCGCTTGCTATTTTGGCAGATATAGATTATCATATCATTAAAAATATCCCCTAAGCACGATGCGTCTAGCAAGGAGGCAAATATGAGCAACCTAACCACGCACTATATGGGCCTGAAGCTTAAGAACCCGATCGTCCCTTCCGCATCGCCCCTCTCACGGAGCCTGGATAACATCAAGAAGATGGCGGAGGCCGGCGCAGCAGCCATTACACTCTATTCGCTCTTCGAAGAACAGATCGATCGCGAGGCGCTTCTGACGGACTACATCCTGGAGGATCAGAAAAACCGTTACGCCGAGATGACCGACTTCTTTCCGGAGCCTGAGTTCTTCCGCCGCGACGAGGTGGCGTACCTGGACCTCATCCGGGACGCGAAGCGCGCCGTCGACATTCCGGTCATCGCCAGCCTCAACGGCTACAGTGAGGGAGGCTGGACGCGGTACGCACGCCTCTTTGAGGAAGCCGGCGCCGATGCGATCGAGCTTAACGTCTACTACATTCCGACCTCCCACCGCCTGACCGGCTCACAAGTTGAGGCCCTCTACTTCAACGTCCTGCGCAACGTCAAGGAACAGGTCTCGATTCCGGTAGCCATGAAGCTAAGCCCCTTCTTCAGCTCGATCCCTCACATCGCCACCGTGCTGAGTCGCAGTGGTGCGGACGGCTTGGTCCTCTTCAACCGCTTCTACCAGCCGGACCTGGACATCGAGGCCCTCACCCCACGCCGCAGTTTAGTCTTGAGCACCTCAGCTGAGATACAGGTGCCACTGCGCTGGATCGGCATCCTCTATGGGCAGGTCCAGGCATCGCTGGCGTTGACCTCGGGCATTCACACCGCTGAGGACGTTATCAAGGCGGTGATGGCGGGCGCGGATATCGCCAACGTCTGCTCGGTTCTGCTGCAGGAGGGCATCGGCAGCCTAACGGCTCTGGTCGATGGCGTGGATCAATGGCTGGAACGACACGAGTACGCAACCCTCGATGAGATCAAGGGGATCCTGAGCCACAAGGAGAGCCCCAATCCGGCGGCTTTCGAGCGCGCCAACTACGTACAGTTGATCGGTATGGAAGATCGCTAGGACGGGATCCTATGGACGAATCCGGCTTCTATACCGGCAAGGGGGATCGCGGCACAACCACGCGCCTGGGCGAGAGCCGACGGGTTGGCAAGGACAGCGCCCTCATCGAGGTGGTCGGGGCGCTCGATGAGGCGACGGCGGCTATCGGTGTCGCACGTGCCCACGCCCAATCGCCGATGCTGCAGGAGGAACTGCTCACCGTCCAACGCCACCTCTATCGGCTTCTCTCGCACCTTTCTGCGACGCCCGAGAAGCGCAGCACCTACCCGAGCCTTTCGGGGGAGGATGTCGCGTGGCTGGAGGCGCTGATCGCGGGGATTGAACGTCAACTCCCGCCTCTGAAGGATTTCGTCCTGCCGGGGGACTCCGTCTCCAGCGCAGCTTTTCATATGGCGCGCACCATTGTGCGACGAGCCGAACGACGGCTCGTCGCTTTTTTCAGACTCGAGCCCGGTCTCGGGGAGGACAGCCTTGCCTATGTCAACCGACTGTCCTCTCTGATGTTTGTCGCCGCCCTGAGCGAGGATTACGAGGATGGTCACGCGCCGACGCTGAGTCGCGGGTGAACCAGTCCAATTTGGAATACAAATGTCTTGCAAAATAGGCGAACTTGCGGTATACTCCCCTCCGTAACGAGGCCAACCGGCCTGGAAAGGAAGGGACTATCCGTAACCATGGGACGCTATACAGGACCAAAAAACAAGCTATCGCGGCGCGAGGGCGTCGATCTCTTCGGCAACGGCGGGGAGAGCCTACAACGTCGTCTTGATCAACCTCCCGGCGAACACGGTCGTGCCGCGGCTTACAGCCGCCGGCGAAGGGGGGACTACGACCGGCAGCTCAGGGAAAAGCAGAGAGTTAAGCGTGCCTATGGCCTGCGCGAACGGCAGTTCCGTCGCTTCTACCGCATGGCGCAGAAGTCGCAGGATCTGACGGGGCAAGCACTGCTGAGCTTGCTGGAGCGGAGGCTCGACAACGTAGTCTTCCGCATGGGGTGGGCGCGCACCCGCCCTCAGGCACGGCAATTTGTCTCCCATGGGCATATCCTCGTGGACGGCAAGCGGGTCAACATCCCCTCGTATCTGGTGGCCCCGGCCCAACGTCTCGCCCTACAACCAAAAACGCAAAAGATCCCCGAGGTTCAGGAGCTCATGGAGGCACCCCCGCCCATCCCGGAATGGCTGAACCGGGACGGCCCTGAGGGGGCCATCGTCCGCGCGCCGGAGCGTCAGGACATTCCCGAGCCCATCGATGAGCAACTGGTGGTCGAGTTTTACTCTCGTTAGCACGGCCCCCTGGGTGTTGCTTGCCTCCGTGGCGTTGCATGCTATCTTTGGCTCCACGCCTATCAACACCAGCATGCAGCTAGACGCCACGGAGGCGGCCCTTGGGAAAGCCACTGATTCTGATCACCAACGATGACGGTATTCGATCCGCAGGCCTGTGCGCCGCGGTTCAAGCCGTCAGCCAACTCGGCGAGATCCTGATCGTCGCCCCTAACCGGCAATGGTCGGGGTCCGGGCGGTCGATGCCATCCTCCGTCAGTGGTGATGTGAAAGAGACCGTCCTCGAGCTTGCCGGCGAGCGCTACGGGGCCTATGAGATTGACGCGACACCGGCGCTCTGCGTCATCTACGCGATGATGGGACTGGCAGATCGCCGGCCCGACCTGGTGGTATCGGGCATCAACTTCGGCGAGAACATCAGCATCGACATCACCATCTCCGGCACTATCGGCGCAGCTCTGGAAGCCGCCGCCTTTGGCATTCCCGCCCTGGCGGTATCGGTGGAGATGCCGGTGGAGAACCACCTCACCGGCGATGCCACCGAGGACTATGCTGCAGCGAAAGCGTACACCCAGCGCTTTTCCGAATTGCTCCTAGAGCGGGCGCTCCCCTTTGATGCCGACGTCCTGTCCATAAATCTGCCGCGAAATGCCACGCCCGACACGCCCTGGCAACTGACCCGCCTCGCGCGTCAGCGCTACTTTGTCCCCCTCGCCCGATCGGACACGCCGGGCGAGGAGCAGGCAGGCTATCGCGTGATGGACCACCCCGAGAGGGCCGAGATCGGATCGGACATCTGGTGCCTGCACCACGCGCATCATGTGTCCGTCACCCCGCTCTCTGTTGACCTGACCGCACGAGTGGATTTCGGAGCCTTGGAGGAACAACTGAGATCGCGTACGTAGCGCGGGTTGACCTTGACAGAACCATGACGCTGCCATAAACTTGATGCACATCAAGGGGGGCTATGCAGTATCAAACTGAGATCTTGCGCTTTGAGGATGGGGCCCGCAGCCGGCATCCCTCTCCGGACGCAACGGTTGCGGCAGCCCAGGCTAACGCCCTGACAGATGTGGGGAGCCAGATCGCGGTGCTCGTCGATCTCACGCCACAGCTGCCCTACCGGAGCCGCGAGATCCGCACACTGGTCGTCAAGACCTACTGGGCGTCATCGGGCAGTATCGTCGCACGCTTACGTCGCGCCCTGGTTACAGCCAACCGCCACCTGATCGCCTTCAATCAGATGGCCCCCTCGGGCAACAAATGTGCGGGGAACCTAACCTGTGCCGTCTTCTCCGGTGATGAGCTGTTCCTGGGGCAGATTGGAGCTCCCTACGCTTACATCGCGCACCCGCCTGGTGTGGAAACGGGTCGCACAAGCAAGGAGTTAATCGAGCTCTTTCCGCGGCGAGACCGCTTGCTGATCCCCTTGGGCGCCACGGTCCCACCTGTCATCAATATCAGTTACACGCTGATGAGCCCCGGCAGCATCGCCTGTCTCGCGACGACCCAAATCGCCGAGACGCAAGCACGAGAGGCGTGGGAACAGGCCCTGTCGCTGCACCACCAGCGCACGACGTCGAAGCTCGAACTGGTCTCCAGCCACCTGAGTCGGGAATTCGGCAACCAGCGGGCCTCGGGCAGTATCGTGCTGATCAGCGCCCAGGCGTCGCCCGTGGCGAGGCCGGCGCCCTGGACACAGTCGCGCGCTATGTCACAACAACGCACCACGCCCCCGGCCACGATCCAGCCGGCTTCGCTCACACCCATCTCCAAGCCCACGGAGGCCCCAACAGCACCCTCCCCTTCCGACGAGGCCCGCGTCACCGTAACTCCGGCGCCGGCGACCACGACGCCCATTGCGGAGCACCGCACGGAGGCCGCAGCCGCCGACACCGTCGAGGAGGGGCCGCGACTCAGCCTCCCCGAGATCAACATCTCGCCACCACCGGTCGGAGCGTGGATCGAGGGCATGCGCCTGAGATGGCAGGAGCGACGACGGATTCGCCAGCTGAAGATCACTGAACGTTCGACGACGGCAGAACGCGCTCGCCTCAGACAGGCGCTGCGCACCCTGCTGCCTGGTAAAGTCGAGGACTCACAGAAGACGAAGCTGCGCACCCCACCCGAGGAGAAGCGCTCTGTTATGGGGGCTGTGGTCCTGGGCCTGGTCCTGGTCGTAGCGCTGATCACCCTGACCAAGTACCTGCAGCTGGGTGGCCCGCTACGCGCCGAAGAGCTGCTCAACGAGGCACAGGAGCTGCGGACCACCGCCTATAGCACGCAGGATCCCGCTGATTGGCGAAAACTCCTCGATATCTCGGGCCAGATCGTCCGCCTCGACCCTCAGAACGCCGAGGCGGCGCGCCTCAGGGATGAGGCACAGCAGGCTGTGGACTCGCTGGAGCACGCGGCGC
>CAZYYC010000288.1:0-5338 GCA_964650935.1 uncultured Anaerolineales bacterium
TGTAGGTGATATCCGCCAGCCAGATCTGATTGGGGCGGTCGGCCGTGAAGTTGCGTCGCAGCAGGTTTGGGGCGACGGGATGGGCCCGATTGCGCCGGGTCGTCGCCCGGAACCGCTGCGCCGCCTTGGCCTTCAGCCCATACACACGCATCAGCATCCCCTGACCGGCTTCTACGTGAGAGCAACTCGTCTCTTGCGGTTCCATGATCGCCTGATGTAGTTGATCTTTGCGGAGTGTCTGCCGCCAGGTATAATGTCAGCTGTGCAGGCAACTGAGTGAGGGGGAAACCGATGCGCTTTGAGTTCGCCACATCGAATCGGATCATCTTCGGGCCCGGTACAGTCAATCAGGTGGGAGAGGTCGTCGCCGGAGGAATGCAGGCGCTGGTCGTCACCGGACGAGATGCCCAGCGTGCCGACCCGGTTCTGACAGCCCTCAGCAAGGCCAGGATGCCGACGCTAACCTTTGCCGTGCCCCACGAACCGACAACCGAGCTGGTACGCAAGGGCGTCACCCAAGCGCGAGAGGCAGGCTGCGATATCGTCGTTGCGATCGGCGGCGGCAGCGTCATCGACGCCGGGAAGGCGATTGCGGCCCTCCTGACCAACGGCGGTGTGCCGCTCGATTACCTTGAGGTGATCGGGCGCGGACAACCGCTCACTCAGCGCTCCGCACCCTGCATCGCCATTCCGACCACAGCAGGTACCGGCACCGAGGTCACCGCCAATGCAGTCCTGGCTTCGCCCGAGCATCGCGTCAAGGTGAGTCTGCGCAGCGCCTTGATCCTGCCCCAGGTCGCCATCGTCGATCCCGAACTCACTCACTCTGTGCCGCCACAGATCACCGCAGCCACCGGACTCGATGCCTTCACGCAGGTTCTGGAGCCCTACGTGACCCCCCTATCCAACCCGATGACCGATACGTTCTGCCGGGAAGGGCTATGGCGTGCGTCGGAGTCGCTGCTGCGCGCCTTTGAGGATGGTCAAGACACCGCCGCAAGGGAGGACATGGCCCTCGTCAGCCTCCTGGGCGGTCTCGCCCTCGCGAATGCGAAACTCGGCGCAGTACACGGCTTTGCCGGCGTTTTGGGGGGCATGTACGATGCGCCTCACGGCGCGATCTGCGGTCGGTTGCTACCCTACGTGATGGAGGCGAATGTCGCGGCTCTAGCGGCACGCGCGCCTGAGAACCCCGGGTTAGCGCGTTACGATGAGATCGCCGCGATCCTCACCGGCGACTTCAACGCCGATGCGTCCGATGGCGTCGACTGGGTAGCAGATCTCTGTGAGACGCTGGGCATCCCCGGCCTCGCGACCTACGGCGTGACCCAGGATCACTTCTCCGAGATCATCGAGAAGACCCAACGCTCCAGCAGTATGAGGGGCAATCCTATCCGCCTCACCGACGCAGAGCTGGCCAAGATCCTGGAACGGGCGCTTTAGAAACACGGAATAGGAAGAAAGGCATTCTCTAGGACGTACCCCTTGCCCCTGCGTCACGAATCCACTGCAGCGTCCGCTCTGTCGCCTCCGCCATCGTGGTGAGGGGTCGATAGCCGAAATCACGCTTCGCGGCTGAGATGTCATAGTAGTGGCTCTGAGCCAACTCGCTCGCCAGGAAGGGCGTCAGCGGTGGCTCACCGCGAAGCCTAAGCGCGCGGTAGAGTCCGGCCATCGCTGCGCCTGCACCACGGGCAAGGCCCAGCGACACCTTGAGCCGGATGGGCGGCAGATCGAGTAGCGCGAGGAACTCACTGATCCAAGACCAGAGCACAACCGGATCGTCCTGGCTGATGAAGTAGACGCTGCCCGCTACCGGTGAGTCAGGCCCGAGGGCGTCGGCAGCCAACAGGTGAGCCCTCGCGGCATCCTCGACGTAGGTCAGGTCCACCCTATTGGTGCCGTCCCCGACCTGGGGCACCCGGCCCTGTCTGGCGCGTTCGATCAATGAAGGTAGCAGGTGGTTGTCGCGAGGACCGAAGACGAGATGTGGGCGCAGCGATGTTGTCCACAGCCCTTCACGGTTGGCAGCGATCACCAGTTGCTCAGCCAGCGCCTTGGTCTCCGGATAGGGACTCTCATAGTGATCAGGATAGGGCACCCGTTCATCCACGCCCTCCTGGTCGCTGCCGTCGAAGATGACGCTCGGCGAGCTGGTGTAGACGAGCTTGGGCACGCCCTTGGCCCTGCAAGCAGCGATCACATGGTCGGTGCCCGCGACGTTGACCTGGTAGAAGTCGTCCCACGGCCCCCAGAGCCCCGCCTTGGCAGCGACATGGTAGACGACGTCGACCCCATGGCACGCCGCGATCACGGCGTCATGGTCTCGAAGGTCACCGCGGATCAGTTCGACGCCTAACGCCGTCAGCTCAGGATAGTCACCTCGGGTGAACACCCTCACCCGCTCACCTCGTGCGAGCAACTGCTCCACGATATAGCGTCCGAGGAAACCACCTCCCCCGGTGACTAGAGCCCGGCTTGTGCCCTCTGCCATCACTCAGGCATCCCTAGAGCAAGATGAGCGAGGCAATCGTGAAATAGATGAAGAGGCCGGTGATGTCCTTGATCGTCGTGATGATCGGGTCAGACCCCACCGCCGGATCGGCTCCCAGCTTGAGCAGGATAAAGGGGATGAGGTACCCCAGCGACGTTGCCAGCGTCATCGTGCAGATCAGCGAGAGCCCGACGACCCACCCGATAGCCGGAAGGCCTTGCCATATCCCGGCTATCAGTCCCGCCAGCAGGCCCAACATGACCCCCATACCCAAGCCGACGGTCAGCTCACGCAAGAAGTGCTTCATGAACTGCCGCGTGTCCACCTGTCCCAGGACTTGTCCCCGGATGAAGATGGCCGCTGATTGTACCCCAGCGTTGCCGCCCATATCCATCACCACAGGCACGAAGAAGGCCAATGCCACCACGACCTCGAGGGCCTCTTCGAAGAGGCCCATGACGCCGCCCGCGAGCATGCCGCCGACCATACTGATCATCAGGAAGGGCACGCGCCGCGCCCAGGCGTGCCACACCGGCCCGCGCACCAGAAGATCACTCTTCGATGCGGCTTGCTCTCCGCCCGAGAAGATACCCACGCTTCGGTAGATATCCTCGGTGGTCTCCTCATCCAGGGCAGCCATCGCGTCGTCTGCGGTGATGACACCCACCAGGCGTTGGTCTCGGTCCAGAACCGGCAGCGCCATCAGGTCATAGCGCTCGAGAAGGCGTGCAGCGACCTCCTGATCCTCATCCGCGCGGATGGAGACAATCTCCCTCTTCGCGATCGCGCTCAGCGGTTGTTCCGGATGTGCGCGGATCAGATCGGCAAGCCGCGCGATTCCGGTCAGACGCCCCTGAGCATCGACGGCATAGACGTAGGGGACCTCTTCATCAGGACTGGGCTGTCGGCGGATCTCACGGAAGACCTGGCCGATCTGAGCGTCAGCAGGATAACTGTGATAGACGGAGGTCATCAAGCCACCCGCACTGTCGTCCGGGTAACGCAGCAGGGCGGTCACCTGATCCGGCGACTCCATCCGCCCCAAGGCCTGTTGCCTGAGCTCCGGATCGATGTCTCCCAGCAGATCCGCTGCTTCATCGGGCTCCATCTCATCCAGGACGCGCACGAGCACCGAGAGATCGAGCGACTCGGCAAGTTCGGCCGCATCGTCGTCCGAGAGCTCCTCAAGGATGTCGGCGGCGTCCTGCACCTCGATCTCACCCATGAGCTGCTCCTGAACGCTGTCAGGCAACTCAAGGAAGACCTCTGCTTGGTCTGCCGGTAATAGAGCCTCGATGAAAATCACAACCTCATCGATGCTACCCTGTTCCAGCAACCGCCGGACAGCCGTGAGGACCTGTTCTGTGCGATCAACGGTCATCGTTGTGCACCTTTCCCTGGACTGAACAAGCCATAGCTACTCCTCCCGCGAGGGTCGCCTCAGCAGCATCCAAAAGGCGATACCCAGACCGGCGACCACCCCAGCCAATTTGAGCAGATCTCCCACCCGACGCGGAGATCCATCCGGAGCGAGGCCGGGGCGACGCGACGAGCCCTTAGCCGTTGCTGTCCCACGAATCTGCGCGGCAGCCCAGACGGCAAGTTTCTCCCGCTGAATCTTCACATTGTGGCGCACATCGGTCGGGAAGATGGCGGGGTAGAAGAGTACATGCTCGATCCCACGCGTGTGCTCGTGGACGGCGCCCAATGCCAGCAGCTCCAAGGTGAAGCGCCGGCGGTCCGACAGCGTGGTCGGCACAGCCTCCGCCAAGGGCTCCACGACCAGGATCGGCAGCTGGTTCTCTTCGGGCCCCACACCGACCACGGCTGTGCGCTTCACACCCGGATGCTGGTTGAAGATCGTCTCGCACATCACAGGATAATACGTGCCCTGTGCCGTGGTGACCCGGTGAGCCTTGCGACCACAGAACCACAGCCGCCCCTGTTCGTCGAAGATCCCCAGATCGCCCATGCGGTGCCAGATCTCATCGCCCTCGCGGATCTTAGCGTGGGCCGTCTCATCGGGTCGGTTGAGGTAAGTGTGCGTAACGACCGGCCCTTTCACGGCAATCTCACCGATCTCGCCCGGCGGTAGCTCCAAGTGCTCGTCCCAATCCTTGATAACCCCATCGGTCATCACGATCGTCTTGACCGTGATTCCCGGCAACGGTGTACCCACGCACATGCCGTGTCCGGCTTCCGTCATCGACGCGGTCTCGGCGATGATCTCCCGCCCCGTCATCCACGTCAGCGGCATCGCCTCCGTTGCCCCGAACGGGGTGAGGATGTCGGCTTCCTCGCTCAACACCTCTCTCTGCATCAATCCGATCAGATCGGGCGGCACCGGTGCGCCGGCCATCAGCACCCGCTTCAGCGAGGGCAGTTTGATGTCCCGCTCAACGCAGTAGGGGGCCACCCGTCTCCAGATGGTAGGCGATCCGAAAGCGTTGGTGACGCCGAATGTCCGGATCGCCTCGACCACGTAGCTGGGGTTGATCTCCGCCGACTTCGTGGGATCCATGTCCGGGATGATCGTCGTAACGCCCAGCGCCGGATTGAACAGGGCGAATATATAGAGCAGCGCCAGGTCGACCTCGCCGGGTCGGATACCGATCGTGTCCCGCAACAGCTCCACCTGGGCCTTCAGCATGCCGTGCAGATAGACCACGCCTTTGGGAACACCGGTACTTCCCGAGGTAAAGGCGACTGCAGCCTCGCTCTCCACAGTCGTGTCTGCGACCGGATAGGGTCCGGACCGGATCTCCTTGATGTGATCCAAACTCGTCTCAGCCAACCACCCCAAGGCCGAAGCGCCGCTGCCGGCGATCACGGTACGCTCCACCG
>CAZYYC010000289.1:0-5306 GCA_964650935.1 uncultured Anaerolineales bacterium
GCGCTGGTCTGGCCCAGCGCCGTGATCTCCAAGAAACGCTCCTCCAACGAGGGGCGCTCGACCCGCAGGTCGATCAGCTTGTCATTGCGCTCGCTCAGATAGCCGAGAATCGCGCTGACCGTCGGACCGGGGTCACGGCTATAGTAGACGGTGTAGTCATCCATGACACTGCGCTGATGCACCGCCGGGAACATCGTCCCGTTGGAGGACAGCAGCGACTGCTCAGTCCGGACCGATACCTTCGTGAACCCCTCACCGGTCGCCGTGAGCTCGCGGGGCGTCCCCGTGGCGACCAGGCGTCCCCGAAGCAGGATCGCCACCCGATCGGCCATCTTCTCCGCCTCCGCCATGTCGTGGGTCGCCAGGATGATCGTCGTGCCCTGCGCCTGCAGCTCCTGGATCAGCGCATGCAGCTCGGCGCGCGACTCAACATCGAGCCCCGCCGTGGGCTCGTCCAGGAAGAGCACCTGCGGCTGGTGAGCTACAGCGAGCGCCAGCGCCAGCCGGCGCTGGAGCCCCGTCGACAGGTCCGCGTATCGCGCGTCGTGCTTAGCCGCCAGACCGAGCCGATCGAGGAGGTCATAGCGCGGCGCCACGCCGTGGTAGGCGCAGAAGAACCTCATGGCCTCAGCCACGCTCATATTGGCCGGCAGCCCCGACGTCTGTAACTGGACACCGACGATGTTACGCAGTTTGCGCCCGTCCCGACTCGGATCGAGGCCGAGGACATCGAGGCTGCCCGCCGTCGGTTCCCGCAGCCCTTCGAGGCACTCCAGCGTGCTCGTCTTACCCGCACCGTTCGGCCCCAGCAATCCAAAGATCTCCCCGATCTCGACGCTGAAACTGATCCCGTCTACGGCGACGAAGTCACCATACAACTTCCGAAAGTCCTTGACCTGAATCGCTTGATCTGCCATCAACCTTCCCTCCTTGTCTCACCTGCATCCAGTATAGCGACACGGAGGGCACAGGTCATCACTAAGGTGGGTGAACCGTGCGGGTGATCCGCACCCCATCCGGGAGGTAGGCGCTCACATCTCCCATCACCCGGACGGGTGACAGGGAGGTAGGGAGGGGCTGAGTCGGTGAATTGAAGAGGGTCGGACGGCCTACAGCAGGCCGAGCTCGACCGCGCGCAGTGCGGCCTGCGCGCGGCTGCGCACGCTCAGCTTCTCGTAGATGTGCTTGGCGTGCGTCTTCACGGTGTTGATCGAGACGAAGAGACGATCCGCGATGGCTTGATTCGTCAATCCCTCGGCCATCAGCTGGACGACCTCGAGCTCTCGGTCCGTCAGTGCTTCAAACAGATTCGACGACGGCTGCGCAGCGGGCGCCCCAGAAGCCGCGTCATCGTCTGCGGGTGCGCCGTCACCGGTAGGCCTCGCGCCGGCAAGGTCCGGCAGACGCGCGGCATACGCAACGCGCGGCGCCAAGGTGAGGAGCATTGCGTGGATCGGAGCGCCTTCATCGAGGAACACGCGCACGTAACCCTCCGGCTCACCGAGGGCCAGTGCCCGGGCGAGCGAGGTCAACGCCGCGTCCTCCTCACCCAGGGCATAGAGAGCCACGGCTTCCAGCGTCAGCGCCTCGATGACGCGGTCGGCTCGTCCGCTGCGATCCGCGTCCACGAGCAGCCGCGACAGCCGGCTTCGCGCCTGCGCTGCAGATCCTTGCGCGAGCAGGACCCGTGCCTGAATCAGCACATAGGGCTCCATGGCTGAGGGGATCTCGCTCTCCTCCGGCAACTCGAACGCCGCGGCCCAGGCGGCAGCCGTCTCCACATCCCCGGCCCGTACCGCGATCAGGGCTCGATAGGCTTCGATCGAGGGCACGGCCCACTGCATCTTGAACAGCTGCGAGGTCTCCATCAGCGTGTTCAGCCGCTCCAGAGCCTGGTCTGGGGCCCCACGCGCCAAATCGATACACGCCAAGCCGACGTAGCCCCCGAGCAGGATCTCCCAGTGGGACCATGTCTTGCCCAGGTCAAGCCCTCGCTGAAGGTACTCGGCAGCGCGATCCAGCTCATTCCACTGATAGAGCAGCGTTCCCAGACCCACGTAGGCCAACCCCGACAAAGGAGAAGGGACGCCGTGCCGCTCGACCTCACGCAGCGCCTCTCGGTAGATGGTCGCAGCCTTCCGCAGCCGCCCCTGCAACACGGTAAGCTGAGCCAGATGGCTGATCGCCAGCGGCAGCTGATGGTGGTTCTCGTCGGCACGCAGCAGGCCGATGGCCTCATCGAACCGCGCCAGTGCCGCCTCCATCTCACCCCCGAACTCCTTAGCGAGCGCCAAGTTGAAGGCAGAGATGCCCTGAACGGCCAAGCGATGATTGAAGGTACCCCGCTGCACGTCATCGCCCAGATAGGCCAGCGCCTGCTCACTTTCGGCGACGACATGCGTCAGATCCGCACGGTTAAAGGAGAGCGTCGCCCGCACACACGAGATCTCAGCCAGTGCGCCGCGTTGCTCAACCGAAAGCCCCGCAGCCGCATCGGATGGGGTCGCCCGCGCCCCAATCAGCCGCTCCACGTCCTGTAGATGCGGCTCAACGGCGTCCTGCCCTCCCGTTGCCAACAGCGCCCACGCCATCGCCATGCTCAGATGGCGGTCCTCGCTCACCAACGCGTCGGGAAGCCTCCCCAGCCAACCCAAGAGCGTCCGTAGCTCGCTACGATCGAACATATCCAAGAGGACGCGCTCGATGAGCTCCTTGGCCCAGCCATAGTCCTCTGCCTGCAGCGCGTGCTCCACCGCCTCCGACACGTCGTTGTGGGCGACAGACCACTCGCTTGCTTGGCGATGGAGCGCAGCGACAGCGGCAGCGTCGCAGTCCTCCGCCAGCCGCACACGCAGGAAGTCGCGGAAGAGACGATGATAGCGGTACCAGCGCCGTTCTCGATCGAGGGGCATTACAAAGAGGTTGTCACGCTCCAGCGCCGCCAGCACGGCCTGACCGTCCTCTCGGCCCGTGATGGCGTCACACAAGGACCCGCACATCCGCTCCAGAATGGAGGTCGTGAGCAGGAAATCTCGCCGTTCCGGCGGCTGACGCGCCAGGATCTCTTGGGCGAGGTAGTCGAGGATATAGCGGTGTCCGCCGGAAAACGTCGCCAGGAACGCACCGACGTCGGGCACCCCTTGGATGGATAGAGCCGCCAACTGCAGGCCCGCGACCCAGCCCTCGGTCAGCGTCGCCAACGCGGCAACATCCTCGGTCTGCAGCGCCAGCCCCATGACACGATTCAGGAAGTCCCCCGCCTCATCGTGGGTAAAGCGGAGCTCCGCCGCACCAAGCTCCACCAACTGCCGGCGGGCCCGCAGTTTCGCCAGCGGAAGTGGGGGGTCGGAGCGTCCCGAGAGGATCAGGCAGATGTGCTGAGGCAGATGCTCCAACAGGAAACACAACCCGTCGTGAATGGCTGCGTCAGCGATCTCATGATAGTCGTCGAGGACCAAGACCGCCGGGTCCTCCGTGGCGGCGAGGACATTGAGCAGCTCAATGAGGATCCCCTCGATGGGCGGCGGCTGGGGTGACTGCAGCATCGTGCGCACGGTCTCCCAACGACCGGGCCACAGATCCTCCAACGCCGCAGCGACGTACGACCAGAACCGGAAGGGATCATCATCTCGCGCATCAAGCGAGACCCAGCCCACACGGAGCTGCCGCTGGTGAATCCACGTGCTGAGCAGCGTAGACTTCCCAAACCCGGCAGGTGCGGAGAGCAGGACCAGCCGTGCGCGGCACGCGTCGTCAAGCCGGCGTAGCAGCCGGTCCCGTGGCACAAGATCAGGATGCGCCTGAGGCACGAAGAGCTTCGTGCGCAGGAGGCGCATCCGGGACGGTATGGGCTGTGAGATCGCGTCTGACATACACACGTCCTACGTGTCGCTGGACAACGGTAGGTCAGAGTGTATCATGGATCGCAGCCCACACAATCGCCAGGCGGCTGCACACCCGGCTGCCGGCCCTACGATCGACCGGCCTAGCCGGGCGCCGGCATCTCACTGTCGGCTACGGGTCCATCAAGACAGGTCAACCAACCATCGGATCGACCGTGGACCTCACACGACCCGCAGAGTCCGATCCCGCAACGCATATGGGCTTCCCACGACAGCTGGTGCGGCAGGGCGTGGGCGATCGAAACGCGCTCCAAGGCCTCCAACATCCCGACAGGCCCACACGCATACAGAATATCCGGTCGCTCCTCCGCCATCAGGGCCTCGACCGTGGGCAGGACGGTCCCCACGATGCCCATGCTGCCATCCTCGGTGGTAACGCGGACCCGAGCGCCCAAGGATTTCAGGTCATCAACGAGAAGTATGTCCTCGCGAAGACGTGCGCCCACGACGGCGGTCACCTCACACCCCGCAGCCACCGCCTCGCGTGTCAGAAAGAGAAGCGGCGCCACACCGTAACCGCCGCCTACGAGCAGCAGCCGCCGGCCCGCAGGCGGCGCCGGCAGACGGAATCCCTGGCCCAGGGGACCTCGCACCCAGACCCGATCGCCGACCTCCAGAGCGAACAACGCCTCGCTGAACGGACCGACCGCCACCACCGTCAGCGACAGCGGGGAGGATCCAGCCAGGCTGTAGGGGCGCTCGTCCACGCCCGGCAACCAGACCATAGCGAACTGCCCCGGCTGAGCGGGCAGGTCCCGATCGAGGATCAGAGTCTTCGTGCGGTGATTGAGCGAGCGTGTCTCAACCACGTCATAGCGTTGATGCATCGACATAGGTTCCTCGTTTCACCCAGCCCGCTGAATCAACCCGCGCAGGCCCTCGACATCGTCGAAGCCCAGGCCGTAGGCGAAGGCCTCCAACTCCACTGCAATCTGCCCCAGGACCTCGACGCCCCGGTACCAGACCGCCGTCCCCACGCCGATCAACGTCGCGCCCGCCATCAGCATCTCAGCAGCATCGCGCCCTGTCGTGACGCCACCGGTACCGATGATCGGCACGTCGACGGCGGCGGCAATCTCGGCGACACAGCGGAGCGCGATCGGCTTGAGCGCAGGCCCGGAGATACCCCCGACGCGATTCGACAGCACCGGACGTCCCGCCTCCGCATCAATCACCATGCCGGGCATCGTATTGATCGCCGTGATCGCGTCGGCCCCAGCCTCGACGACCGCCGCCGCGATGCGTCCCAGATCCGGGACATTCGGCGCCAGTTTGACGGCAACCGGAATCTCCCCCACCGCACGCCGAACCGCCTCCGTGACCTCGGCGGCGCTCCGGCAGCTCGCCGCGAACGGCGTCCCGAAGTCGTCGGCCACGTTCGGGCAGGAGATATTCACCTCGATC
>CAZYYC010000290.1:0-5301 GCA_964650935.1 uncultured Anaerolineales bacterium
GTGTTGGCGTTGAAGACCAGATCCTGGTCGATCACGGTGCCGCTGATGGCGGCGCTCGTCGAGCGCTCGACGCGCACACTGCCGTTGATGTGTGAGCTGGGGTTCACGTTGACCGTGGCGCTGCCGTCGGCGAGCACACTGCCGTGGACGTGGACGGCGGATGCGTGCAGCGTGGCCCCGCTCTGGAGCTCGATGTCGCCATCGACGCGGGTCCCGTTGAGGGTGCAGGTGGCGTTCTGCGGCACCTGCACGTTGAGGACCGAACCCGGGTGGGGCGGCGGATCGGCGCAGAGATAGGTCGTGGGCGGGGGGGCGTCGAAGGTCGCGCACTGATCCTCGAGGTTGCCGTTGACCACGTTGGACCAGCCGACCGGCGCCGGGGCGTTGGCCTTGCACTGCAGGTTGCCGTCGATCGTGTTGGCGGTGACGAGCAGTTTCCCGGTGTTCTGGAAGGCCTGAAGATTGCCCTCGATCGTGTTGCGGTCGGCGACCAGGCCCTCGCGGTTGGCGTCGAACTGCAGATCGCCATCGATCTCGACCCCGGTGATCGCGGCGCTGCCCGAGGTCTTGATTTGGACGTTGCCGATGACGAGGGTGCCGGGGTGCACGCTGACCTGGCCCACGTTGTCGGCCTGGATGCTGCCGCCGACGCGCGAGTTATGGTAGACGTGGATCGCGGCGCCGCCGTCAGACTGGATGTTGCCCTGCACGCGCACGAGATAGGCGTGGAGGGTGGCGTTGCTGCGGACCTCGATGTTGCCGTCGACGTGGGTCCCGTTGAGGGTGCAGGTGGCGCCCTGCGGGACGCGCAGGTTGTCGACCGAGACGGGGTGGGTCGCCGGATCGATACAGATGTAGAGGTCGTCATCGGGAGGCGGGGTGGGGATTGGGGTGGGTGTGGGTGTGATGCCGGGCGTCGGGGTGGGCGTGGGAGTGGGCCCGGGGACGCCGAAGTTGGCGCACTGGTCCTCCATCGAGCCCTGGACGACGTTGGCCCAACCGGTCGGCGCCGGTACGTTGGACTTACACTGCAGGTTGCCGTCGATGGTGTTGTTCGTGATGGCGACGCCGCCCAGGTTTTGGAAGACCTGTACGTTCCCGCCGACGATGTTGTTGTCGGCGGTGAGCGCCTGGCTGTTGGCGTCGAAGAGGATGTCGCTGTCGACGTCGACGCCGGTCACCGAGGCGCTGCCTGAGCTCTTGATCTGGACGCTGCCGCCCACGTAGGTGCCCGGGTGAACGGTGATCTGGCCGACGTTGTCGGCCTGGACGCTGCCGCCGACGCGAGAGTTCTGGTAGATGTGGACGGCGGCGCCGCCGTCGGACTGGACGTTGCCGTCGACGCGGACGGCGTAGGCGTGGAGCGTGCCGCCGGACTCGACCGTGATGTTGCCCTCGACGCGGGTGCCGTTGAGGGTACAGGTCTGGTTCTGCGGCACCCGCAGGTCGTCGACCGTTGCGGGGTGCGAGGACCCGATGCAGTCGTAGACGTCGGCGCGCGCCGGCGCCCACGTCAACAGCAGCCCGGCGATCGCCATGGCCGCAGCCAATGCCAGAGTCAGCCAACCGGTAGGTTTTTTCATATATCCTCCATTCATATTGACGATATTGTACCATGAAAACCTTCGTCATCCCGGAAGTCAGTGTGTGACCAGCGGCAGATAGACGAGGTGCGATTCACCACTGACGGTCAGCGTAAAGATCTGCGTGGCGTCCGGTGCAACGCCATTGGCGGCACTGAAGGCGAGTAGGTAGATGCCTTCCGTCCTTGCGTCTGCGATGCCTGACAGGGTTGCCTCAGCGATTCCCGGGTCAAAGCTGATGCCACTCGGGAGATCGTCACTCTGCCCCTCCATCAAACTAATGGTGGGAGAGGGACTGCCGGTTGCCGTCACGGTGAAAACCGCCGGGTCGCCGACGGTGATCACAGCGTGGTCGGGACTGGTGATGGCGTTGCCTTCCAGGGTCACATCGATTCGGGTCTGGGCTACTCCGTCGGCGATCGTCACAGGGTCAGGCGTGCCGTACCAAGCTTGCGGCTCAGTCTCACTGGGAGGGCCACTGCCCGAATCATCGAGATCGAGCCAAGCGGCAACGTAGTAGGTGCTATCCGGCAGGCTGTCGAAGAGGTAGGTGCCGCCGCAGGTCGTGTGTTGGGTATGGTTCGGGGGCGGTGTGACGTTCGTGGCGTAGAGATCCACGAACACATCGTGGGAAGAGTCCCTAAGGCTGCCCGTGCATATAATCATTCCGCTGATCGTACCGGCGTTGCTCTGCTCCGCTAGATAGAGTGTGACACCGCCGGCTCCGTAATCCAGGTACCAGCTGCCGCCTGCGGGCGCAGCGGGCCAGGTCACTGTGTCAAACGTGCCCGTGCGCTCGGTGTAGGTGGTGATGGTGAAGGTGTCGCCGGCGGAAGGGGCGAAGGCGTCGATGAGCGAGACGTCCAGATGGCCTGCAAGTGCCGCGGTTCCCGTGACCACCAGCTGATCATACTCGGCTGCCGTCATCAGGCCGCCGAGCTCTATCGCCAGAGTCCCGGAGACCTCCTGCGTGTAGTCGCCGTTGACCGTAATCCGTCCGGGCGAAACACCCGGGCTCACCGTCCCACTGTTGACCAGGTTGCTCTCCAGCGTCCCCGAGCCGATCAGGCTGCTGCCCTCGGTCACGGTCAGCGTATCGCCGGCGCTGAGCGTGCCGCCACCGAGATCGATCACGCCGTCCTTGGCGGTCAGCAGATTGGTGAACACCAGCGATCCCTCGATCCGTTGGATTTCGCCGTTGTTGACGAAGGGGACGGCGATGGTGGTCGCCGTGCCGGCGGTGAACTTGCGGAGCTTGCCGTCGTTGACGAAGGTGCCGGTCCCCTGCATCGTCGTGGTCGCGTTGGCATCGAAGGTGCCGCCGTTCTCGAAGACTGCGCCGTTGGCCAACACGATCGTCCCGTTGTTCCACGCCGTCGGCCCCTGTTGGATCAGGTGGTGACCGTCGAGTGTCTTGGTTGTCGATACGCCCTCCACTGAGGCAGCGTAGGTCAGCGCGGCAAGCCGGTCGATCTCCGTCGTTCCGGTGCCCGAGAGCGAGCCGGATCTCCAGCTGAAGCTGGTGCTGACCGTGAGGTCGGTGTTGTTGGTCAGGGTCCCGTCGTCAAGCGCCAACTGAGCAATGGTATAGGTGGCCACGCCCTGCTCCAGGACCAAATCGCCCCCGCGAATCACGACCTGCTCCGGCAGAAACGCGGCCGTGAGGTTCTCGAAGATGACGGTGCCGTTGATCTCTGCCCTGGATCCGGTCGCCGGCGGCCAAAAGACACCCTGGATCCTCGTGGTCCCGCCGGCGAAGTAGGTTCTTGGTACACGGATGTCGGATGTGGGGCCGAAGGTGTTTGCCCCGGCCAATGCACCGATACTGAGTACGGTACCGGGTTCACCCCAGAACTCACCTGAGTGCGTTCCGCTCCTGCGCACGTGGGCGATCCCCGAGTTGATGTTGAACTCGCCCAGGTTGTCGAAGTCGACCGAGATTGAGAGATTGACCTCGCTGTACCCCGCCTGATTCACGGCAATCGTGCCGGTCTCCTGGTTGACGAAGCTCCCGTAGCCACCGATCGATAGGCTGTAGTTGGCCGTGACCGTGCCATGGTTGTGTATCAGAGGGGGGGAGGCGCCCTGACTTACCATGGTTACGCCGCCGCCCATGGAGACGGCAAGGGAGGCGAGCTCGCCGCCCTCTTGGACCAACAGAGTCGGGCCCGTCGTGCTCAGCCCCCACAGGTAAAGGGAGCCCCCCACAGCTAGTCGTCCGCCGGACTCGATGGTGACCGTCCTGGCGTGGGCGATATACCATTCGCCTGTCTCGTGCCGGTATCCCGCTATCGGGTCGTGACCTGTAACCGATGGTATGATGACGTCGTCGTCCTGCGTCGGCACGTGACCGCAGGTCCAGTTACCGGCATTGTTCCAGTCGGGTGTACCTGCCCAGCCGTCCCAGGTACAGGTGTCCGCACTTACGGGTTGCGTGACGCCCCCCAGAGCACTGAGGCACAGCACCAGCAGGACGACACCCCGCATCACCAGCTTGCCTTTGGGTTCCATCAGACGCTCGCTTTCTGCCCAGAACTAGGCGTAGGGAGGATGAGACAGGGCCGTGCAGCGCGGCAGGAGAATGGCTCGCGCGCGACAGGCGCTCGGCGGCGTGTGCGAACGTCGTCTGAGGTGAGCGGGTGCCGCCACGACGGATGCGGTCCGGGCTCAGACCCAGGACCGGCTCGGGTACCCGGCATCTACCCGATGCGGGTTGGGGCCCTCGATCACTCTCAGTGTAGACGGCTTTTCGGTGACGGTCAAGTATCCGCACGCACGACCGTACCTAGGCCGAAGCACCGAAAGCGCACTATGAACTCGGCCGCGGCGGCGCCTTCGCCGGCGGTCATTGCGACCTACCGGCAGACGAAATGCGATCGACTTGGAGCCTTGCGCGATTGGGGAGTTCTGCTATAATGCGGAGTGTCAGTGGGTGAGTAGCTCAGTCGGCTAGAGCGCACGGTTCACATCCGTGAGGTCCCGAGTTCGAGTCTCGGCTCGCCCACTTTTTGCATGCCTCGCCAGCGCACCAGCGCTTCGAAGGCGCGGGTGTCGTTGGCCCGGTTGAGCCCCGCCACGGCCCACAGCCCCGGTTCTTGAGACACAGTGTCGACCACGACGGCGACCTCCTCATCGGGTAGCACTTCGTGGAGGTAGTTGATCTGCAGCCGGTCGAGCTGCCGTTCCCTGTACATCGCCATCGGGAAGGCGTCGCAGATCCATTCCACGTAGCGGCTGTTGTTGACGTGGCCCAGGATGTCCACCGCCGAGTAGCCGGCGCGCACGCGCAGCCGCTCCTCACCGCGACCGTCCTCGATCTCCTCCAGGCTCAGCCGTTCCAGCGGCTCGTCCAACCCCACGCGGTCGGCAAGCGCCGGCAACGTGAGGTTGACGGCGTCGGGCCGCATGATGCGGTGGGTCTCGGCGTCGACGACCAACCAGGCGGAGGTCGCCGCTGCCAGACGCTGCCCGCCGACATCCAGCACCTCGAAGTCGCGGATGTAGCGCAGCCGGCGTTCGATGGCCTTGGGCCAGGTGCGGATCGTGATCACGTCGTCGAGACGGGGGGAGGCGTAGAAGGCGACCCTCATCCGGGCGTGCACCCAGAGCAGGCCCTGGGCGACCATCGCCTCCAAGCCCACGCCCAGCCGCTCGGCGTGGGTGCCGGCGGCCTCGCTCAGGAGCCGGAAGAGCACCGCCGGCTTCGGCTGCAGGTTGA
>CAZYYC010000291.1:0-5272 GCA_964650935.1 uncultured Anaerolineales bacterium
CCCTCACGGCGCCAGACGTCCAATATCAGTTGGTAACGGTCGAGTTGCATCCCTGTGTAGACGCAGTTGCTGGTGGAGAAGATATAGCGCCCACCCGGCATACCGTGGCGCAGCGCGTAGCGCGCAGACGCGATCACCTCGTCCTCGGTCCCGGTATCCATCAGACCGCAGTTGACGTTGCCGATGAGGCAGATCTCGTCGCCGCAGATCCGCTTCACCTCCGCGATGTCAACCCCACCCTGAGGGTCCAGAGAGTGCAGCGCGTGGGGGTGCGTCTCGATGAGTTGGTCGAGGACGGGCATGATGTTGCCGTCGGTGTGCTTGATGACGTAGAAGCCCAGGTCGCGGTAGCCCTGCGTGAGCCGCGCAAGATAGGGCGTGATGAACTCACTGAAGCGCGCCGGACTGAGAAAGGGCCCGGTGTTGAAGCAGTAATCCGAGCAGAGCGCGAAGCCGTCCAGCCCGCCGTGCTGCGCGAGGCGCTCTGCGCGTGCCAGTGCACGATCGACACTTGCGGCGGCGGCGCGCTTCAGCCCCTCGGGATCGTCCACCAGCCGGTAAGAGAAGGCTGCCATCTCCTCCCCACCGGGGATGCTGTAGGTGGCATCACCGTGGATCATCAGGAAGTAGCGATCGCCGCTCTTCTCCCGCACCAGGTCGATGAGGCGCCTGACCTCCTCCTCATCACCCGGGTTGGGATGTAGGAAGATGGCGCTGTGCTCGTACCGTTCGGCGGTCGCGATGTAGAGATCTGCCATGTCCTCGCGGTGCAAGCGACGCTCCTCCTCGCTCATCTGTACCCACTGATGGTAACTGCGATGGCTGGGATGTACCTTGCCGAAGGCCTCCATGGTCAGGAAAAAGACGAGCTCGAAGTGGGGCACCCGTCCGACATAGGGGTGCCCCTCGAGCGCGGCGATGAAACGGTCTCGGGGCAGGGCGTCGCTATCGATCACGACCCCACCACGGCATCGATGGCAGCAAGCTCATCGGCGGTGAAGTTGAGATGGGCGACGGCGCCGGCACAGTCTTCGATCTGACTGACACGGCTCGCACCGATGAGGGCCGAGGTGACAACCTCATGACGCAGCACCCAGGCGAGCGCGAACTGCGCCATCGTCTGACCGCGCGCGTCGGCGATCTCCTTGAGCCGGCGCACCTGGGCCAACTTCTCGTCGGTGATATGCGCCGGTCGCAGGAAGCCGTGGGGTTTGGCGGCGCGAGAGCCAGCAGGGATTTCGCCGCCGAGGTACTTCTCGGTCAGCAGTCCCTGCGCGAGCGGCGAGAAGCAGATGGACCCCATACCGGTCTCCTCCAACGCCGCGAGCAGCCCATCCTCGACCCAGCGGTTGAAGATGCTATAGGAGGGCTGGTGGATCAAGCAGGGTGTGCCGAGATCGCGCAGGATCCGTGCCGCCTCGCGTGTCTGTTCGGGGCTGTAGTTCGAGATGCCGACGTAGAGGGCGCGACCGCTACGAACGGCGAAATCGAGCGCTCCCATCGTCTCTTCAAGCGGCGTGTCGGGATCGGGTCGATGGCTATAAAAGATATCCACGTAGTCGAGCCCCATCCGCTTCAGGCTCTGATCGAGGCTGGCGATCAGGTACTTGCGCGAACCCCACTCACCGTAGGGACCGGGCCACATACCATAGCCCGCTTTCGAGGAGATGATGAGCTCGTCACGGTAGGGAGCCAAATCCTGAGCCAGGATCATGCCGAAGGTTTCCTCAGCAGAACCGGGCGGCGGACCGTAGTTATTGGCAAGGTCGAAATGGGTGATGCCGAGGTCAAAAGCACGACGCAGCATCGCGCGCGCGTTCTCGAGCGTATCGACACCGCCGAAGTTATGCCAGAGGCCAAGGGAGATGGCGGGCAGCTTCAAGCCGCTGCGACCGCAGCGGTTGTAGGTCATCCGGTCATAGCGTTGCGCATCTGCACTGTAAGGCATAGGTATCTCCTTCAATCGTTCACGTTATTCACAAGGTTGAGCTGAGCTAACTCAGCTGGTGCCAGTCGAGATCGTCAGCGAACTGGTCAAAGCGCCGGTGGAGCTCTTTGATAACCTCCGCCGGGATCGGCAGCTGGGTCGTGACCGCCTCGATATTGGCGAGCAGGTGATCCGGATTGCGGGTGCCGACGATGAAGGTATCGACCTCGTCGTGGGCAAAGACGAAGCCCAGGGCCAGCAGAATGCGATCGTAGGGTGAACCGGGCAGCGGTCCAAGCACCCACATCGTCTCGGCCCGTTCGAAGTAGGCCTCGGCATAGCTGCTCGGGGCGGCGTCGGCGCCCCAGACCCCATTGGCGATAGGGCGCTTTCCGATGATGCCCATCTTCTGCACTTTCGCCGGCCCGAAGAGGTTATGGCGCGCGCTCTGATCCACCAGGTTGAAGCTGGTCTGCAGGGTGTCGAAGAGGCCACTGTCGACCGCCCAACGGGCCGCTTCATTGTCACCGCTGTAGCCGATGAAACGGGCCTTGCCCGCCTGTTGCGCCTGTCGCAGAGCTTCGATGACCTCACCCCGCTCCAGTATCTCGACACTACAGGTGTGGAGCTGTACCAGATCGAGGTGATCGGTGCGCATACGCATGAGGCTCCGATCGATGCTGTCGAGGATCGTCCGCGCAGCCCACTCCTCTCCCTCATAGCCGCCGGTGACGTGGCCCGCCTTGGTGGCGAGCACGAATTCGTCGCGGCGGTGGGCCACAGCCTGCCCGATGAGCTCCTCACTGTTGCCGTAGCACGAGGAGGTATCGAGGAAATTGATACCGTGGTCCAGCGCCAGATTGAGGACCTTCGCCGCTTGCGTAGCCTCATCCAACGCGAGATCACCGATCTCCGCCAGGCCAATACCTAGACGAGAGACTTTGAGACCGGTCTTTCCAAGTGTTCGGGTCTGCATATCGTCCTACCTTTCGCCCGTGATGTCGCCAAGCAACCTGAAGAAACCGCGCTTGCGCTCCGAGCTGATCGTCCAGTTGACGGGCACGCTCTGATAACCCTCATCATGCCCCTCGCCCGGCATACGGAAGTCGAAGTAGCCCCAGCCGGCATAGCGGTCGAGGGCTGCCAGCATGTGGTTGTCGTCGGCTGTAAAGTCAAAGTGATCGTCCTCATTGAAGAGGATCGGCTGCCCGCGGTAACCGACGACCCGCCGTGTCTCGTCGACCATCTCGCGGATCCGGTCCGGACCCGGCACACCGTTGCCGTGTAGGAGGATGAAGTCACAGGACGCCACGAGATTGGCAGGCGGGACAACGTTGCCGCACAAACTGGTACTCACGAGAAGCCGTCCTTCTGAGCGATCCCGCACACGCTCCATCAACTCGTGACAGCGATCGGCCTTGAGGATGGCATGATCGTACTTGCGGTTATCGACCTCGTTCCCCACCTCGACGAGGACGTGAGTGTATCCCCGAGCCAACAGCCAATCCGTCGCGTTGTCGGTGGCGCGGATCACGCTCGCCTCGTCAACCAGGCGCTGATCCTGACCAAAATAGAAGTAACCGACGATGGGCACCATCCCCAGCTCGTCGGCAGCGTCGAGGCTACGGGCAAGGCGCGCCATATACGCCTCGCGGAGCTCACCCTGGGGCGTGAATGCGGAGTTGTGCCACGGTTGGTCCTGACTATACCCTTGGGGACTGCCCCCCTGCAGGTTGATCGTGAAGCTGAGGAGCCCGGCAGCCCGCCAGGCAGGCATCGCGGCGATGAACTCCGCGGTGTTGCGCTCAGGGTCCCACGGGCCGGCGCCGCCCGGTGCGTCCTCGGGATAATCCCAGAGGGCACGGGTGGCGGGGTTAAGGTCATCGAAGATACCCTGGACCATGCGCGCGTTGAGGAGCAATCCCGCGACATTACGCGGCTCACCGTCCGGTGAGCGCCGGTAGATACGGCCCGCGTAGGTGAGCTCGCCGTTGATCAAGAAGGCGTCGCCTTCGATGGCGACGTGCGTATGCCGCCCGGCAGGCTGCTGCCGCCCGGCCCGGCTCATCCCGAGCCCTTCGACCTCAACGACCAGAGGATCGGACACAACCGACGCCGCCTCTTGACGCGGAAGTGTCGTCCCGATCTCGTGGAACAGCTGCTTCACGACATCGTAGGCTTGTTTGGGGCGGCGGTATTCGTCAACCACGCCCTTGTTGTTGAAGCCTCGTGGGCGTCCGAGGATCTTATGGATGGCATTAGAGGTACGGCAGTCGCAAAACTGCCAGATGGCAAGCCCCATCGCGCGATCGCGGTCTATGAAGAGATGACGGATCACGGTCTCCAGCAGCCGCGATTGATAGGACTCGGTCCACCGCACCACGTGGGCGTCACGCCAGCCGTAGATGGCGCCGGCACCGATCTCGGAGAGGATGAAGGGCTTGCTCCGCTGCGTCGCGTCGACGTGGGCGACGATACGATCGATCTCCGCCGGAATGTCCTCAATCTCACTCCCATACCAGCCGGGATAGCAGTTGACGGAGATGATGTCCAGGAGATCCATGCAAACGTCGTCGAAGGGATGGTTGGACGCATAGGTCACGGGACGGGTCGCGTCCAGCTCCCGCAGCCGCCCCAACAGCGCCTCGTAGGCCGGTCTGCACGCGGGATCGTGGCTGTGGCTCTCATTGAGAATACCCCACATGATGACCGAGGGATGGTTGTAGGCATCGGCCACCATCTCATCGATATGCAGCAGCTGCCCCTCGATAAAGCGGGCATCGGTGAGGTGCTCAGCCGTGTGCTGCCAGCCGATCGCCTCGTTCCACACGCAAATACCGTAGGCGTCACACAGCTCGAGGAAGCGGGGATCCTGTGGATAATGGCTGCCCCGCACGAAGTTGCAGCCCATATCGCGGAGCTGCTGGATATCAGCGAGCATCACCGCCTCGGGCACGGCGTGTCCGAACTGCGGGTGAGCTTCGTGGCGGTTGAAGCCCAAAAGCCGCACAGGCTCCCCATTAATGAAGATCTGCCTGTCTCCCACCGTTACCTGACGGATGCCTATCCGTGTGAGCACATCATCTTCACCAAGGCGCACCTCGAGAAGATGCAGATACGGCTCGGAGGGCGACCAGAGGTCGGCACCGGGGACCTCCAACGTACGCACGAGGGTTCCGGCCCCCGACGCGAGGTTGACGGTCTCGGAGCCCAGTACGTACCCATCGAGCGCCAGCTCGAGGCGTGCCGTACCGGTGACGTGTACCGGCCCGTTGATGTGGCCCGGCGAACCGGGCGCAGCAGTGTGGTAGCGGATCCGAACCCGCACCGTCGGCGGCGCGATCT
>CAZYYC010000292.1:0-5264 GCA_964650935.1 uncultured Anaerolineales bacterium
GGGGTCGAAGGCGAGCACTTCCTCGGGTGTGGTGAAGGGACAGTGGATGGTATCTCGCCGGTCCACGCCGCCCGCGGCGTACTCAGCGTGGCCCATGTCCGTGGAACAAGCTGCCAACTCACCGTCGCCGATCAACGTCGACCAGCGGAAATCGAAGTCCCAGGCCTGCATCAGCGCCAGAGCACCTCGCGTCTTGAGCTCGCTCGGGCTATCGGGGCGGATCTCCAAACCCGTCACGGCTCTGATCACGCCCCAATGCTCGGTCACAGAGTACTCTGTGTGCGGTACACGCGGCGGCATGTCAAGGTTGATCGCTGCCCATCCATCTTCAAATGACATCGCTCGTCCTCACCGGCCCAAATGGCGCAGGTGCCCGAGCTCGACCGCCTCGGCACCACATTCGGTCACGGGATCAGCCGACGCCAGAGACCCCTCATCCGCCGCGATCTCGGGGAAACTGTCCCGCACCTGATTGTCCTCCAGCCAGATCCTGGTCGCCGTCGGCGCGACGAAGATGCCTACCGATTCGCGATCCGCGCTGCCGACAACCACATTCCGCGTGAGACTGAGGTCGTGGGCGTCGCCAAGGATAGCGACCTGGCCTGAGCCATGCGCCAGCGCGTTGTCCTCGATCACACAATGGCGGACGCGGCACGTGTGCATCTCCACCGGGCGACGCGTCTCGCGGAAGAGCAGGCCCGGGCCCGCGTTGTGCTGCATCCGACATCCCTCGATCAAATTGTGGCTATCGCGTGTTCCGACCGATATACCGGGCCCGGCGTTGTTCACAAACGTGCTGTTGCGCACCGAGATGTGATTGGCACGCACGCAGAAGAAGAAGCCGGCTGCGTCGTTGCCGTCCGCGACGCAGTTCTCGTAGCTGGACCCTGTGCTTCCGGCGCCCGGGTGGAAACCGTTGCCCGCGTTGCCGGCGACACGGCAATCGCGGATATGCACGTGGCTGCACATCTGGTAACCCAACCCCTCACCGGCGAAATCGGATTCGACGATGTCGGAGATCGTGACATTGTGGCTCTTGATGAAGTAGACCGCCGCGCCACGGCAGGCCCCGATGCCGGCAGGCTGCTCGTTTCGACGCCCGTCGAGCGTGAGTCCCCGCAGCGAGACATTCTCGACGCCCAGGCCGAAAACCAGCGGAAAAGCCGTGACCAGGACGGGGTGTTGGTCCGCGTGGTAGTCCGAATGGACGCCGCGATCGAGGCCCACCCAGGTGCCGTCCACCCATGTGATGCGCGCGAAGGTCTCGAAGAACCCCCCGTGCCGATCATCGCGGATCGCGACGGTCATGCCCGGCATCAGGCCATCGGTGAACATCAACGGCACATCCAGCATGCCGTAGTTATGGTAGCCGGAGAGTGGGTAGATGCGACCGGGCGCCTTGACCAACAGCGTATCCCGCCCCTGCCCCACCAGCTCCACATTCGAGCGCAGCTCGATACCCCGATCGAGCTCGACCTCCACGGCGGGCAGGACGATGCGTCCCCCCGCCTCATCCAGAGCATCGATCGCTGCCTGAATGTCACTCGCCGACGTGACCTCAGAGGCTGTCAGCCTGATCTCCTGCGTCATCACGACCCTCCCCTGTCCGGCCTCACCAGTCCTTCACCACCTCGCGCCACTTCGCATCATCCTGCCAGGCGCCTTCATGTTTACGGAGCTCCTCGAGCATATAGCGCTTGGTCGCCTCATTGTCCGAAAGGCCCACATCCTGAACGTAGCGAATGAGCTCCTGAATGTTGGCCAGACAGCGCTTGCGGGCAATCCCCGCGAGGCCTGCGATCTGCTCGTCTGTCGCACCGGAGGCCCTCAACTTGGCGGCGCGCTCACGATAGGGACCGATCCAAGCCTCGGGCACCTGCTCATCATTGACGATTTGGTCGATCGCATCCAGGCGACCGCGGATGTGTCGCTCGAGATAGGCAGAGAGCCACCTGTTGATGAGATAGATGGAGAGGGTGACCAGCACCACAAACACCACAAATGCCAAGATCAACGGCCACATAGTCGATCTCCTTAGAGTTCCCCTGTTGAGTTCGTCCTCACCTTAGGCCCGGATCATCATACACCGGATGCAGCACATTGCCACGGTGGATATCCGGATTCACCGGGAAGGGGCCCAGGATCCGCCGAGCGCGCAGACCGGCTGACCTCACCTGCTCAGCGAGACGCGAATTGCCGTCGGCAGCTCCTCACAGTACAATCAGGATGATCACGAAGACTTGCGAAAGGAGCCGTTCGATGACAGCATCCTCAGTCACGCCCCCCTTGGCGGGCATCATCCCGGCCATGGTCACACCCTTTCACGCCGACGAGAGCCTCAACGTCGACGCTCTGCAGCTACTCACCCGTTTCCTCATCGATGGAGGCGTGCAAGGGCTCTTCCCAACCGGCAGCCAGGGCGAGTTCTACGCCTTGACCCCCGGCGAGCGTCAGCGCGTGTGGGACATCGTCGTCCAGGAAACCGCGGGGCGCGTTCCCGTCTATGCGGGTACGGGTGGGATGTCCACCCGTGAAGTGATAGCACTTAACCGCCTTGCGGAGCGCGTAGGCGTCAGCGGTGTCTCCGTGATCACGCCCTTCTTCGTGACACCGTCGCAGGAGGAACTCCGCGATCACTACGTGGCCATCGCCGACGCCACCGAGCTGCCCGTCATTCTCTACAATAACCCCGGGCGCACCGGCGGGGTCAGCCTGTCGGTAGACCTCGTAGCCCGGCTCTCCGAACATCCTAACATCATCGGCATCAAGGACTCCAGCGGCGACCTATCGCTCACGATGGCCTATATCGAGGCCACGCACCACGCTAGCGATACAGGTGATGAGTTCGCCGTGCTCGTCGGTCGCGATACCTTGATCTTCGCGGGACTCATCCACGGGGCCAAGGGCTCCATCACCGCCACCGCCAACGTGGCCCCAGCTCTGGTGGTCGCCATCTACCAGGCGTTCCTAGCCGGCAAGCTAGACGAGGCCCTGGTGGCCCAGCAGAAGCTGGCCCCTCTCCGCCACGCCTTTGGTCTGGGCACCTTCCCCGTGGTCGTCAAAGAGGCGCTATCGATGGTGGGCATCCCCGCAGGCCCGGCGCGCGGGCCGGTCGGCTCCCTGTCGCCCGACCAACGAGAGCGACTTCAGAACGTAGTGGCGGCCCTGCAGACGCCGAAGGGCGACGAGAGCACCTGATCTCACCCGGGAAAACCAGCCTCCGGGTTGCTGGACAGCAACCCGGAGGCTCTTGGTCACGGACGATCGAGTTCTTACAGCTCCAGAACCCAGCTGAGCCCCAGTTCGTGAAGCTTGGCCGGTGTCGGCCTACCCGCCGCATCCCAACCCACCATCTGGTAGTAGAGCGTCTTCGCTGCCTCAAACTGCTCCTGGGGCACGGCGACACCGTCGGAGGCGCCGCCTTTGAGGGGCTGGGTGAGTTTGCGCGGTAGCGTGTCAGCCTCAGCCCCCACGCCCTGACGAGCGTTGAAGGCGCGCAACAAGTTGAGACGTCGCTCACCGATCTTCATCATCTCCCAGAGGCTGATGTTCCAGCCCGTGATGGCGCGCAGCGCCTCGACCCATTGGTCGAGGCTAAAGAGCTGCCACGCAGGGCCGTAGACGAACTTGCAGACGCAGACGGCATCAAGACAGCTGATGAGCTGCTGCGAGTAGACCGCATAGCGGACCATCTCCGGATTCAGTTCTGTGGACGGCTGGGGATCGAGCAGGCCGAGCTCGGCCATACTCTCAGGAAAGCGCATATACGAGGTGTCATGTTCGCTGACTGTGTGATCGGCTCCCCCGGGGTTCACACCGTAGAGCAGCGCCATCGTGCGCTTGACCTGCGGCATATGCGCCGGCAGCTCACGCCCCTTCACCGCGACGACCAGGTCCTGCCCCACACCTAGGCGCTCCGCAGCCACGGTGGAACCCTCCCCGAGCACCTCGCCAAAGCCCTCCCGCTCACCGATCATCTCCACCATCTTGACCAGCGCCGCAGCGTCGCCGTAGCGCAGCGCGATGCCGCCCGTCTGCTCCTCGGTGAGCAGGCCTTGCTCAAAGCAATCCATCGCCCAGGCAATCGTCCCCCCACAGGCAATCGTGTCGATCCCATACATGTTGCACAGCTGATTCGCCCGCGCCACGGCTTCGAGGTCAGAGACGCCGCAATAGGAGCCCAGGGCGGCGATGGACTCATATTCCGGCCCGCCGTAGCGTGGGTCGACCTTGAAGGGACCGTCGGCAATCTCCACCACCCGCTTGCAGCGCACGGCACAGGCATAGCAGGAGTCATCGCTCTTCAGAATCGTCTCACGCATGCGCTCGCCGCTGATGGCCTCAGCGCCGTCGAATGTCCCGCTGTCCCAGTTGTAGGTTGGTAACCCACCGGCCAAGGACTGCGAAAGTACGAGCGCCGCCGTACCCAAGCGCTTGAATCCCGCCACGCCCGAGTCGTCCACGTTCTGCGCACCCCACTTCGCCAGGGCCTGCAGGGCCTTCGGATCGGCGAGTTCGGGCCGCTTCCGTCCCCTGACCACCACCGCCTTCAGATTCTTGGATGCCATCACCGTGCCCATACCGCCGCGTCCGTTGACGCGGTTGGCGTTGTTCACCAACGCTCCATAGCGCACGCCCCTCTCCGCGGCAGGACCACACTGCAGGATATGGGCCCGGCTGTCGCCCAGCTCCTCACGCACCAGGTCCTCCACCTCTGCGGTGAAACGCCCCATCAAGGACGTCGCATCGCGCAGCTCGGCCTCCCCATCGTGCACCCAAAGGTAGACGGGCGTCTCGGCACAGCCTCGGATCACGATGCCGTCAAAGCCGGCGAACTTCAGTTCCGCAGGCCAGAACCCACCCGCTGCCGACTCGTCGGCAAGGCCGCTTACCGGGGACTTCGCCACCGCCGATACACGAGACTGACCCGAGATCGGTGCGCCGGTCATCACACCCACCATCAGACTCAAGGTGTTCTCCGGCCCCAATGGATCGGCGTCAGGGGGAGTATAATGCAGCAGATAGTAAGCCCCCATCGCACTTCCACCCATATAGTGGCGATAGAAACGCTCATCCGGTTCTTCCACCGACAACTCGCGCGTCGTCAGATCAACGTGTAGGATCTTGCCCTGGTACCCAAATGCCACGCCGCACCTCCCAATAAATGGCTTCACCGATAACGACCAACATGATCCTACTATACACATCCCAAGGCGTCTGGCCAACCCGGCAGATGAAGCTCGAGATGTCGTGTAGCCCTGGGG
>CAZYYC010000293.1:0-2441 GCA_964650935.1 uncultured Anaerolineales bacterium
TACGAGCTTCAGGATGCGATGCAGATGCTCATCGAGCGCGAGGGGCGGGTTGGGGGGCTCGTGATCAATCGTCGCCTGACGCTCACCAACGCCGCCGATTTGCTGTCGCTCAACCGCGAGTATCTGATCCATGGCGGCGATCGCCCGCAGCTCGCGCCGACCGCCGTCGGCCCGGGCACCCAGCTCATCACCCCGCTGCACATCGGGGCCCGCGTCGTGATCGGCAAGGACTGCATCATCGGCCCCAACGTCTACATCGAGCGCGACTGCCGGTTGGGCGACCGGGTGACTGTGCGCGATGCGATCGTGCTCCGCGGTGCCGAGGTGGCCGATGGAGCCACCATCGCTAACGAGGTGGTGGCGTAACTCGGTGAGTGACATTCCACACGCGATGATCACGTAAGGGGTTCCGGCGACTAGGCCGAGAGCCGACTCACCAGCCTGGTGAGTCGGCTCTCGGAGTTCATACGCTATCGCGCGCGGTGGGGCACCGCGATGTTGCCACCCCCGATCTCCTGCGCGTTGTCTGTTGCCAAGCGAGGTAGGGCGATGCCGTTCGCGATCTCGATCCAGAACCAGACGACACGGCGCCGTTGGGGCTCACCCTCGTTGGCTCTCTAGTCGTCCCCCGCCCCCACCGAAAGCGTCAGGATGGTCACCGATGTCGTAGTCTGCACGGTCGAGGCGCTGTTGGTCGCCGTGACCGTTGCGGTATAGGCGCCGTGCTCGCTGTAGGCGTGGGTCACCGTCCGTCCCACGTCCGTTACCCCGTCCCCAAAGTCCCAGGTGTAGGCCACGTTGCTGCCGCCGGTGATCGTGGCGCCGAAGGCGACCTCCTGATCGATGGGTCGTGGGCTGTCGTTGGTCGCCGTCAGCCCGACGATCGGTGCGTCCTGCACCTCGAGCGGATAAGGCCCTGCCATCCGCACATTGCCGTAGATGTCCACCGCGCGTACGCGCAGCGTATAGGCGCCCACGGCCCATCCTGTCAGATCCGGCTCGAATGCCCACGCTCCATCGGTCACGCTGACCACAAAGGTCTGAACCCGCCCCAGGGGGTCATGCACCATGATCCCTACGTCTCTGACACCTGACCCGTCGGTCACTGTGCCCATCATCATCGGCTGGGCGCCCGCGGTGATGGTCACCGCGCCGGCGCCGGACTGCAGGCTCACCGAGACCGACGCCCCTCCGAGACCCCGCAGCACCAGCGGTAGCATCAACCTGTAGTCTGTTTCAGGGTCAGTCCCTTCGTCGGGATCCGAGTCCCCCGGCTCCGTCGGGTCATCCGGCAGGATGGCGATGGACGCCCGCGAGGTGACCGTGATCTGCGGCGCAACCGTGTCGACGAGCATCGACTGCCACGCCGTCATCGCTGCGTTGCCTGCCGGGTCGGTCGCGCGCACTCGCACGCTGTGGGATACCCCGTCCTCCTGCGGTGTGACCCAGCTCCACAGCCATCGCTGGACGCCGTTCTGCGGCGCGAAGAGTCCGCCGGTTGAGCGCCACGCCTCGGTCTCGCTATCAAGCTGCACCTCCACCCGCTGGACCAGACCACCCTCCGGCGTCGGGTCATAGGTCGTCCCGAACACCGAAGCAAACGTGCCGGTGATGACCGCCGGTGCCGTCCAGGTGACGATGGGTGGCGTGGCGTCGACCGTGAACGTCGTCTCAACCACGGGGCTCCGGTAGCCGCACCCATCCGTGGCCCGGGCCTGCAACGTCACCTGCTCCGTGCCCTCCGGTAGCGACACCTCAGCCGACCACGCTTGCGTCCCGACGGCATTCGTCCAGCTGATGCCGTTGTCTGTCGAGACCTCCACGCGCGTGACGCCGGAGCATCCACCGGCGCTGATGCCGGCGGCGGTGTCCGCTGCGATCCCGGTGAAGGTTCGTGTACCGACACTGATCGCGGCTCCCGGCAGCGCATCGATGGTTACCGTTGGTGCTTGACCGTCCACTAGATGGCGGATCGTGGCCTCTGTCTTTCCGGTCAGGTCCGTGTCGCTTGTCGAAAGCCTGAAAGTACTGCTGACCGCCCGGATGCCGCTAATGGCGCTGTCCACCGTGGCGGTGACCACGATGCGCCGGATCTCACCCGCTGCCAGGGTGGGGGCGCTGAGCGTCCAGGTGCCCTCACCGATCTCGCCGCTTGTCCGGGTCGCGCCCATCGCGCTCCGGTATCCCAGACCCTCTGTGGCCTGCAGCGCGAGGTTGAGGCCTGAGATCGCCGTGGGTTCGGGGTTCTGCAGCAGGATCTCGTAGACCAACTCCGAAGCGGGACACCAGGCGGCGCCGGTCGGTTGTCGTGGGGTCGCGGAGAAGCGGACCGTGCGTGCCGCCGGTTGGCTTTCATTCATCTCGTCGACATTCGGCGAGTCCCAGCTATAGGCAGTCGTGGGCGTCCCAGCCAGCGGGTTCGTGTTGGGGAAGATCACCCA
>CAZYYC010000293.1:2541-5264 GCA_964650935.1 uncultured Anaerolineales bacterium
TATAGGCAGTCGTGGGCGTCCCAGCCAGCGGGTTCGTGTTGGGGAAGATCACCCACGGACGGACCCCCGGGTTGTCGGCCATTAGCGTCATCCTGTCGGGGGCCGATAGGGTACCCATCAGCGCCGTCTGGGTCGGTGGTAGCGCGAAGGCGAGCATCTGCACCGCCTGATCCGTGCCGAGGGCGTGCACGATGCGCGCTTCGGTGTCGCCTGTCGGACCCTGACGGACGTCGAGACCCGCACCGACCCAGGATGTGCCGTTCCACGTGTAGAGCGTCCCGGTCACCGGACTCGTGACCGCGACCGCGAGGTTAGCAGCGAAGGGCAGCGCCGGCCCGCCGCCGACAGCCTGCGCGCTCCCGCCGTCGCCCACATCAAGGTAGGCCCACATCTCGCCGTCCAGCGTCCACCAGGCGCCGCTCCAGCCCAGATAGATCGCCTCCCCATCCCAGGAGGTGTAGAGCTTCTGCGTCGCGAAGCCCTGCGCGTCGGTCCCGAGCAGATCGCTCTCCGCCCATTCGTTGCGCGCCAGGTCGATGAGCCCATCCACGATGATGGACTGGCGCCGGCTGCTGAAGGTCGCGTTCGCCATATCACGCACGTGCCAGGGCCCGTAGCGGGTGAGCCGCTGGTTGCCCGCTCCATCCTGAGCCATCAGATGCACGTACCAGTCGCCCGTCTGATTCAGGTCTGCGGTGAGGCTCGTGCCGGTTGCCGGGTTCGTGGGCAGGGTGTCGGTGACCTGGGCCACCGTCCAGAGTACCTCTGCCGTGCTGCCCGCATCCACAGGCGGGTTCCAGCTCACCTGCAGCGCAGCGCCCAGGTCGAGGTGCTGACCCTCGGGCGTGCCGAGGGTGACCGGGACAAGGTCCGTCGGCGGCAGCGAGTCCACGCTGACGGGTCGGCTGACGACCGTGACATTGCCGGCTCTGTCGACCGCTCGAACGCGTGCCGGGTAGGTCGTGCTGTCCTGTAGGGTCTCGACGTCCCAGGCGAGCTGCCAGCTCCCGGCGCTGAGCGCCGCCGGTCGCCAGGTATAGCCGCCATCCACGGAGACCTCGACCCGCGCCACCCCGCTGCCCGTATCGGACGCCGTGCCGGAGAAGGTGACGGTTCGGGTGACGGTGGTACCTGCCGCGGGCGCCGCTACGGTGAGCGTCGGCGCTGTCGTGTCCAGCAGCAGATTCAGCGTCGTGACGCTCCCTTGCGTGCCATCCAGGCTGGGCGTGACCGTCACCGACTTGGCGCCCTCGCCCACGGGCAGAGTGATGGTAGCGTTCCAGCCGCTGAACCGTGCGCCCGGCGTATCGAGTGTTGCCTGAACGGTGGTGGTGCCGACCCTGACGGCAACCGCACCCGTCCCCGCGGCGGTGAAGCGGACGTAGCCGCGCAGGTTCACGGACGTGTTGTTCACGCCGCTGTCGCCGGTATAGTTGGTGACCGTCGCCACCGAACTGCTCGCGCCGACGGTCAACCCGGCGCTGAGCGAGGTCTCGAGCCCGGCCTCATCCACCGCTACGACCTCGATGGTGTAGCTGCCGGTCGCCGGGAGGGGTACCCAGGCCCGTCCCTCACTGCCCGGATAGCTCGTCGTGCCGTCGGGGCCGGTCACGCGGAAGGCGACACCCATCACGTCACTGCGCGTGCCGCTGCCGGTGGTCACGGTGCCCGCAACCTCAGCCACCGCTAACACCGCCGCGGCGCTGGTGGTACTGGGGAGTGCCGGGCTGCCCCACGCCACCGTCGGTGCGGTGTCGTCCACCACAAAGGCGCCCTCGTACCAGTCGCGCGGGTCCTCCTCGACGTTGCCGGCGGCATCCGTCGGACGGCTGTAGACCCGGTAGAGCCCCGGCTCCGTCCGGCTCACGGGCAGGGACCAGGTGAAGAGCGGCTTGTCGGACTCTGTCGGCGTCAGCGTCTGCCAGCTCACCGGCAGTGTAGCGGTCACCGGATCGGTGGCGTCGCTCACCAAGCTCACGCCCACCTCGACCTGGGCGACCCCTGAGTTGCCCGTCACGGTCGACGACAGGACGGGGCCGAAGGCCAGGGCCAACGGACAGGCGATGAGCTCCTGATACCCGATGTCGGCGCGCAGACCCCCTGCCAGGGGCACCGGCGCCAGTGGGTCCGCGGCATCCACGGCGGGCGAGCCCGCTGTCGGCACGTAGTAACCCGTGAGGGCGAAGGCCGGATCGGCGGTGATCGTGTTGGGACCTGCCGCGACACCGGAGAGATCGGTGGTGTTGTGCAGCAGGTTGTAGTCGTTGCGAATGAGCGCACCCGAGCTCGCCTGCAGGCCGTAGCCGTTGCCATCCAGGATGTTGTTGCGCACCGAAGCCCAGGTGCCCGTGCCGGTGGCTGCGACCCCTGCCCTCCCGCTGTTGACGATGGTGTTGAAGAGGACCTCCGCCGAGGCGCGCGCTGCCAGGCCGACGCCGGCGCCGGCATTGCTCCGGATCACGTTGCGCGTGATGCTGATGTTGCTTGCGCTGCCGCGGAGGGCGACGCCTGCGTCACCGGCGTTGCGAACGGTGAAGCCGGAGAGCTCCGCGGCGATCACGCCGTCGAAGGTCACCGCGCTGCCATCGTTCCCGGCGTCGATGACGGTCACGTCGGCGCCCGAGCCGACCAACCGCACGTGGCTGGGCACCGTGACCCGCTCGGCGTAGGTGCCCCGGTCGACAGCCACGCTGTAGCCGCCCTCGGGCAACGCTCCACGCAGA
>CAZYYC010000294.1:0-5262 GCA_964650935.1 uncultured Anaerolineales bacterium
AGAGGCTGAAGAGCTCCTCGAACTGGTCGACCACCAGCAGGCTTGTCTCTGATGGCTCGCGGCTCGGAGGCAGCTCACCGGCGCTGCTGCTGAGCCGGAGGGAGAGCGCGCGGCTGTCGGTCAGCAGAGCATCTCGGCACGGCTGCATCGTCGCGGTCGCAGCACCGTCCTCCACGACGGCACGGCAGAGGCTGTGCAGCGGGTCGGCGGTCGGCGTCAGCACCTTGATGCGCAGGGGCTTGCTGCCTGCCATCGCGGTATGTCGGAGGCGCGCGACGAGTCCGGCTCTCAGGAGGGAGGACTTTCCGCTCCCTGACGCACCGATGACAGCCAGGAAGGGGGCGCCATCGGCGACGCGTCCGACGAGGCGCTCGGTCAGGTCCTCCCGTCCGAAGAAGAGCCCGGCGTCGTCCACGTCGAAGTAGGGAAGCCCTTTGTAGGGGCAGAGGCCCGGGGCTGGGGGAAGGTCGTCGGTGATGAGGGCGCTGAGGTCCGCGCCCAGTGCAGCATCCCGGATCGCAGCATAGAGCGCCGTCGTTGCCGGCTCCGGCACCACGTCAAGGTCCCGTGCCAGAATCTCGCGGCAGGCTTCGTACTGACCCAGAGCGGCATTCCGCTGCCCATCGAGGGCCAGTGCGCGCATCAGCTGCCGGTGGGCCGATTCACGCCAGGGATCCATCGCAAGCTGACGCCGCGCGGTGCAGGCTGCTGATGTCGTGTCGACGCGACCTAGGCGGGCCTCTGTGAGCACGTCGAGCGCTTCGAGGGCCTGGCGACGAAGCCGCTCTCTCAACAGCAGGGCCCATTCCTCGAAAGGTACGCTGTCGCTCAGCGCGAGGTCCTCAAGGAAGTCGCCACGGTAGAGCACCATGGCTTGCTCAAGGTGGGCCAGACAGTGCTCGCAGTCCGTAACCTGCGCGTGGGCGTGCTCACGGACGGCTCTCAGGTGGTCGCCGAAGACCTGAATATCGGTCCATAGATCGGCGTCCGGGTTGATGCGCACCGTCTGCCGGGTTGCATCGATGATCCACCCTTGAGGGGGTGTGGCGCCGCGCTCGCCGAGGAGCTTGCGCAGCGTGGAGATCGCTTGGCTCAGGTTCTGGCGCGCGCTGTGCTCCGGCGTGTCGGGCCAAAGCAGGGCGCTGAGGGCTTCGCGACGATGAACATGATCGTCCTCGGCGGTGAGGTAGGCCAGGAGGGCGCGAACCTTGTCGTAGCCGAAATGCGTCAGGGGCACATCATCAACGTGGACGGTGAACGTTCCCAGCATCGAAACTCGCACACGATGCATGCTCCCCTCCATGCTTCGCAGAGGCCTACCGACCAGCCGGTTTCGGCCCGGATGGCTGCTTACATTATAGGGCCGAACCGTTCCCTGGGAAGTGGTAGGTAGAGAGACTCAATCTGTAGGGGGTTTGGGTGGCGCAGGGCTATCCATGGAGCCGCACGCTTCGCCTGACCCGGACAGGATCGCAGGGGCATTGCATGAAGCCTGCGGTAAGTCGCAACGGCCTCAAGCCGAGGCTCTGCAGTGATCGACGCCCCGAGGTCGGTGTCCTCGCGGACGAGGGGGCTGCAAGCTTGTAGTAGTAGGCTCCTCGCTCCGTCCTCGGGGCGAGCTGGGCCGGCGGCGAGCCCTTCGGATCGCAGGTCTAGAGGCGGCGCAACCGACCGAAGGTGCCTGAGCAACCACGGTGTCGAGGGCTATCGCGCCCGGCTTGCGGCAGGTGGCAATGGTCGCCGACGAGGGCGCTGCCGCGTCCGACGCCCCGAGGACGGTGTCCTCGCGGACGAGGGGGCTGCAAGCTTGTGGTTGTAGGCTCCTCGCCCCGTCTCGGGGCGAGCTGGTCCAGCGGCGAGCCCCGCGGATCGCCAGGGTCCAGGCGACATAGCTGACCGAGGCGTGAAATGCGATGACACTGAAAGTAACGGGCAGAGAGATCACCCCCAGCTGGTTCAGAGTTCTTTTAGGGTGCTCTGCTACTCTGACGACAAGCAGAGCGCAATCCAACGGGAGCAGGGACGTGCCGGCGAAGCGGACGGACTACCGGGCCTACATGCTGCGGATGTGGCGGGTGCGCGGGCTGTCGGGGGTGATCTGGCGCGCATCGCTGGAGGATGCGGAGACGCACGAGGTCCGTGGGTTCCGCGATCTGCAAGCGCTGCTGACGTCTCTGGGCGAGGTGACGTGCGCGGCGCAAACCGAGCAGAAAGCATCAAGCCTCTGGGCCAAGCTCAGAGGTGCGATGCGCCGGGAGAAGCTGTAACAGGTGATCTTGCGCTTCTGGGGGCCGTGTTTGACACCAAAAGGAGGGTGATGATGGCTAGAAGATGGTTGGTTTCACTGATCTTGTTGCTGTCCGTGCTGACGTCGTGTGGTGGTGGTAGCCAGACCGCCGCTGAGCCCATGGATGAGGTGGTGGCGACGGCGACGCCGGTTCCGTCCACGTCGACACCGGCTCCGCCCACTGCCACGCCGGAGCCGCCGACGGTGACGCCGGCACCCCCGACACCTACGCCGATGCCGGTCAACGTGATCAGGCACGTGCCGTACATCGATGACGGTCATCCGCTGCACCTCGCCGCGATCTACCTGCCCGCCGAGGCGAAGGGGCCTTTCCCGACCGTTATCGTCTATCACAGCGGGATGTTCTGGGACGGCGACGCCGAGTATCTGGATGGCTACGACGAGGTGGGGCACTTCTTCGCCGGTCGCGGCTATGCCGCTGTGGTGCCGGCGTACCGCCTGTCGAATGAGGATCCCTACCCGGCTGCGGTCGAGGACGCCTTCTGCGCCCTGGCCTGGGCTCACACGGTCGCTGCTGAGTACGGGTTTGACGTCGCCCGTGTGGCGACCTTCGGCCTTGATTCGGGCGGGAACCTGGCAGCGATGGTGGGGACGGTGGATGAACCCCAGCGGTTTCTTGCGGCGTGCCCCCACAGCCTGCCTGAGCAAGCGTGGGTCCACGCCGTCGCGGCGATCAACGGCTACTATGATCTGCCGCTTCTCGTGGTGTCCTGGAGTCAGAGCTGGTTCTACCCCTTCATCAACACCTATATGCAGGGACTGACAGAGGACGCCATCAAGAAGCTTTCCGAGACCGGGTTACTGTCGGCGTCCGCCACCGCGGGCGCGCAGGGAACACCGGAGGAGATCGCGGCGCGGTATGCCGAGGCCTCGCCTGTGACGTGGGTCGATGGCTCGGAACCCCCCTTCCTGCTGATCCGCAACAGGACCACAGCCTTGTTCGACGTCGACGAGCTATCGCAGGGCTTCTCGGATGTGCTCGCCGCCAACGCCGTTCCGGTTCAGTCAATCCAGATCCCGAGCCAGATCCCGGCGTTTCTGCCGCTGCAATATGGGATGTGGGGCGGGATGATGAAGTCGCAGGGTGTCACGTATGAGCCCTCGCTCGATGACTACGGCATCCCAGAGGCCGAGGCGTTCTTTGCGGAGCACCTCGGAATGGCCGAGTAGTCGCTGACGGGACCGAGAGCAGATGGCGTATCGCGGCGACTCAGCCGACTTCTCGCCTGCCGAAGACCCGCGGCATCAGGGGGATCGCCAGCACGTTGAGCGCCGCGAGCGCCAGGAAGGTCGCGCGGAAGCCGATGCCGTCCGCCAGCGCGCCGCTGACGCCCATGCCGACCCCCTGCGCCACGTTGGTCACCGCCATCAGGATGGAGAACATCGACGCGGCGATGCGCGGGTCGGTGTGCCCCATCGCCAATGCGAAGTAGACCGTCTGGTAGGTGCCGTAGGCCAGGCCGAAGAGCGCCACGAGGGGCCACGCAAGCGTCGGGCTCACGATCACGGCGAGCGCGAGCGTGCCCACCAGCGCCACGCCCAGCGCGATCCAGGTCGCGTTGCGGTCGCCGACGCGATCGACGAGCGACCCGCTGACGAAGCTGCCCGCGACCACGCCGATCCCCCAGACGGTGGTGATGAAGCCCGCGGTGGAGAGGCCGATGGCGAACTCGGTCTCCAGGAAGGGGTTGACCAGCTGGTTGGCGCCGGCGATGATCAGGAAGAAGACGAAGCCCAACGCCGCCAGCGCGATCACCGGGCCGCGCTTGAAGGCGCTGAAGGCCTGCCAGTCAAAGGCCCGCTCGACTGGGCGCTCCGCCTCGCGGACGCGCAGCACCAGCGGCACCGGCAACAGCGTCAGTGCTCCCAGCAGCCAGAAGACCGCGAGCCACGAGACGTTCTCGGCGATCAGGCCCACGGCTGAGGCAGTCACCACGACGCCCAGCGCACGCCCGCCGACCATGAAGCCCTGGATGGTGCCCTTCTCCTCGGCGGGCGTCGTGTCGAGCGCCAACCCATCGGTGCAGGTATCGTAGAGCGCCATCCCCATCTGCAGGACGAAGGCCAGGGCCACGAAGCCCCAGTAGGCGGTGCCGGGATCAATGAAGGGGACGGCGACGAGGCAGAGCGTCTGCACGCCTAGGCCCAGCAGGATGTAGGGCTTCCGGTGGCCCATACCGAGCAGGTTCACCCGGTCGCTGAGCATCCCGAGGAGGATCTTGATGACAAAGGGGATGAGGGCGATGGAGGCGAAGATGCCCACGTCGGTCATCGAGAGGCCGCGGGAGAGGAAGTAGAGTCCGTTGAGGGCGGTGAAGTAGCTCAGGATGGTGCCCTGGGTGAAGTAGAGCAGGCCGAACATCGTGTAGCGCAGCGCGCGTCCGGGCGCCTGCTGCGCCGTCGCTGCCTGAGTGGATGCGGGTACACCGGGCATGAGACCTCCTCGACTGATGATAGAGGATGGATAATGGCGGTGATGATACACCGGGGCTGTGGCTTGAGCAACCACGGTGTCGAGGGATATCGCATCCGGCCTGCGGTGGGTGGCGATGGTCGCCGGCGAGGGCGCTGCCGCGTCCGACGCCCCGAGGACGGGGCTATCAGCTTCGATTCAGCGCTCCCCGCCCCGTCCTCGGGGCGGGCTGGTCCGGCGGCGGGCCTTACGGATCGCAGGTGTCAAGGCGGTGCAGTCGACCGAAGCTGCTTGAGCAACCACGATGTCGAGGGCTATCGCATCTGGCTCGCGGCAGGTGGCGATGGTCGCCGGCGAGGGCACCGCGGCGTCCGACTCCCCGAGACGGGGCTACAAGCATGCCTTTGAGGGCTTCCCGCTCCCCCGTCCGCGAGGGCGCTGCCGCGTCCGACGCCCCGAGACGGCGCTACAAGCCTGTCTTTGAGGGCTCCCCGCCCCGTCCTCGGGGCGGGCTGGTCCGGCGGCGGGCCTTACGGATCGC
>CAZYYC010000295.1:0-2314 GCA_964650935.1 uncultured Anaerolineales bacterium
ACGTCCAACTGACGATGGGTAAAGAACTTATAATCAGGCATCAGGACCAACTCCTCATATGGGTGACGGTGAATGTAAACCTACGATATGACCTCGGCGCTAACGTCGAGTCAGTTCAACCAGGACATCCGGGCGCACAGCGACGAACTCGGGACCTAGGCGCTCCCGGACCTCCGCCAGCATATCCATCGACCAAGCCCAGTTCAGCACCCAGGCTTCGACAAAGGCGGGGCGTTCCGTTCCGGCAGCTGCGCGGATCTCGTTGACCATCGTCTCGATGAGTCTCTCGCGGGGCTCGCCGTGGGACATACGCGTTGCAGGCCGGAAGACGACGACGTCATTCGGCCCTATACGCATAGAGGCCTGCTCCGGACTGCCGCCGTAGCCGTTGAAGATACCCACGAGCTGCCCATCGGACGCGCGCGCATAGCGGTCCTCCGCCTCCTGCGAGCCGCGGATCAGCCAGAGGCAACTCGTGTCGATCCACTTCAATGACTCGTTAGTCAGCGCCGCGTAGGCTGCGTAGAGCGCCTCGCGCTGCTCAGGATACGCTCGTAGGTAAATATCGGGCTCGGTGTAGCCGATGCCCAACCCGCCAACCAGCAAGTCGTTGTGCGTCGCAGTGCGCAGATAGTAGTTCAGCACCGACGGCGCCAGCCGGGCAGCAGCCGGCGCGAAGGACCAGCCCATCGGCACACTCCCGCGCTCGGCCCGACCGTCTGCGGTCGCCCGGTCCCACTGCAGGTCGCGCGTGCGCATCATCAGTGCCTCGCCCAGGTTGTCGCCGTCGGAGATCACGTGCGCGTAGTAGACCTTGCCGGGATCGAACGGCGGGGTTGCCGGCGTCTTGTGGACCCACGGCCCCACCTCGACACCCGAATGCACCGAAAGATTGGTCGCCTCATGCGAGGGCGTGAGCACTTTGCCGAAGTAGGAACCGCGCAGCAATCCGGGCGTCTCCATCACAGCGTCGGCGGCATGATGGGCAGGATCCTGCGGTGTCGGCATCCAATCGAACCACCAGCCCACGATGGGCGTGTTGGGCGGCGTGGAGGCCAAAATGCCTCGCAGCAGATTCTCCTCGGGCAGCGTGCGGTGCTCCGGGAACCAGAAAGTGAAGATCCGATGCTGGACCAGATAGTCAGTCAGCAGGAAGATGCCGGGGTAGTTGGTCGCCAGGATGCGCTGGTTCATCCGCGGGAAGAGCTCCACATAGGCCCACCGCATCATATCGTACTGATTCGCCCACTTCCCTCGGGCATCAAAGACGACCGGAAGACCCAACTCCTCATTCATCTCCGGCGTCACCGGCAACGCCTGCTCCAGCGCTGCGATCATCATCAACACATTGGTCTGATTAAGCTGGTCAGAGCGATAGGCGCCGATCTCGTCCATGATCGCCGGATCGTAGAGGATCGCACCCTGGACCTCGGAGAGGAACTCATCCCAGATCTCGCCCGGACTGGCCATGCGATAGGTGGTGCCGCCGTGGACCAGCTCATCGAGCCACAGCCGATCCTTCCGGGCGTAGCGGGAGTGCAGTAGGTAGAGCCGGGGCGTCGTGCGGTTCACGAGCCCCTGCAGCACGCCCATCGCGAACTCCATCTCGGGCCCCCGGGCGCTGACGTCAATCACCCACAACTGCTCAGCGGGCGCCGACGATTGCGGCCAGAAGGTCTCGTAAGCTGCCGCCGACGTGACCGGTTCGTAGGCAAGGGCGACGTCGCGAATCGGCATATGGGTGCCGCTCGCCGCCGCCTGAGCTTCGACCGCATCGGCCCAGGCCAGATCCCACCGCGTCGCCAGCGGATCAGCACGAAGCGCATCCAGCGCCTTCGTGGCGCGTCGCGCGTCGCCGGTGGCAGCAGCGATCTCCACCATCCTGTAACGCGCGACCATACGTGTCGTTGGGTCCGGCGCCCCTGCCGCGACGCGCTCGATGTCGCGCACAAGCGGCTCAGGGTCGCCATAGGCCGCGACCTGCATCTGCAGGTGCCAGGTCGACCTCGGATACATCAGCTTGAAGAGGAAGCGTGTCGTCCCGGGGCGCAGGCCCACCAAGGCGCGGCCCGCAGCGGCACGCGCATCGACCTCCGGATCCGCGGGCCCTGGGATGGCAGGTGCGTAGGTGAGGCGCCACGCCGACGCCTCACCTTCATCAGACCAGACGATCACGTCGTCGGGACCGGCGAACCTCAGCTCAGCTAACTGCGCTTCGGCGACCTCGACCTCGGCGTAGACATAGATCACGCTCCAGGGATGCGAGACCATCCAGCCGCTGATCTCAAGCGGTGACTCGAAGGTCCAGGACAAA
>CAZYYC010000295.1:2324-5252 GCA_964650935.1 uncultured Anaerolineales bacterium
CGCCGCAGGCCGCCAGTGGAGCTCCCTGCCGTCCTTACCGATCGCGGTCAACCCTGTATCAGGGTCGACCGCCGGCACAGGCCACTGTTCGGGGGGATAGACAGCATCATAACCACGATAGTCGGTGTGGTCGAAAGGGCCTATGACATAAGTGTTCGTGAAGGGTAGGAGCGTGGGCTCCGGGACGATCTCCTCCCAGAGCTCCGTCCAACGTCCCATCGCTGTCGGATTACTTGTCATCACTACCACCTCCGGCGGCCGGCAGCGGACCGCAAAGAACGTCAACACTATGATCAGGCACACTCCACGTGCCCGAAGCAAACGGCGTGCTACGGTGCGCATCAATCCCAGCAGACCCGCACCTCCACCCCCGCGGGGCGGTTCGGAAAGCGCAACAGCGCGGTCCGAGAGGCCTCGTCCCACTGTGCATCGATGGCCTCACCATCAGCCGTCACCGACACCGGCGCGGTCGGGATGCGGACACGAACTGCACAGATCGTCTGCGCCATACCCTCAACCGTGAAAACCAACGCATCGCCATCGACCCGCTCGTCCTCGACGCGACCTGCAGCGGCAATCACCCACGGCGTGTCGGGGCACCGGGCCAGATCGTAGAACAACCACCGCGTATCAGGCGCGATCTGGGGGTCGGCAATCACCGGCAATCCGGGATCATAGAGGTTCACATACATACCCGCCAGGGTCAGGGTTGCCTCTTCGGTCGACTCATCCATACCGGCAGCCGCCACGTAGGGGCCACGCCTAAGGACCAGGTGGTTGCCCGTCGTCCAGGACAAGCCCACCTTCTCACAGGCAGAGGCCACCTGGCTGAGCACCTGTTCGGGTCCGGTGTCATCGTGCGCCAAAGCAGTAGGCGACACAGGCACGTAGACCAGGAAACCCTGCCCACAGGCCGCCAAGCCCGGTTTGGGGGTGCGAGAGGCACCAAGCAGCTCAGTGAGGTGATCCTGAGGCCGCGCGTACGTCGTCTCCGCCGTGCCGTCGCCATCCTCATTCCACCACTCCCGGACGTCGTTGTAGGCATCGCCGGTACCGTAGAGGAGCAAGACATTGCCCCGACGGACCCACGCCGCGAGGGCCTCGTGGACCGCCGCGGAGGGCGGCTTCTGTCCCTCATAGGTCAACAGCAGGACGCGCACGTCATCGAGATAACCGGGGTCACCGGCGCGCTCCAGTTGTACCATGTCCAACGCCACACCATGCTTGACCAGCGGCATCGCCAGGCCGTAGAGCGAGGACATATCAGGATCGCTCGGTTCAGGATCGCCGCGCTGGAACATCAGCGAATCGGCGATACCCAATCCGATACCGGTGAGTCCGTGGAGATACTCGGTATCCTCGGGCCAGTGCATATCCCGCAGCGCGTTGTACACCACCTGCAACTCCGTGCTATAGGACTCGGGGATTGATGCGCGATCCTCCGTCGGACGATGCAGGAAGCGGGCCAGGGCATCGCGCATACGCTGCGCATCGGCTTGGTCCTCCCATTGCGCCAGATCACGATAGAGGCCGATGACCGTCGCTCGGATGTCGCCGAAACGCAGGTCCTCGGACTCTGTCGCCAGATCGGCAAAACCGAGGGTCTCACGCCGGCTCTCCTGCCCCTTCTCGGCATAGAACTCCATGAAGAGGTCAACAGCGCGCTGAGTATCGACGTAGAGGGCGTCCTGGCCTGTCGCCATGAGATGATCAAGGTAGTCGGCCATCATAGGCTGCAGCGGATCCGCCATCAGGTTATGAGTAGGGTAGCTTGCCATAAAGACCCGACGGGGCCAAGGCATGATCTCGAAGCGCTCACTGCCGGCGACCAACAACGAGCCGGTGACCGTGCACTCCCAATTCACACGATAGTCGTCCCAGCAGTAGCTGGGGTTGTCCTCGATCGGGTCGGCCAACATCCAAACCCGCTTGTCGGTTCCCCTGACGATGGCGTCACAGGAGGCATATTCGCAGTAGCCGGCCTCAAACGTGCGCTGGCGGGGAACGCCGCGGTAGACATTGGGCGTGCGCGAGGTGCCGGTCCAGACCTGGCCGATCAGCCCGTCAAAATCGGGGATCGTCAGCAACTGGCTCTCGGGACTCACGATGCGCCAATGCGCGTAGTTGACGAGGCTGTGGGTGGGCACATAGCATTTGAAGTCAGAGACACCCTTCTCCGCAGCGTAGGCCTTGAGATCGCGGAAGAGGATATCCAGCGTCCGCGTGTAGAGATACTGCTTGAGCTTCGCGGCCCGGTAACGGGCATCCGGCGACGAGGCCGGATCCTGCCAGGGCTCCCCATAGAACTCCGCCCATTCACGCTGGAAACCCTCACCATAGCCGCCGCGGACCCAGAACTCGGGTTCCTCAAGGTGGATGGCGAGAGCGCCGGCGTCGACGACGCGCCGCAGGCCCTCACTCAAGTAGCGGGCGTAGGCGAGGCTCGGCATCATGTAGAAGCAATCGTGGCCCTGAGACATGCCGTGTTCGAGTTTGAAGCCGCCCTCGGCGGCTTGAGCGTCGTCGTAGTGCTGCTGCCCATCCCATTCACCACGCACATAGTCCTGATAGCTTCCCCAGGCCACGCCGGTCATCACGTGAATGCGGTAGCCTGCACCCCGCCAGCGGGCCACACGGGTCTCAAAGGTATCGTTTAGGCCGTAGACGATCGCCACGTCGGCGCGGCTGTCGGTCTCCGGATAGTAAGGGGCAGACTCCTGAAATGCGGTGCGCTCTTCAGCGCGATCGTGTTTACGCATCATAACTCCCAATTCACAAGACAAGGGAGAAAGGATAGGGGACGAGTCCCCGAGAACGGGGGCCTCATCCCAACCCGACGTCGATCGGGCGCGCTATCCGTTCTCCCCGTTTCTTAGCTAACCAATCCGCCAGGTGGCGTTGTCAACGACCTCGAGCTTGGCGCTAGCC
>CAZYYC010000296.1:0-5223 GCA_964650935.1 uncultured Anaerolineales bacterium
ACACTTCGGTCTAGCCCTGCCCGACAACGCAGCGCGCACCGTTGCCGAGCTTGCCCAACTCGCCGAGGAGAGCGGCTGGGATGGCTGCTTCCTGGGTGACGCCATCTGGTGTCAGGATCCGATGATCGCGCTGGCTGCCGCCGCCATGGTCACGGACCGCATCCGGCTGGGCACCATGGTCACGCCCGTCCCTCTACGGCGTCCTTGGAAACTCGCTAGCGAATCCCTTGCCCTCGACCATCTCTCCGGCGGTCGCGTGACCCTGGGTCTCGCCACCGGCGCCGTCTGGATGGGTTGGCAGGCCTTTCCCGACGAGGAGACCGCTACCCGAGCACGCGCTGAGATGCTCGATGAGATGATCGACATCCTCACGCTGCTCTACCAGCGCAGACAGTTCGACTATGACGGCAAGCACTATCAGGTGAAGCTGACCCGTATGGACCTGCAGCACTATCCGCCCAAGCCGGTGCAGGAGCCGCGCATCCCGCTCTGGGCTGTCGGCATCTGGCCCAGCTCCAAGTCGATGGCGCGGGCCCTCAAGTGCGACGGCGTCATCGTCGAGAAGCGCAGCAGCGGGAGTGAGCCTGAGGAACTGACGCCCGCGGACGTCGCCGAGATCCGTGCCTATGTGACAAACCACCGCACGCTCACCACGCCGTTTGACATCGTCGTGGGCGGCAAGACCCCGGGGGACAACGCGGCTGCAGGTCAGGAGACACTGCGCCCCTGGATCGAGGCCGGCGCCACCTGGTGGATGGAGGACATCTGGGGACTCCCCGATGATGCGCTTCGTGAACGCATCCGCCAGGGCCCGCCTCGGGCCGCGCCGCGCGCGGACTAGACGGCGGCCACCAACGCGCGGAAGTCGCTCCCCGTCGGCTGTTGGAAGACCTTCAGCCCGAAAGCCGGTGCTGCCGCCACTAGGTGCTCGAAGATGTCGGCCTGGATGGCCTCGTAGGCGTCCCAGGCGGTCGTGCGGGTAAACGCATAGACCTCCAGGGGCAGTCCGCTGGGGCTGGGATCGAGCTGCCGCACGAGCAAGGGCATCGGCTCCTCCTGATGAAGGTCAACACGGCTCTTGAGGTAGGCCGTCATATAGGCGCGGAAGACGCCGACATTGGTGAGTTCGTGCTCCGCGCAGACATCGCGCGTGCATGCCTCATCGCGCCCACCGGGCGCGATCCTTGCTAATCGTTCTTCGATCATGTCCTGGACCAGACCAATCTGCCGAAAGCGCGTGACCATCTCCGCATCGCAGAAGGCCACGCTGTTCAGATCGACGTAGATGGCCCGCTTGATGCGGCGTCCCCCGCTCTCAGTCATGCCGCGCCAGTTCCGGTAAGGCGTGTCGAGGAGCTTGTGCGTGGGGACGACGGTGATCGTGTTGTCCCAGTTCTGGACCTTGACCGTGTGCAGGGCTACGTTCATCACCACACCATCGGCCTCATAAGCCGGCATCTCGATCCAATCACCTTCGCGCACCAGGTCGTGGGACTGGATCTGCAGACTCGCCACAAACGAGAGCAACGTATCGTGGAAGATCAGCACCAGCACCGCCGTAACGGCACCCAATCCGCTGAGCAGCACGATGGGGGATTTCCCCGTGATCTGGGCGGCGGTGAGGATAATGCCGACCGCTATCGTTAGTAACTTGCCCAGGTCAAGGTAGCTCTGGATCGAGACGCCGCGGTAGGAACTGCCGCGCTCATAGATCACGTTGATCGCGGTGAACAACCCGATGAAGGTGATCACGACGAGCCAGAGGATGGCGACCAGGATGAGACTCTGCAGCCATCCGGTCCAGTCAGACACCCATGTCGCCAGGTGGTAGCTCAGCAGCAGCGGCGCCAACCAGGCGAAACGATAGGGGCGCATGTACCGGACCAGGATATCGTCCATCTGAGTCGCCGAGCGCTCGGTCAGGTAGACCAACCCCCTCGCGATGAAGTTGCGTGCGACTACAAAAGCCAGCACATTGAGCCCCACCGCAGCCGCCAGGAGTACCCACGGCGCCCATGTCGGATTCGACGTCAACCACAGGTCTATGCTCTCGAAGATCATTGTGCCACCTCAGGCTATGATGGGATGGAATCGTATCGCTGCGCGACGACAAGCACGGCAGTCAGTCGCCGGCACCTTCTCCCTTGAGGTAGGTGTCAAAGAAGGCGACCGAGCGCTGCATCGCCGCACCGAAGTTGTTGGTGAGATTATGGTTGTCGTTCGGATAGATGAAGAGCTCGGCCACCTGCCCGGCGCTCTCAAGCGCCTGGTGGAGGATCTCCGAGTACTCGACAGGCACGGAATCATCGGCTGTGCCATGATGGATCTGCACGGGGCCCGAGATCTCATCGAGGTAGGAGAAGGGATCGATCGCCTCCCAGAAGGCGCGGTTCTCCTCCACGGCGTCGAGACGCCAGAGCACCTCGTCCCACGCATAGTCACCGACGTTGGGATCGGGTGTCGGCGTGGGACGGTCTGCCCATCGTTGGGCCCAGCGTTCCAACATCATCGGATGCGGGGCGGTCACGCCGGCCCAGACCACGCCGGCCTTGATCGTGTCGGTCACCACCATCGCCCGTAGCGCGATTGAGCCGCCCATCGAATGGCCCCACATCCCTACCCGGTCGGGATCGGCATCGGGATGCTTCATGACCGAGGCCATCGCATTAAGCACATCGACCGTGTAGGCTGGGGAGCGGAAGGAGTTCGCCGGCTCGCCATCGGAAAAACCATGGCCACGGTAGTCGGGACGCAACAGGATATAGCCGCTACGTGAGAAGGCATCAGTATAGGCGATATAGCGCTCGGTGGTGCGGTACTGATCGGGTGGAATGTAGCCGTGGTTGAAGATCACGACGGGCCATCCGGTATTGGGCCGCTCACCGCGAGGGATAGTCAACAGCGCGTAGATCTTGAGACCCTCTGAGAAATAAGAGACGAGGTGCCGGTCGTAGTTCGAGCCGGGGGCGAGCGTCTCCTCGAAAACGAGATCACTGCCGGGATAGCTAGCCTGACGCATCACCTCGATCATCAAGGGGTGCGTCGGGGTCGGCGTCGGTGTAGGCGTCTCCGTAGGCGCCGCTGTGGGCGTAGCCGTCGGCAACGGCGTCGACGTAGACGTGGGTGGGACCTCCGTCGGCGTCGCTGAAGCAGGTAACGTGGATGTCGGTAGCTCCTGAATAACCGTCGCCGGCTCCGGCGGTACCCCGACGCTTATAGGCGGGCCGGCACACCCGGCACCCAGAACGAGCACCCCCGCGACGATCATCCAGACGTCAAAACCATCCTGCCACCAACGCTTGTGAGCACTCCAGTTTCTACGTCTCACGATCGTGCTCTCCCCCTCTGGATTTAGTTAATTCACATCACTATTATAGCATATATTTGATGAAGTACGCCGAGTCCCGGATGCGTGGGCCCCGAGGATGGGCAGCTTGACACCCTTGAGGTTCCGAAATATGATCGAAGTCGTCATCTGCAGCGCTCTCGATTCACCGACGCAACGCCGCGTGCTCGACCCCAACGAGATGGTTCAGCCGGCGCCGGCGCTTACTGAGGAGGCAACCCTATGAAATGGCGTGCAGTGCTCACACACATCTCAGCAATCGTGGGGACCGTCCTGGTTTGGTTGCCTATCCTGGCACCGATCGCGCTGGCTGGAGTGATGTTGATCCGAGTACGACGGTTTCTCTTCGACTACCTGATGCCCGCCGAGCTCTTCCCGGTAGCCTTGATCGGCGGCATCCTGCTCGTCTGGGCGTCCTGGCGCGCCCGATCGCGCCGTGCCCTCATCGGATGGAGTCTCGGACTCACCGTCGCCCTCCTCGTCGGAGGTCAGGAACTCGCTGTGGTCACCGGGCTGGCCTCAGGCACCATCGAACCGAACAGCCCGTGGCTCGTGGTCGTCTTGGCGACCCTCGCTGCCTTTGGTTTGGCCCTGATCGCCGTGGGGATCGGCGGCATCCTACTGCTGCACGATCTCACCACGACTCAACAACAATGACGTTAGCCTCTTACGCGGAGGACTGTTAGGTGGGCTCTCGCGGAATCGCCGCGGACGCGGCAAACGTCACGCCCGCCGCCAGCAGTGCCCCTTTCGCACGTACCGTCAGATCGGTGATGAACTGAAACTGCTGCCTCGGATCCACCGGATAGGCCTTGATCCTGTAGTGGCTGCCCCACGGTTCATCGCTCATACTGATGCGAATGGGATGGTCCAGCTGCAGATAGGGACTCGTCAGCGCCACATCATAGAGCAGGCGATGAACCAGAATCGGATCGTGATGCGGATCAAGGTAGAAGCGTGCGACGCACAGGAGATCGCGCGTCCCATCGTTGGCATTGTGGAGCAAGTGGTCCCACAGCTTGAGGTGGGGGACGATGACCACCGTGTCATCTCGCGTGACCAGCTCGACGGCACGCAGGCCGATACTGCGCACCTCCCCATAGACACCCTCGATCTCGATCCAGTCGCCGGGACGATAGGGCATCTCGTAGAGCGTGACCACACCGGCGATCAGGCTGCTCACGTAGTCCCTAAGGGCGAAACCGATGGCGAGCCCCAGCGCACCCAACAAGGCGACGAGGTTCTCAAACGTGGGCTCGACAACGCGTGGCACAACCAGAACCAGCGCCAATACGATCACGGCTAGCCGCAAAACGGGGATCAGGGCGAGCACATGCAGCCGATAGTGACCGGGCAGGTGATCAGCGATCCATGGTACCAAACGCTGTGAGAGCGCGACCAGCAACCACGCGCCCAACACAATCAGCCCAATCTGAATCAACGTGATGTGCGTCAAATCGACCAGCAAACCGACGACACCCTCGGAGCCGTTCATATCCACCCTCTAGAACACATCCAAGAGATATTCCTCATTCTTGAGGAACTCACGCACCGCGGGGTAGCCCAGGGGCGAGATCGTCCATACATCGCCCTCCGACCGCACCAGGCCCCGATCATCCAACATCGCGAGGACCGCCGTCACCTGATGCGGCACACGCGGCAGAAGCTCGGTGAGGAGATCCGTCGTCAAACCTCCATGCAGTAAGAGCGCGTGCAACACAAAGGCGACCTCGTGCCCGGCGCCGGACGGCACGATGGGAAGCTCTAGCTGGTCCCAAGGCGCAACCCAGATCGTCCGTCGGGGTGACGACGCCGACTCAACCACGTCCATCGTCTCTGTCGAGTCCGGGACGTACCGCAACGCTATGCGCCAGATC
>CAZYYC010000297.1:0-5202 GCA_964650935.1 uncultured Anaerolineales bacterium
GGGCGTAGGGGGCGCTCGGCGGGCGATGCTGTAGCGATGATGCAGGGAGGGAGGATGGATGGGACACGGGAATAACCGTCGATGGCGGTCGCTGCTATGGGCTGTGCTGATGGTCGGGTTGGTGTCCGGCTGCGCTGCGGCAGGTGCGCCGGAGGGGGCGGCAGAGCCGGCGCCGGCGTTGGAGCCCGTGGGACTCGCCGGAGGGGAACGGCTACGTGTTGTGGCGACGACGAGCATCGTCGCGGATGTGGTGCGAAATGTGGGTGGCGAGCGGATCGAGCTCGCGCTGTTGATGCCGCTGGGCGCCGATCCGCACGGCTTTGAGCCGACGCCCCAGGATGCCGCATTGATCGGCGACGCGCACGTCGTCTTCGCCAACGGTGCGGGGCTGGAAGCGTTTCTGGACAGGCTGCTGGCAAGCGCCGGGGAAGGCACCCCGGTGGTCGAACTGTCCCATGATATCCCGTTGTTGGCCTGGGCGGACGACCACGATGACGCCGATGATCACGAGGATGATCACGAACACGAGGAGGGCGATCCGCATGTCTGGTTCGACCCGCGCAACGTGAAGATCTGGGTGGCCGGCATCAAAGCGGCGCTGAGCACCTTGGACCCTGGCGGCGCGACGATCTATGGCGCCAATGCCGAGGCCTATCTTGTCGAACTCGATGAACTGGACAGCTGGATCCGTACGCAGGTCGCGCGAGTGCCTGAGACGCGGCGTAAGCTGGTGACGGATCACTCTGTTTTCGCCTATTTTGCGACAGCGTACGGCTTTGAGCAGGTCGGCGTGGTGACCGCCGGCAGTAGCACGCTCTCGGCGCCCTCGGCACGTGAGTTGGCTGCTTTGCAGGACACGATTCGTGAGGAGGGGGTGGCAGCGATCTTTGTCGGGACGACGATCGATCCCCGGATGGTTGAACAGATCGCGGCGGATGTTGGGATCGAGGTCGTGCCGGTCTACACGGGTTCGCTGAGTGAGCCGGGTGGCCCTGCCGACACCTATATCAATTTCATGCGATATGACGTAGGACAGATCGTCAATGCGTTGCGCGGCAACGGAGAGTAGCCTTCGATCAGGGGGGGTGATGCGATGCTGAGCGGACTGGGTGTCTTTCGACCCGTCGTGCATGCGGAAGGGGCGGCGATTCTGGAGGTCTCGGACCTCTCGGTCGCCTATAACGGCACGAGGGCGCTCGATGGCGTCACGTTCGACCTGCGGATCGGGGAACGGGTCGCTGTGGTCGGCCCCAATGGGGCCGGCAAGAGCACGCTGTTCAAGGTGATCGCCGGTGTGCTTGATCCCACGAGTGGCGATGTGCGTGTCGCGGGTTGCAGCCCGCGGGGTCATATCTGTATCGCCTACGTGCCCCAGCGCAGCGACGTCGATTGGTCGTTCCCGGTCACCGTTGAGGATGTGGTGATGATGGGACGCTACGGGAAGCTGGGTTTCCTGAGGAGGCCGGGGCGTGAGGACCGCGCCTACGTCCGCATCTGTCTGGAGACGGTCGGGCTGGAGGATCTGGCGACGCGGCAGATCGGCGAGCTCTCAGGGGGTCAGCAGCAGCGCATGTTCATCGCACGGGCGCTGGCGCAGGAGTCCAGCATCGTACTGATGGACGAACCCCTGAACGGGCTGGATGTCTCCGCGCAGGAGCGGATCCTGGAGATCCTCGACGCGCTCAAGGCGCGGGGGGTGACCGTGATGGTGGCGACCCACGACCTCAACCAGGCGGCGGAGTTCTTCGACCGGGTGATGCTGCTCAACCGACGGCTGCTGGGGATCGGGACGCCCGAGGCGGTCTTCACCGCTGAGCATCTCGAGAGCGCTTACGGGGGGCAGCTGCGTCTGGTCGAGACCGGCGAGGGGATGATGGTGCTGAACGATACCTGTTGCGGAGGGCATTAGGATGGGGACGCTCGTGGAACTCCTGATCGCGCCGCTGCGTTACCCGTTTATGGTCCGTGGTATGGCTGCCGCGGTGATGGTCGGCATCGTCTGTGCGATGGTGGGCACGTACATGGTCCTCCGTGGCATGGCCTTCCTCGGTGACGCCCTGGCCCACTCGATTTTGCCCGGCATTGCCATCGGCTACCTGGTCAGCGGAGGTTCGCGAGAGCCGATCTTCTGGTGGGGATTGGGGACCGGGGTCCTGACGGCGATCGGCATTGGGGCCGTCGGAAAGGGCGCCCAGGTCAAAGAGGACACCGCCATCGGCATCATCTTTTCGGGGATGTTCGCGCTGGGCATCGCGCTCATCTCGACGATGCGCAGCTACGCCGTGGATCTGGCGCACTTCCTCTTCGGCGATGTCCTTGGCGTCTCATCGGGCGATCTCTGGCTGACGGCAGGCCTGGCTGCACTGGTCTTCTTGGTGGTCTTTGTCTTCTACAAAGAGTTTCTGGTGCTCTCATTTGATCCGGTCTTGGCGGAGACGCTGCGCTTTCCCTCGGGTTTTCTCCGTTACCTGCTGCTGGTCCTGATCGCTCTAACGATCGTGGTCGCGCTGCAGACGGTGGGGGTGGCGCTGATGGTGGCGATGCTGACCACGCCCGCGGCGACGGCTTACCTGCTCACCAAGCGCATGGCGCCGATGATGGTCATCGCGGCAGTCCTCGGCGCCGTCGCCGGCGTGGCAGGGCTCTATCTCTCCTACTATATCAGCGTGGCCTCCGGTGCGGCTATCGTGCTGGTGAGTACGGCGATCTTCCTGCTGGTGCTGCTCTTCTCGCCGCGCCGTGGGGTCGTCTGGGGATGGCTGAGGTAGCGTCCGAGCCGGGTCGGCTTGTACGGGCTTACCGCCATCTCTACGCCTGGGCTGCCGAGCGGCTCTATCACGAACTGGCCTGGGCCTATGATGCCGTCGCCTGGTGCGTCAGCCTGGGCCATTGGGATGGTTGGCGTAGCCAGGTGCTTGATCACATCGCGTCGGACGCACGGGTGCTGGAGGTGGGGTTCGGCACGGGCGCGTTGCTCGTCAAGGCGAATGCCAGGGGGCTCGACGCCTGGGGCGCTGATCCCTCGTCGGCGATGCAGCGTGTCGCGCGGCGCCGGCTGAGGCGACATCGTCTCGGGGTCCGTTGCGTGCGTGCGCCGGCGCAGGCCCTCCCCTTTGCCGACGGCACCTTCGACGCGATCCTGGCGACCTTTCCGACGCGGTACATTCTGGATCCTGCCGCGCTGTGCGAGATGGGACGGTTAGTGCGTGTGGGGCGGGAGGGTGTGCATGTCGGGCGGATTGTGATCACAGGGGTGGGCTTTCGCGTTGGGGCGATGGCGGGGCGGGGCGGTCTGCAGCGCCTGTTGAGCTTGATCTTCGGCGGGGGAGATGTCGACATCGTGACGCGCTATGCCGACTATGCTGCCGCGCACGGGTTTGCCGTCACAGTGGTGGATGAGGATGGGGAGGGCGTTCGGGTCCCGGTGGTGATCCTGGAGTGGTCCTCTTCGGAGGCGACGACGTGAGTGACACGGGGCTACATTCCCTGCTCTCCATGGGCGCGCGCTGTCACAAGGTGCGGCCCGGCACCTGGCGTCTGAGCATCCCCGAAGGCCCATCGGGACGGTACCGCGTCGCTCAGCTGGACGACTATGGTCGCTTGGGTCGACGCTCCTTTGCCTGGCGCGCGCCGATGGAGCTTCAGGTACGCGCGCGGGTCTTGGCCCCTGATCTCCCCGGGACGTGGGGCTTCGGCCTATGGAATGATCCCTTCAGCCTACGACTCGGACATGGAGGCGGGCGCCGATTCCCGACGTTGCCCAACGCCGCTTGGTTTTTCTACGCCTCACCACCGAACTACCTGGCCCTTGCCGACAATCATCCGGCCCGCGGCATGCTCGCCGCCACGTTCGCGGCCCCGCGTCTCCCCGGTGCGGTGTCGCTTGCAGCCCTGCCGGCGGCCCCTTGGCTACTGTGGCGTAGGACTGCGCGCCTCCTCCGCCGCTTGGGACGGCTGATCGTGCGTGAGGACGCGGCAGCGCTCACGCACGACCCCACGTGCCGGCACACGTATCGGCTTCGCTGGTTAGAGGACCGAGTGGCGTTCTACGTCGATGACGACAAGCCCTGCTTCGTCACGCCGGTGAGTCCTTGGGGGTCCCTCGGTGCGGTGATGTGGATCGATAACCAGGCCATGGCCTTCACGCCTGATGGGCGCCTGAGCTTCGACACACTCGCGGGCCCGCAGGCAAGTCTCGAGCTCACCGACGTCAGCCTGCGTACCCTGCCGCCTGCCACTCAGGGAGCTGCGCCATGAAGCTTTCTGCCATAGCGTGTGCCCATCCGAACCTCGCCCTGGTCAAGTACTGGGGCCAACGGGATGCGGCGCTTAACCTACCCGCCAACGGCTCGCTCTCGCTCAACCTGAGCGGGGCGACGACGACGACCCGGGTGACCTTCGATACGGAGCTGGTCGAGGACGAGGTGGTGATCAACAGCGAGCCGGCCGATGTGGTCGCGCACGCTCGTGTTGTGGCGCACCTCGATCGGGTGCGTGACCTGGCGGGATCGACGTCCCGAGCTCAGGTGATCTCATCCAACGACTTTCCGGCGAACGCCGGCGTTGCGTCGTCGGCTGCGGCCTTTGCCGCTCTGTCGCTGGCGGCGACCCATGCCCTCGGCTTGGAGCTGGACGAGCGCCGGCTCTCGATCCTGGCGCGCAAGGGCTCCGGTTCTGCCTGCCGGTCGATTCCCGGCGGCTTCGTCGAGTGGGTCGCCGGCGAGGATGACGCGAGCTCCTACGCCTTCTCGTTGGCACCGGCGGACTTCTGGGATCTGCGGGTGGTGACCGTTGCATGGCCCGGGATGCGGAAGCGCTACTCGTCACTCCAAGGTCATCGAGCGGCGCCCACGAGCCCCTTCTACGCGGCGCGCTTGGCTGGGATTGCGCACACGCTGACGGAGGTGCGCACGGCGCTACTGACGCGCGATTTCGCGGCGCTCGGCAGGGCAGCAGAACGCGAGGCGGCGTCGCTCCACGCGATCGCCATGACCTCGACCGTCGCGGCCTATCCGTGGCTGAGCGGACTCCTCTACGTTGCTCCTGAGACCCTGCGCTTGGTGCAGGCCGTGCAGTCCTGGCGGGAGGCCGGTCTCCAAGTCTACGCGACGCTCGATGCCGGGCCGAGTGTGCACCTGCTGTGCCTGGACGAAGACGAGGCAGCTGTGAGGGCAGCGGCCGCCGCAGCCCTCGCCGACCCCC
>CAZYYC010000298.1:0-5190 GCA_964650935.1 uncultured Anaerolineales bacterium
AGATGCCGGTCGACGCGATCCCGGAGGGCGCCCTGCGCGACATCGATCAGGTCCTCGGCAAGATCACGCTCGTGCCCCTCTACCCCGGCGAGATGTTGCTGCCGCAGAGGCTGCTCGATCCCAACGTCCGTCCCCCTGACGGGCGGACGGCCCTGGTCTTGGCCGACGACAACGTGTTGATGGCCTTCCCCGCAGACGACCTGATCAACCAGGTCAACGTGCTCCAGGCCGGCGATCACGTGGACTTCCTCTTCACCTATGAGATGCCGATCGATCGCGAGACCGGCTTCCTGCCGGTGGCCCCCGCCGAGGGCGTGGTCGGCCCCGCCCAGGAGGAGGAGGCCCCCACCGAGACGCTCACCTTCAACCTGCTCCAGAACGTCCCCATCGCCGCGGTGGTCCGCCAGCTCAATGAGGAAGGTCAGCCCACGGGTGCCCCACGCGCCCTGCTGCTGACGATCACGCCCCAGGATGCGCTGGTGCTCAAGTACATGAAGGACGTCGGCGCCGTCGTCGACCTCGTCCTGCGCGCGCCGGGGGCCGAGGGACAGTTTGCCGTCGACCCCGTCGACCTGGACTATGTCATCAACGGATATATCGTACCCGGTGAGGGCCTGCCCTAGCCGGCCCCCCACCGAGAGCCTTCTTAGGGAGGAACTTTGGCTGAACTGATACGCGGACAGACACTCCAAATACTGTTGGTCAGCACCAGCGAAGCGGTCCAGGAAGAGGTGAGCCGTGCGCTGGCCGGCGGCCTCTCGCGGCCCTATCGCCTGCACTGGGTCGCCGAGCCCCACCTGGCCTTCGTGCGCGCGCAGGACCTCCTGCCGCAGGTGATCCTGGTCGATGACGAGCTGGACGAGGCCGACCCCATCCCCATCATCCGGCGGTTGGCGGCCTCGGTCTCCAACGCGGTGATCCTCTTCCTGGTCCAGAAGGAGGACGCGGGCGACGCCAGCCAGGCGGTCCTGGTCGGCGCGCGCAGCTTCATTACCAAGCCGCTGAACACCGATGAGCTGGTGATGACGCTGCACCAGGTGCTGGCCTGGCAGCGTGTGCCGCCGGTCGAGCCCGGGACGGTCGAGGGCGCCGGTGGGCGCATCGTCGTCTTCTGCGCCCCCAAGGGCGGCACGGGCCGCACCACGCTGGCGATCAACACGGCGATCAGCCTGCACCAGATTGACAAGCGTCCGGTGGTCATTGTGGACGCCGACTACGCCGCGCCGGCCCTCGATGTGGCGCTCAACCTCGACCTCGAGCGCAACATCGGCGACCTGATCCCCCGGCTCTCACGGCTCGATGAGGTGCTCATCGAGAGCGTGCTCGCCTCCCACGCCTCGGGCATCAAGGCGCTGCTCGCCCCGCCGCCCGCCGACCTCTCCTCACCGTTGACGCTGCCCCAGGTGCAGCACATCCTGGTGATGCTCAAGCGCATGTTCCCCTGGGTCATCGTCGACCTGGGGCTGCCGATGGATGAAACCGCCTTCGCCTTTCTCGACGGGGCCGACCGCATCGTGATGACGGTCCTCCCCGAGATGGTCGGCCTGCGCAACACCCGCCTGATGCTCAACCACTTCATCGATGAGGGCTACCCGTCCGACAAGACCTGGCTGGTGCTCAACCGGGCCACCATCCGCGGCGGCGTCAGTCCGGATGATATTGAGAACCGGCTCAGCGTGCCGCTGCGTTTCGCCGTGCCCGACGATCAGGCCCTGGTGACGCACACGGTCAACCGCGGCGTGCCCCTGATGCTCACGCACCAGCGCAGCGCGGTCGCGCGTGCCATTCGCAAGATCGCCCAGCAGCTCAGCCACGACGGACGCCGGAACGGGCACGTCGCCGCTGCACCCGAGATGCCCGAGGAGGACGAGGAAGGCCGGTCGAGCAAGGAACGACGGGGGCTCTTCGCGCGATGGCGATCCAAGGCCGGCAGCGACTGAGCCGTCCTCTCATGCGGAAAGTAGGTGAGGTATGCCGTTAGGCGCTCCACTGATCGTCGCGATTCTGATCAGCTTCGCCGTGATGCTGATCTTTATGGCGCTGTGGCTGCTGTTTCAGTACCGCGATCCCATCGAGGACCGGCTGGATGAGTATGGCCTTCTGGCCCAGGCGGCCACCACCGAAGCCATCGGCGATACCGATCGACGCTATCACACCGCCGCGTGGAAGCGCTTCCTGGCCGGCTTCGGCCTCGGCCCGCGGATCGCGCTGGCCCTGACGCGCGCGGGTTTGCCGCTCACCGCGACGGAGTACTCGGTCATCGTGCTGGCGCTCGGCTTCGCCGGTCTGATCATCGGCACGCTGCGGCTCAACGTCGCCCTGGGCGTGGTCTTCGGCGTCTTCCTGGCGGCGCTGCCCATCGTCTATCTATCCATCCGCCGGCGCAGCCGCCTGCGCGCCTTCACCGAGCAGTTGCCCGACATGCTCACGCTGCTGGTCGGCGCCCTGCGGGCCGGCTACGGCCTCAACCAGGCGCTTGACCTGGTCGCACGACGGCTCACCGACCCGATGTCGACCGAGATCGCCAACGTGGTGCGCGCCGTCAACCTCGGCATCCCCCTGCAACGCGCCCTCGAGGACGCCGTCGTCAGGGTGGGCTCCGAGGATTTCAACCTCGTCGTGGTGGCCATCAACGTGCAGCACGAGACGGGCGGCAACCTGGCCGAGACGCTCGAGATCATCGGCGACACCGTGCGCGACCGCCTGCGTATGCTGACCGAGATCCGGGTCCTCACCTCGCAGCAGCGCTTCACGGGCTACGTGCTGGCCCTGTTGCCCCTCGTCGTGGGCCTCATCATCTTCCTGATCAATCCCGACTACGTCCGCGAGCTCTTCGCGCCCGGCTGGGTGCGCATCCTGCCCATCACCGCCATCGTGATGCAGGTATTGGGTTTCCTGGTGATCCGCAAGATCGTCGACATTGAGGTGTAAGTATGGACTTTAGCTGGCTAGAGACCGCAGTGCAGTGGGTCCTGACCTCGCCGACGACGTCGTCGCCGTTGACCTTCGCCGCCCTCGCCGCGCTCGCTGCCCTCCTCATCTGGTTGGCCCTGGCCCCCTCCACGTCCGAGGCCCAGAAGAGCGGGCGGTTGGAGGGCTACCTCCAGGGCCGCGACATCATCGAGGACGTCGAGATGGAGCGCTCGTTCCTGCGGCGCGTGCTCATCCCCACGCTGCGCAAGATCCTGCAGCTGCTGGGCAGGGTGACGCCGGGACGCGACGTCGCGCGCGTGCAGCAGCAGCTGATCGAAGCGGGCCGACCCGGCGGATTGACCGCCGCCGACATTTTCGGCCTGCAGATCCTCGTGGCGCTCGCCTTTGCCGGGCTCTACCTGCTCTTCGCCAACGCCGGCGGGCTGCTGGCGGCGGCGCCCTGGACCACGACCCTGCGCAACGCCGCCGTCATCGCCGTCATCGGCTATCTGGTGCCGCGGCTCTGGCTCCGCAGCGCGGTGAACCGCCGCAAGGGCGACATTATTCGCAACTTCTCCAACGCGCTCGATCTGCTCAGCGTCGGCGTCGATGCAGGGCTGGGCCTCGACTCGGCCATGGTCCGCGTCTGCGAGCGCTGGGATAACGCGCTCACCGAGGAGATCAACCGCGCGGTCGTCGAGATCCGGGTCGGCACCCCGCGCAATACCGCGCTGCAGCGCATGGCCGAGCGGACCGGCGTTCGCGAGGTGCAGACCTTCGTCGGCGTCCTGATCCAGTCGAGCGAACTGGGCGTCAGCGTGGCGCACACGCTGCACACGCAGGCCGATCAGGTGCGCGTGCGGCGGCGCCAGCGCGCCGAGGAGCTCGCCAACCAGGCCAGCGTCAAGATGGTCTTCGCCCTCGTCTTCCTGATCTTCCCGGCGCTCCTGGTCGTCTTGTTGGGGCCCGGCATCCCCAGGATCTTCAACGCCTTGGGCACGCTGGGCGGGTAGGGTTCAGTTAAGGAGAGGATAGCGTTGACAACGTTTACAGACACCAGGCCCTCAGGACGGGAGGACCCCCTCTACGAGAAGGGATCCGTCCATCTGCAGAAGGGCGAATGGGCCGAGGCCATCGCGGCCTTTGAGCAACTCCAGGACAAGTATCCCGAGAGCGATCTGGTCACCCGTGCGCTCGAACAGGCCCGGCTCCGTTCGGGCATCAGCCCCAAGCGGCGTGTCCGCGGACGGCGCATCGGGGTGCGCATCTGGCCCATCCTCCTGCGGGTGGTCATCGTCGCCCTCATCGGCTTCCTGCTCTACACCGGCGGGCGCCTGCTCGTCGAGCGGGTCCAACCGCTGATCGTCCAGGCCCAACTCGACCAGCAGCGCGATCAGGCCCTGATCGAGGGGCAGGCCTTCCTCGACGGCGCCGATTGGGATGCCGCCGAGGCACGCTTCCAGGCCGTGCTCGCCCTGGAACCGGAGCACCCCCAGGCGCTGGCGGGCATGGAGGTCATCGAACGGGAGCGCCGGATCGTGGCCCTCTACGAGCAGGCGATTGCGCTCGATGAAGCGGGCGACGACGAGGCAGCGCTGGCGCTCTACGAGGAGCTCCAGACGCTGCGCCCCGGCTACCGCGACATCGAGAGCCGCATGGCGCAGATCGACCGCGGACGGTCGGTGGCGGAGCTCTTCGCCGAGGCCAACGCGCTCTACGACGCCGGCGACGAGGAGGGCGCCATCGCCGCCTACCGCACGCTGCGGGACCGCAGCCTCGCCTACGAGCAGGAGCTTGTCGAGGCGCGTCTCTTTGAGCTCTACCTCAAGCGCGGCAAGGAGATCGTGGCCCAGGATCCGCCCCAGTTCGAGACCTTGCCCGAGGCGTTGACCTACTTCTCGGAGGCGCTGGCGCTCCAGCCGCGCAGCCAGGAGGCCGGTCAGGAACGCCAGCTGCTGCGGCTCTTCCTGGAGGGGCAGACCGCCTACTATGAGGAGCGCTGGACCCAGGCCTCCGCCGCGCTGCGCGTCGTCTTCGACACCCGCCCCGACTACCTCGGGGACACGGTGCTCGGCCTGCTCTACGAGTCGCTGGTGCGCAGCGGCGACCAATACCGCGACGCCGGCGACAGCTTCCTGGCCTATGAGCAGTACCGCAAGGCGACCGAGCTGCCCGTCGAGGACACCTCGTTCGCGCAGGGCCGCCTCTTCTACGTCCGTCCCCTCCTCACCCCCACCCCCACCCCCACCCCGACGGCGACGCCGCGACCGACCGCGG
>CAZYYC010000299.1:0-5171 GCA_964650935.1 uncultured Anaerolineales bacterium
GCGTGGATCATCCTGGAAGTTGAGCACGATGCCCAGGTCGTGCAGGAAGCCGATGAGGGTGCGCTGGCTGCGCTCATCAGTCACCCCGTGAGCCTGGCAGATATCGAGATAGGCCTCGTAGGGGATGAAGTCCTTGTCCAGGGCCTCGATCTGACGCTTGACCTCAAACCACGACTCGAGCAAAGCGTCGCGGAGATGCGGCATGCGCGTCACCTCACGCACGATCCGAGCTTTCAGCTTGTCGATACCCAACCCGGTGACGCACGAGGTCGCCACGATGGCGCGGATCTGGGGATACTTCGCCTGAAGCCCTCGCGCGTCCAGGTCCATCGTGTGCAGATCGGTCTTGTTGACCACGACGACCACCGGGGAGTCGCCTCCGAAGCTCTGGATGATCTTGAGCCAGTACTCCAGCCGGTTCTCGTCCTCCGTGAGCCGTCCGTCCAGCACAAGAAGATAGAGCGTGCGCTTCGTGAGGAAGAACTGGTGGGTCGCATGCATGATCTCCTGCCCGCCGAAGTCCCAGACGTTGAGCTGGACCGGCGTATCGTTGACCTGCACCTGCCACGACTGAATCGCGATCCCCTCGGTCTTGGCCTCCCAGGGATCGTACGCATCGGCGGTCAGCCGCTTCACCAGCGACGTCTTGCCGACGCTCCCCTGGCCCACCAGCACCATCTTGGCCTCGTTCAGCGGGCGCTTCTTGCCGCCGAGGTGTTGCAGATAATAGGTGACGATGGTCGCAGGCTCATCGGTCTTCGCCAGGATCTCCGGTGGCACGGCGAGCGGGTTCTCGGTCAGGTCGAGGCGGTCCAGGTTGGTCAGGTGGCCGATCTCCACCGGCAGGGAGACCAACTGATTGTGACGCACGTCCAGTTGGCGCAGGCGCCGCAGCGCCCCGATCTCGGCAGGCAGGGACGTGATCGCGTTATGGTGCAGGATAAGGGCCATCAACCGGTCGAGTTGACCGATCTCCGGCGGAAGACCGCTCAGCCGGTTGCCGTGCAGCTCAAGGTACTCCAGCCGGCGCAGATACTTGATGTCGGGTGGGATCGAGGTCACGTGAGTATCGTCGATCACCAGACGCTCGAGCCCACTCAGGCGCCATACGCCGGGTGGTATCTCCGCCATCTCATTGCGGCCCAGGTTGAGGAAGCTCAAACGCGCTATACGCGCGATCTCGAGGGGCAGGCCGATCAGCGGGTTGTCATAGAGCTGCAACTCCTCCAGCGCCGGAAGCTTGAGGATCACCTGAGGGAAGATCCCCAGGCGGTTCTGACAGAGATCGAGCGCCGCGAGCCCCGTCAGCATCTGCATCTCCGGCGGCAACGCTGAGATCCTGTTATCTCGTAGGTCCAGCGCCGCCAGCTGCTTGAGCAGTCCGATCTCGGGAGGCAGCGTGACCAGCTCGTTGTGCCGCAGGTCCAGCTGTGTGAGCTGCTGCAGCCGGCCGATCTGCGGCGGCAGAGCCACGAGGTCGTTGCCGCAGAGATCCAGCGACACCAACCGGTCGAGGTATCCAATCTCGGGAGGCAGGCTCGAGAGCTCATTGTAGCTCAGGTCCAGCACCTCTGCGCCCGTTCGGGCAGCGTCACGGATGATTCGAAGCAACTGGTCGTCAGTCATCAAGCGTGATCTCTCCTCTGCGCCAGCGGTAATCGTGCTCCAGCGCCTGTTTGAAGTCGGTGAGAATCTCGGGCTTGTTGTCAATCGCCCAGGCGTCGCCTGTCCAGCGATAGAGCAGCCCGCACCGAATCTGTTGAGCGTAGGGGTACTGATTCCAGCGATCGATCTCGGCATAGGCAGCGCGCACCCAGCCGACATTCTGGTTGATCCAGCCCTGGTGGTGTTCGCCTGCCGGCAGATGAATGTGGTCCATCTCGGTGATGTAGACCGGAAGGCTGCGCCACTTAGCCGGAATGCGCTCCATAAAGACACGATAGGTCTGGAAGTCGTAGTAGTGATCCCAGAGCGGCCCCGTCCCGTCACCGAAGCGCTTGAGGTGCGTGATCGTGACCGGATCGGGCCCGTGGGTATAGGCATGGAGGATCACGCCGTCCAGTACATGGATCCGCTCCATCATCGTCGTGAAGTAGTCGAGCGGGCGCCAACGCGCGTTACCCAGTCGTTTCATCGGCATATAGTTGTAGGGATCAACCGCGCCCGGACAGACGATGGCGTTGGGCAGCACCGCCTTGATTCGGGCATAGGTGCGGTTGAAGGCGTCCGCGTAACGCTCCGCCGTAATATGCTCGGTCGGATGCTCAAATCCGCCCGGGTGCTCGCGGGGGTTGTTCTGCTCATTGCCGATCTGGAGCGTCCAGGCGTAGTCCGAGGGCGCCCGCGCCTCATCCTGCAGGTAGACCTCCACCCAGCGCGCCGCGGCGGCGGCGAAGTCATCATAGTGGCGCGATGCGGGCAACGTCCCGCCGGGCTCATAGCCGTGATTGAGGCGCACGATCACGCCATATCCCCGCTCGGCCCAATCCCACAGGCGCCGCCGGATCTCGGGGATGAAGTTGATCGCGTGTGCGTGGCGACCGCAGATCTCCGTGAAGAGAATCCATCCCGCCTTGCCCGACTCGTGATACAGCCCGCGGATGCGATCGCGCATGATCTGATCGTCGGCCACGGCCACGGCGTGAATGCCGAAGATGTGGGCTGAGACGCCGGTGCGCACCGCGCCGGGATCCATCCGCTCACGCGTGTCCGGCCCCTCGGGATAGCGCACATACACGGCAGAGACGTAGCCCTCATGGCGGGAGGGCGTCCGCACGTGGATCCACGCATCATCTCGCCCCACCTTCTCGCCCGTCACCGCAGCGCTCTCCAGCGAGGTCAGAACGGTGCGATGGGGCAGCCACCATACCCTGGGGTGCTGCGTGCCGGGGCCGGCGCGCAGCCGCAGCCCGACCTCGGGGCTGTCGACGACCAGCTGACGCGTCGGCGTGCCCGCCGGCGGTTGAGGAATCTCGGGATGGGGATCGAACGGGACCAGGCTCAGAAAGCGCGTGGCGCAATATCCGACCTGCCCGGTCGGCGCCTGGACGTGCAGCCACTCCCCCTGCTCCTCCATCCGGGCCACCACCTGCTCCGGCGTGCCCAACGTCCTGAGCACGGTGCCGTTGTCGAGCTGCATCACCTGCTCGTAGCCGATACCCGGCCCGAACCGCATCCGTAGCCGCTCTCCGCCCGTGTCGACGCGCACGCAAATCACGACATCGGGATGGATACGGACCTCCTCTTCGGGAGGGTCCGCGGGACTGCGCCCGATGGTGAGGTAGGCCGCAGCAGCCCAACCCGTCTGTCCCTCGTCCGTCTGCACCCACAGCCACATACCGGTTCGCCCCACCTTGCCGCGAACGACCTCCGGGCTCTCCAGAGCCCCCAGCGGGGACCCGTGGTCGAGGTTGGCGACGAGGGCGCTACCCGCGTGGGGCAGCGCTCGCACAGCCAGAAAACCCGCCACAGGGCTATTCACCTCGAGGTCGACGCTGACGTCGGGGATCGCAAGCTCCCCGTCCTCGTCACTACCAAAGGCGACGAGATAGGGCTCAGGATCGACGAGATCGTGAGGAAAACCCGTTTCCCCTCGCAAGGTCGCGCCGCGTTTCACCAGACCCAGATGCAGGTGCGCGCGGGTGGCATAGCCCGTATCGCCCGAGAGCCCGAGCAACTGCTTGGCCCGCACGCTCTGCCCACGGGTGACCATAATCTGCGAGAGATGGCCATAGATCGTTGTGAAGCCGTCCGCGTGCTCCACACGCACCTGGTTACCATAGGGGCGCAGCAGAGGATGAACCCAAGCATCGAGGCGGACCTCACGGACCACCCCGTCAGCGGCGGCGAGGACCGCACTATGATGCGGTGCAGCCAGGTCGATCCCTGCGTGCCCCGGCAGGCCGAACCCGGCATAAGCATCCGGGTTCTCGCCGAAGCGTTGGATGATCCGCCCGTACCGGGTGGGCCATCGCAACCGGAATGTCATCGACCGCCTCCTCAAACGCCCGGTGTCGTCACGACAAAGCGTCACCACATGGCTACGATTGGGTAGTTGTGCTGCAACTCCTTGAGTATAAGCTTGGTTACAGACCACGTCAAACGAACACGCCGGCGCGCCGGCGAGGTTGCCAACACGCCGCCGCCGGGTACAATCATCGTATATGAAGAAATGCAACCACAGTAGCACAGCCACGATGTATGAGTGACGATCGAACGCTGCTCCGCGAAGGCCTGGTCATTCGATCCCAGAGCGGATTCTACGCGGTACTCGGTGACGATGGCGAGGAGGTCGTCGCACGCGTCCGCGGTCGACTGAAGAAAGAACGCAATGAAGCGACGCTGATCGCCGTCGGTGATCGCGTCGCCTGGCGCCCACTCGAGGACGGCAGCTTCGTCATCGAGGATGTCTTCGAGCGCGAGCGGGCGCTCTCCCGCCTCAAGCCCCTTGCCTCCGGACGTGGAACTCGGCGCTGGGATCGCCGGGGCTACCTGCGCGAACAGGAGCAGGTCATCATCGCTAACCCGGACCAGGTGGTTTTCGTCGCTTCCTGCGCCAACCCCGACCCAAGACTGAAGATGTTGGACCGCCTGCTGGTCGGCGCGGAGCGACAGGAGATCCCCTCGCTCATCTGTGCCAACAAGATCGATCTCGTCGGGCCGGACGGCGCCCGACGCCTCTTCGGCATCTACGAGGCCATCGGCTACACGGTCGTGTACACCAGTGCGATGACCCGCCACGGGATCGATGACCTGCGGGCCCACCTTGCCGGCAGAACATCGGCCCTCATCGGCCCATCGGGCGTGGGGAAGACGAGCCTGCTCAACGCCCTTGAACCGGGTCTCGGACACAGGGTGATGGACGTAAGCACGGCGACGGGTAAGGGTCGCCACACGACGACCGTGGCAGAGCTGGTGCCGTTGGCCCACGGCGGATGGGTTGCCGACACACCCGGCATCCGCGCCCTGGCGCTCTTCGACCTCGATCCCGAGGAGATCGATGCCTACTTCCCCGACATCGCGCCCTACGTCCCTCAGTGCTCGTTCTCCGACTGCAGCCATACCGTGGAGCCGGGCTGCGCCGTCATCGAAGCGCTGGAGCAGGAACGGATCGACGAGCATCGCTACGAGAGCTATGTGCGCCTCCATCAAGAGCATAGCAAACTTGCCGA
>CAZYYC010000300.1:0-5087 GCA_964650935.1 uncultured Anaerolineales bacterium
CCTTCCGCTAGCTGCTGGTCGAAGATGTAGCTGATGTTGTCACTGAACGGGAGCGGTAGGCCGAGAAGCCGGCGGCGCAGTAGCCGGACATCGACGAAGACCGAGTAGGTGACGCGCATCGCGCCGTGATCCCGGCTCTCAACCAAGGGGAGGAGGACGGGGCCCACCAGATCGACGCACGAACCTACCGACTCGGCGAAGAGCGCGTCGGGTTGCACGTCACGCTGCAATGCCTCGATGCGTGTCTGGAAGTCGCCGGCGTTACAGCGGAAGCAGCCTCCAGGCACCTCGGCGACGGGCACCCCTTCCCCGCTGATGTAGGCTGTGTCCACGAGATGGCGCCCTTTGTCGTTGGTGATCACGCCGGTGCGCACGCCGCGAGCGGAGAGCCACCGGATGGCGTTGATGATGGCGGTCGTCTTGCCGCTCCCCAGGAAGCCATTGACCACATGCAGGTCCACGATCTTCCTCCCGAGGGCGATCTCTAGCCCCGGCTGCCCATGTCGAGCTGGGCGCGCAGGACCAGCCAGGCCTCGCGGAGGGCGGTACTCACCGGACCTTCGGCGGTCGTGATCGGCTGCCCGCGTACCATGGAGACGGTGACGTTGGGGTCATAGGGCAGCCTCCCGATCACGGGCACGTCGTGGGTCGCGCAGGTAGCTTCGATGGCATCGGACTGCTCGGCGCTCAGATCGGCCTTGTTGATCATGACCGCCGTTGGGATCTTGAAGTGCGCAGCGACGCCCAGGATGCGCTCCATATCGTGGGCGCCGGAGATCGTGGGCTCGGTAACGATGAGCGCCAGATCCGCGCCGGAGAGTGCCGCGATCACGGGACAGCCAATGCCCGGAGGGCCATCGACCAGCAGCAAATCGGCGCCATCATCGAGTGCGCGCAGCCGTCCTTGCTGCTTGACCAACGTGACCAACTTGCCCGAGTTCTCCTGTCCCGCGAAGAGGTGCGCGTGATAGAGTGGGCCGTAGCGGGTATCCGCGTTGAACCAGCGGCCCGCGTGTTGCGACACCATCCGGATGGCGTCGACCGGGCAGACGTAGTGGCAGGCAGCGCAGCCCTCACACGCGATATCGTCCACAACGAAGACATCCCCGGCTTGAAGGATGGCATCAAAACGGCAGACCTCGGCACACTGCCCGCATCCGATGCACGTCTCCGGGTCGATCTCGGCGATGCGTCCGCCGGTGAAGTCGTGGGTCTCCACAACGACAGGAGCGAGCACCAGCCCCAAGTTGGCGGCATCGACGTCGGCATCGGCGAGGACGATGTCCAGGGTCTGATGCGCTAGATGAGCCAGTCCCGCTGCCACGGTGGTCTTGCCCGTCCCACCCTTACCACTAAGGATCACCAGTTGCTTCATGAACGCTGGGCCTTTCTAGTGTAGGAAGCGTCCCGCCCCGCCATGCTCATACGCTCCAGACTGCGCCAGAGGTCGCGGAAGCGCTCGCGGTAGGCCAGGTGAATGGCGATGAGGGGTTTCCCGAGAGCGATCCCCTCCGCAATCTCGCGCTCCAGGGGAATGCGCATCAGGATCGGTAGATTCTCGGCCTCACAGTAGGCATCCACCCCACCGTAGATGATGCTGTCGCGGTTGATGACCACCCCCACCGGCAGCTTCAGCTCGTCACGGGCGACCTCCACGGCCACGCGCAGGTCGTGGAGGCCGAAGGGGGTGGGCTCGGTGACCAGAAGTACGACATCGGCACCGCGCATCGTCTCCACGACGGGGCACGAGGCCCCTGGTGAGGCGTCGAGGATCACGGGACGGTTCCTTGTGTCATCGGCGAGCATCCAGCGCTTGAGGTCGCGGATGACCGGCACTGCCATCGGTTCACCGATGTTCAGCGTGCCATGAGCGAAGCTGATCGTGGCGGCCTGACCGCGTTCTATGGAGCCGATCACGTTGGGCACCTCGTGGATGGCACCCTCAGGGCAGAGGCGCGTGCAGCTGCCGCAGCCATGGCAGAGCTCCGGAAAGACGAGGACCTCTTCGCCGATCACGGCGATAGCGTGATATTCGCAGATCTCGGCACAGCGCCCACACGCGGTGCAGAGATCGGTATCAATCTCTGGGATCAGAAGGCTGACCTCTCGGCGCTCCTCCATCGTCGGACGCAGGAAAAGCGCCGCGTTGGGCTCCTCGACGTCGCAGTCGAGATAGAGCGGCGAGGCATCGGCTAAGCTCAATGCCAGGCTCACCGCGACCGTGGTCTTGCCGGTACCGCCCTTGCCGCTGGCTACGGCGAGCTTCATGCCCGTATCATCCGTGTGTTGCACTTCGGGCACATCTTGTCTGTGCAAGGTTGCCCGACGACGTGTGGCTCACGGTGCCCGCAGGCTGGGCAAACACATGTCCCGCCGGGCCCGGCGGCGGCCCCGCCTCCGCGGCCCCTGCCGCGTCCATCGGATCTACGTCCCATAGGATTACCTCCTTGTTCAGTGGCTGTGTGCGACACTCTCATCGCAGGGGGTGGCGTCCGTCAGCTCCCCACCCAGATAGCCGGCGATCGCCTCGCGCACCGTGCCGCCGGCTCCGGTCGCGGGCTCGATCCCGAACTGGCGGAAGAACTGGACGGCACGTCCGCCCATGCCACCGCTCAGCATCACGTCGGCGCTCAGGCTGTGAATGAAGGCGGGCACCTGTCCCGGCTCATGATTCGGATAGTAGGGATTGGTGACGGTCTCTATCTTCACGATCGTGTTATCGTCCTCGACCTCGGCGACGACGAAAAAGGGGCAACGTCCGAAATGGGCGTTCACAGGAGCGTCGAGGCCCTCGTCGGTCTCGACGGATACGGCAATACGTGTGGTCATAACAACTCCTTTATGTTGGTGTGTGTTCTGCTGTCGTGCGTGCTCTCAGACAGTCGGTTAGCCGCGACCGCGACGTCCGCCTCCGAAGACAACGTGGTCGGGCCCGGCAGTGTCCAGAGGGGAGAGTTCACCGGCGTTATAGGCTTCGACGACCTCACGAACCGTCGCGCCTTCCAGCTTGAGGCACGGAATGCCGGCGGCTTGGATCACCCGGAAGGCATTCGGTCCCAAACTGGGGGCGATGACGGCGTGCGGTCGGCGCTGGACGACGGTTTGCGATGCCTGGACGCCGGCGCCGCCCGGTGCGCTCACCGCCTCATTGCGCAGCGCCTCGAACTCCCATGTCTCGGGATCGACAAAGATGAACGTCGGGCAGCGTCCGAAGACAGCGCTGGTTGGCGCGTCAAGATCAGGTCCATCGGCGGGAATGACGATTCTCATAGCCTGCTCCTTTTCAAGTGGGCTTTCCAGTTGCTCTTGGGGTTCTTGGTGGATCTCAAGCTCATCGTGGAGGGCTAGGATGTACTCGATGACCTGTTGGGTGGATCTTAACTGCTCCAGGCAACAGCGCAGCACCTCACGCCCGAGCGGTGAGAGGGCGTAGACGCGGCGAGGTGGGCCTTGCGTCTCCTGGTCGTCCATCGTCGACGAGATCCACCCTCGACCTTCCATCTCGCGCAGTGCTCGGTAGATGACGGCCGGGGCCAGAAAGTCGAGCCCGAACTCGGGGAGGCGCGACACGAGCGTGTAGCCGTGGGCGGGGGCCTGCTCCAACAGCAGAAGCAGGGCCGGTTCGAGATACTTCCCGAACCGCCGTCGGCAGCCGCCCCGCTCGCAGTGATCCAGTCGATGCCACATCGTTGACCTCCACCTGAAGTATAGTTACTAGTGACATTTTGTCAATAGACGCTGTCGGTCCGAGTCACCAATGATCGGTGTTGTTATATATGCGATAAATCCGTCTGCTTAATTTGGCCATCAGCGCCACTTATGGTAGAATAGGACTATAGATAACATAAGAACCGCGAAGGGGGCGCAGTATGCAGTACTTTGATCTGACCTCAGGCACCAAGATGCCCGCATTGGGGCTGGGTACCTGGCAATTGAGAGGCGACACGTGCACCGAGGCCGTGCGCACGGCCCTGGACCTAGGCTACGACCACCTGGACACGGCGGAGGCGTATCGCAATCACGAGGCGATCCGCGAGGCGCTGAAAGGCTATGACCGCGAGAAAGTCTTCATCACCACGAAGATCCCGCCCAGCGAACTGGCGCACGACGATGTGCTGGCGATGGGCAACCGCGCCCTTTCCGAACTGGGCGTTGACTACATCGATCTTCTGCTGATCCATTGGCCCAACGACGAGATCCCGATCTCGGAGACCCTGCCCGCGATGGCGCAGTTGGTGCGCGAGGGCAAGGTGCGTAGCATCGGCGTGAGCAACTTTATGATCGATCACCTTGAGGAAGCGCTGCCGCTCACCGAGGTGCCGATCACGGTGAACCAGGTCAAGTACCATCCCTATCACCAGCAGAAGGAGCTTTTGGACTACTGCAAGGCGCACGACATCGTCGTGACCTCGTACTCCTCGTTCGGCAACGGGTCGCTGATCGGCGACGCGGCGCTGAAGCGCATCGCCGCGAAGTATGATCGCAGCATGCCCCAGGTGGTGCTGAGGTGGTTAACGACCAAGGGGCTCATCGTCATCCCGAAGTCGGCGAACCCCGCGCATATCGCGGCGAACATGGATATCTTCAGTTGGGACCTGGAGGATGAGGACTTCGAGGCGATCGAGCGACTCGGCGAATCGTAGCGCGGAGCACGTCGCATAGAGCCTCGACGCCGGTGACTTGACCGGCGGTCTAGGGAGAGTGGGGTAGGCAGCTACCGACTCCCGTGTACGAAGGCTGGAGCCACCGTGGCTCCAGCCTTTTTCGTGCTTGGTCAAGGCTCTGTCTGTGCAGCCTCGCAGGGATAGGCGCAGAGGACCGTATCGAGGGGCTCGATGCCGCGGAAGTAGGGGCAGATCGAGGTGTCCTTGACGGCACACCGGTGGTCGGCGACACCCTCAGCCGCGTTCCAGGGACAGGGATCCTGCGCCCAGGAGATGGCACCCTCGGGCGTGACCAGGTCGATGTCCATATTGGCGCCGTGCAGGCGTTTGGGTGTGCCGGTCACGTTCAGAACTCGCCACGGCGTGGCACGATGCAGGTGAACTCGAAGGAGGGCGCGTTGAGGTTCTCGAAGTGGTGGACCT
>CAZYYC010000301.1:0-5047 GCA_964650935.1 uncultured Anaerolineales bacterium
TGGATCAGCCACACGTACCCTGCGTCAACAGCAACTTCGGACTTCCCGCCACCATGCCCGATGCCAGCAACTGTGCGCACACAGCCACGCGCACAATTCTAGTAGATGGGGTCGCCACGTCAAGTCCCGACGTGTGAATCGTAGGGTTCTTGGGGAGAAGTCTGGTCCCCTCAGTCTGCTGTGGCCCCTCGCCTCCACCAACTCCTCACAACCTGAAACACGCCCCCAGGGCTATCGCATCTGGCCTGTCGAAAGGTCATCATGACCTACAGCGACGGCGCCGCGTCCGACGCCCCGAGACGGGGCTGCAAGCATGACTTTGAGGCCACTCCGCCTCAAGAGCGGGACGGCCTCGTCGAGCGGCGGCCCTTTGGATCGCAGAGGTGAGCGTGGCGCGTCCGACCGTGGTGCTAGGTACGCTTCAACATGCTATAATAGGAGCGTAGGCAGCCACGGTTCGCCGACTCGTCCCATCCACCTACAGCTGCCATCCCGACACAGGAGGCCAAGATGACCGTACGACCTGTAGCTCAGCTGACGAAGGCCAAGCCGACCCTCGAGGGCGCCGGCGTGCACCTGCGGCGCGCCTTCGGCTTCGGCGATACGACCGCCTACGATCCTTTCCTGCTCCTCGACGACTTCCGCAACGACATCCCCAAGGACTATGTGGCGGGCTTCCCATGGCACCCGCACCGCGGGATCGAGACGATCACGTATGTGCTCGCGGGCACCGTCGAGCACGGGGACAGCCTCGGCAACAGCGGCGTGATCGGCCCCGGTGATGTCCAGTGGATGACAGCGGGCAGCGGCATCATCCACCAGGAGATGCCCAAGGGCGACGCAGCCGGGCGCATGCACGGCTTCCAGCTGTGGGCCAACCTGCCGGCGGCGCTTAAGATGACGGCGCCACGCTATCAGGGGGTGACCGCCGCCGAGATCCCGATCGTGGTCGACGACGAGGACGGCACCGAGGTGCGCGTCGTCTGTGGAAGTTACCGGGACACGACCGGCCCGATCGACGGTGTGGCGGCAGCACCCATCTACCTCGATGTCTCGGTGCCCCCACGTACATCCAAGGTCTTGCCGGTTGAGGCGTCGCGCCAGGCCTTTGCCTACGTCTTCGCCGGTACAGGCAGCTTCTGCGATGCGGCGGGTCCCCTCGCCGTGCCCACCGAGCCGCTCGGGTGGGCCGACACCACGCCTCCGGCGCGAGCGGAGAACCGCTCGCTCGTGCACTTCGGCGACGGCGACGAGGTCGTCGTGCAGGCAGGCGAGGAGGGCATCCGCTTCCTCCTGGTCTCCGGCATGCCGCTCAGAGAACCCGTCGCATGGTATGGACCGATCGTGATGAACACCCAGGAGGAACTGCGCCGGGCCTTCGAGGAGCTCCAGGCCGGCACTTTCCTGGGATGAAGCCGAACTTAGGCTTTGCACGCCGCGCCGTGCGAAGTCGGACCGCGGACGTCTCGTCCGCATCCGGAGCGGGCAAGATGCCCGCAGTCCGGCACTCACAGTAGGAGGAGCCTATGAACACCCAGCAAGACCCCACCTTCACGTCGTACGCCGGCCGGGACATCCGCCTCGGCGACCTTGAGATCGCCCGCGCGCTGCCCATCCGCGAGCGGCGCATGGTCGGCCCCTGGTGCTTCTTCGACCGCTTCGGGCCGGTCGCGTTCGGTGAGGTCAGCCCGATGGACATCGCCCCCCACCCCCATATCGGGCTCCAGACGGTCACGTGGCTGCTCGCGGGCGAGGTGCGCCACAACGACAGCCTCGGCTACGAGGCGGTCGTGACGCCGGGCGGCGTCAACGTGATGACGGCGGGCCGGGGCATCGCCCACGCCGAGCGCACCCCGGTCGAGAACAGCGGGCGCCTGAGCGGCGTGCAACTCTGGGCAGCGCTGCTTGACGCCGACCGTCACATCGCGCCGGCCTTCGAGAACATCACCGAGGTACCGCGCCTGGGAGTGCCCGGCGGGATCGTACAGCTCTTCTCCGGCACGCTGGAGGGCACGACCTCCCCCGCCACCCACTACTCCGAGATCCTCGGCGCCGACCTGACCGTCCATCCCGGTGCCGAGCTGGAGCTCGAGCTCCGTCCCGACTTCGAGCACGCCTTCATGCTGCTGGAGGGCGATGGCACTGTGGAGGGCCGACCCCTTCAGGCGCGGCGGCTCTACGATCTGGGCATGGAGCGCACGTCGACCTCCTTCGCGAGTGCCGAGGGCGCACGCCTGCTCCTGATCGGCGGACCGCCTTTCCCCGAGCCGATCCTGATGTGGTGGAACTTCGTAGCGCGCACGCCTGAGGAGATCGCCGAGGCGCGCACGGCGTGGGTGGAGCGCCGCCACTTCGGCGAGGTCCCCGCCTATCCGGGGCCGCGCCTCGAGGCGCCGGACCTCGGCAAGCTCGCCGCGCCCAATCCGGTCAGCTAGCCACGAGCACCGAAAATGGAGGCACGTCCTAGGAGGGGGCTCCGAATATATACTATTTAATATATAATAATTGACAATATTCAACGTAGGGCGTATCATTGAGGCATGAGACTCTCTCACACGAAAGGTGAGTCACTCGATGATCAAAGCCTTACGTCTTCTCGCCGTCTTGGCCGTCCTGACACCGACTCTGGGCCTCGCGTACGATGTGATGCGCCCCACCCCGGCTGCCGCGGCAGCCGCGGCAGCCGCGGAAGTCACCAGTAGCTATCAGTGTTTCTATCCGATCGCGGACACCTACGCCTACAACTTCGCGCCGACCACCAACTACGGCGGTGACACCACGCTCCGGACCTCCTCCTTGGGTGACGCCGATGTCGTCCACCAGCGTGCCGGCTATCTGCGCTTCGACCTCTCCGCCATCCCCAGCGACGCTGTCATCCTCAGCGCGGACCTGCGCCTCTACCTGACCTCGGCGCCGTTCGGCGGTGAGGGGCAACTCAAGGCAGCCATCAACCCGTGGACCGAGTACGGGCTGACGTGGAACAACAGGCCTAGTCTCACCAGCTTCACCTACGACGACACAAGTTGGGGGATGGGTGCGACCGGCTGGCAGACGTGGTCAGCGCCCCAACTGGTCCAGGATTGGGTGAGCGGCACACGCGTCAACCGTGGCCTGGCGCTGGTCGCCTTCGGCGTCGGCGTGGGCGAGTCGTTCTTCGTCAGCCGCGAGGGCTTGGCCACCCGCCGGCCGCGCCTCTGCGTGGAGTGGGACACGAACGTGACCACCGACATCTATGTCGAGGGCGTGGAGGTCACACAGGCTGTGCAGGATCTCAACAACAGCGTCCGGCTGGTCGCGAATAAGCCGACCTATGTGCGTGTTCACGCGCGGACGGTCAGCGGTCGCTTCCGCACCTTCGCCACACTGGAGGTCGCCAACAGCAGCGGTCGTGCCGTGCTCTTCCCGCAGAATCCCGGCGCCCACGTTGTCTTGCGGCCTGTTCCCAGCCGCGAGTTCGTCGACCATGCCTTTCTCTTCCAGCTCCCCAGTGCCTTCACCCAGCCGGGCGACACATTGGTGCTGACGGCGCGGGTCAACCCGATCGTGACGGGCTGGCGAACCACGCGCTATCCCCCCGAGACCGACTATGACAACAACACGCGGTCGACCACGGTCACCTTTGAGGAAGCACCGCGCCTCGGGCTCATCATATACCGGGCACGCTACACGACGGAGAGCAGCGGCACCACCATCACCCACACCACCCCGATCACCGACATCTACCAGACGCGCTCGTGGCTACTGCGGGCCTTTCCCCTCTCCGACATCTGGATGACCGTGCGCGTGGATGACCTTAACGAGGTCGAGTTCGACAGCGACACCGGGGACCTGGTCTACCCCACCAGCGGCGCCGTCAATAGCTGGCTCAATGCACGTCGCACCTGGGATCTCGCCGAGCCCAACTGGTATGAGGATCGTGTCGGCGACGAATCGGACATCCGCTACTACGCGATGCTCACCAACAGCGGCGTCTTCATGCGCGGCGCCATGGGCTCGCGTACGGGATCCGGGCCGACCGGACGTGCGGCGGCGTGGGATCTCGACGGCATCTTCGGCGACTGGTACGCCGGCCACGAACTCGGACACTCGTTCGGGAGGAAACACGTGCGCGGAGATCCCGGAGGCGCCGATGGGTCGTGCGGCGGTGAAGCGGGCGTTGATGCTAACTATCCCCACACCGACGGCTTCATCAGCACCGTCGCGACCGGTGATACGGCGCTGCGCGGCTTCGACCGCGGCACGGGCGCGGCCCGGCCCTACGGCCTCATCCCCGTGGACCTTGCCATCTACCATTCGGCCTGGCGCGATGTGATGACCTACTGCGCGCCGCAGTGGATCAGCGACTACACCTACGAAGCCATCCTCGACTACCTGCAGGCTGAGATCACGCCTGTCTCCGCTACGGCCCTGGCAGCCCCCGCGAGCGCCCAGCAGACCGACCGGCTGCTGGTAGCCGGCACCATCGATCCCGCGACCAACACCGCGGAGCTTACCCCCCTCTTCGTGATCCCCGATGCCCACGACGTCGTCCCGCGGACGCCCGGCGACTACGCCATTGTGCTCAGGAATAGCAGTGGGGCCGAGCTCGCCCGCTATCCCTTCACGCCCGAGGAGCTCCACTCCGGACCCGACAACCCCGACGGACCGAGCGCTCCGCCGGTGGATCTCCTGAGTATCTCTGAGCTCGTGCCCTATGTCGCCGGCACCGTCCGGGTCGACCTCACCGGCCCCACAGGCCTGCTTACTACGGTCGAGGCCGGACCGGGCGCGCCCAGCGTCACCGTGACCTCTCCGACCGCCGGGCAGGTTGTCAGCGGCGACACCGTCCCGGTCGCCTGGACGGCCTCAGATCCCGATAGCGACCCCTTGACCTTCAACGTCCAATTCAGCGCCGACGGTGGCGCAACCTGGGAGACGATCGCGCAGGGGATCCGCGGCACCAGGATCGACCTGCCGCGCGAGAACCTCGCCTCGACGACACAGGGCCGCGTCCGCGTCTGGGCCACCGACGGCATCCACACCAGCAGCGCCGAGAGTGCAGGCGCCT
>CAZYYC010000302.1:0-5033 GCA_964650935.1 uncultured Anaerolineales bacterium
CCGCACTCGGGACAGAACTTGGCGTTCTTGGTCTCGGCGCCGCATTTCGGGCAGACGCCCGGGGTGGCGCGCTCGATCTTCGTGCCGCACTCGGGACAGAACTTCGCACCGTGTGTCTCCTTGCCGCAGTTGGGGCAGGCGTCTGCCACCGGCTGGGGCATAGGGCCGCCGCACTCGGGGCAGAACTTGGTGCCTGCCGGCGCAACGGTCCCATCCTTGGGGCAGGTGACGACGTTGGTCTGGGCCTGTCGGGCGGCCTCGGTCACTTGCTTGACCACACTGCCCAGCCCCAGGGCGCTGGCGAAGCCCTTGACCATCGCTCCGGCTTGTTCGGCCTCGGACTCGGCGATCTCGGCGCGTCGCGGACTGTCCTCCGTGCAATAACCGCTCTGCTCATCCCAGCACGAGAGGCAGACGATTCTCAGGCACGTGGGACACTCGCGGTAGCGTTCGCTCACTTGGCCCCACGCCTTCTCCAGTTGCTGGGGCGTCAGGCTTATGGCGTACCGTGGGTCCTCGCCCGCCACGTTGTCGGCGAGCGTCCTGCCGACCATAGGTACCTTGCGCAGCAGACCGCCCATCGCCTTGCGGCCCAGATCCTGGGCGACCGTGGCGCCGACGTCGGGCTGGCTGCGATACTCCCGGTCGCACGTCTCGCAGTAGAAGACGGCATAGGGTCCGATTCCGTCGTTCCTAACATCGTATCTCGGCATTCGACTAGGTGCTGCCATCTGTACATCTCCTCACCAGAAGGTTGGCAAATCTGAGGTTGCTTCAAGGCGATTTTACACCTGGAAGGCACTTCCTTGCAAGCCGGAGCGAGGCGGAGCGATCGGGGTTGGACCGCGGTAGGTCTCAACAGCGACCGGCGGAGGCGCCTCCGCGTCCGACGCCCCGAGGACGGGGCTGCAAGCTTTTGGTTGTCGGCTCTCTGCTCCCCCGTCGGCGAGGGCTCCTTCGTCGGCGAGACCTTGTATATGATAGTGGTGGAGTTGCGGCAACGGGGGTTCGGGGGAGACTAGGAGGTGGTTGCGGGGTGTGGGGGCAAGTGTCGAACACCGTGGCTGCGTTCGGTGGGGGCTCGGCGAGCAGCTTCCCGGAAGAGGTGCGGCGGGCGTTGCCTTTTGGGTAGGCGCCGCCTGGAGTACAATGGCTGGCGGCCCACATCTAGTGGATCGGGGAGGTTAGTTTGAGGTCGACGAGGATCAACCTATTGCTTGGCATCGTGGCCTTGGTGGCGGCTGCGTGTGGCGGCAGCGCCGGTAGCGTCGCGTACGGCACCGTCGCCGGCCGGCCCGAGAACGCTGCCGCTCTCTACGCAGCAGGCTTGCGGGCGGTCACCTACGAGGTCTATTGGGACCGGATCCAGCCGGCGCGTGACACCTTCGACGAGGCACAGCTCGAACAGGCACGACGTGATCTGGCGACGTTCCACGAGGCAGGGATGGAGGTGGTGCTCAGCCTGGGCATCCAATACCCACCGGCGTGGGCCTTTGAGGTGCCGCACAGCCGCTACGTGAACCAGTACGGCGAGGCCTACGTGGGTGATGGGCCCGGCGCCAACGGGCTGAACGCGGTCTTCAATCAGGAGATTCGCGACCTGCAGGCGGCCTATGTCGCCCGGGTCCTCGAGGCTCTGGGGCGTGACGCCTATGCGGTCCGTTTGGGGTGGTGTTATTACGGCGAGCTTTCCTATCCGATTCACCACTATGGCGACCGGGTGAACGTCTACTGGGGCTATGACGACCTGGCGTTGGGCCGTGCTGCGGGCCTGGCGACGACGCTGTCCCCCAACCCGGTGCCCGACTGGCAGCCCGGTGAGTCGAGTGCGGATCATACCGCCGCCGGGCAGTTCGCGACGTGGTATCTGGACGCCATGACGGATTACCAGACCTGGCAGATCGCTACCGTGCGGGCGCATTATGATGGACGGCCGGCGGTCCTCTATCCCTCGTGGGGCGTGCGACCGGGGCAGCTCGATGCCGCGATCGCACGCGATCTCAGCGGCTTCACGCCTGCCGAGCAGAACGGCGAGATTCAGCGAGGGCACGACTTTGCGAGGCACGTGGCGAGCGTAGCGGATTCCGGCGTCGTGGTATATACCACGTGGTTGGATGCGCCCCCTTCTCTCGTCGATGATCTGGGGGAGGATCGGGCGGTCTGGAGCCCGGCGCACTTTCTCTCACAGCTCGCAAGGGAGCACGCCCTGGGCCTCGAGGTCTGGGGGGAGAACACCGGGTGGGGCACGCCCGAGCAGATGCGCCTCAGCTTTGAGCGGGTGCAGGCCTTGGGCCTGACGGGGCTCTTCTGGGCCTTCGAGGGGCAGCTGCTTGATCCCGGTGGTCGCTGGGCGACGCTGGAGGACTACGAGGCGTTGATCGAAGCGTTTGACGAGGGCTGATGTTAACCGGAGCGGCATGACTGCTTGGTGCCGGTTTGGACGTGACCTATCCCGAATCTATGATAAGGAGACAGAGACGAAGATGAGCAACCAACTACCCGTTAGTACACCCGAGGCCCAGGGCCTAGCGTCCGAGGCCGTGCTCGCCTTTTTGGCGGCTGCTGAGGAGAGCGTCGACGCCCTCCACAGCTTCATGTTGCTGCGCCACGGACACGTGGTCGCCCAGGGCTGGTGGGCGCCCTATGCGCCCGAGCTCAATCACATGCTCTTCTCGTTGAGCAAGAGCTTCACGTCGACCGCCGTCGGCCTGGCGGTTGCCGAGGGCCGGCTCTCGGTGACCGATACGGTGTTGTCCTTATTCCCGGATGAGGCGCCCGACGAGATCAGTGAGCATCTTGCAGCGATGCAGGTGCGCCACCTGCTCACGATGACGACGGGCCACGCTGAGGACACGACCGCTGCTCTCTTTGCCGCCGAGGACGGTCGGTGGGTCCGCGCGTTCCTGGCCCTACCCGTTGAGTACGAGCCGGGCACGCACTTCCTGTATAACACCGGCGCGTCCTATGTGCTCGCGGCGATTGTGCAGAAGCTCACCGGGATGTCGTTGATGGACTATCTGACGCCGCGGTTGTTCGAGCCGTTGGGGATCGAAGATGTCTGGTGGGAGGTCTCACCTGAGGGCGTCGCGATGGGGGGCTTCGGTCTCAACGTCAAGACCGAGGACATCGCGCGCTTTGGGCAGCTCTATCTCCAAAAGGGGATGTGGGACGGCAAGCGCATTCTGCCTGAGGCCTGGGTCGAGGAGGCCACGTCACGGCAGGTCGACAACTCGCCGAACGAGAACACCGATTGGGAGCAGGGCTATGGGTACCAGTTCTGGCGGTGCCGCCACAACGCCTATCGCGGTGATGGAGCCTTCGGCCAATACTGTATCGTGATGCCCGATCAGGACGCGGTGATCGCGATCACGAGCGGTGTGGGTGATATGCAGGCGGTGCTGAACCTCATCTGGCAGCACCTGCTACCGGCGATGGGGCCTGAGGCCCTGCCGGATGACGTTGAGGCTCAGTCGGCGCTGGCGGCGACGCTCGAAGGCCTCGCCCTGCCTCTGCAGGACGGCGTGGCGACCTCCGCGTGGACCCCACGGGTGTCGGGCCGGACCTATCGCTTTGATGCGACGGAGCAGGAAGTCACGGTGGACCGCCATAGCGCTCCGGCCGAGGCGCAGATCATCGAGGCGATCACGCTGGTGCTGCCAGAGAAGGGCGGCGGCACGGTCACGATCCGTGACGGGCGCGGCGATCATGCGCCTCAGACGGCGAACGCGCCTCGGACGGCGAAGGCGCTGGACTTCGGCCACGGCGCGTGGTGCTATGGCGAGACGGCCCTCGGTGGCGATGAGCCGCGGCGTGTGGCGGCGAGCGGCGCGTGGGTGGATGACGACACCCTGGTGGTGAAGTTATGCCTCTACGAGACGCCCTTTGTGCCGACGCTGACCTTCCGATTCGCCGAAGACGAGATGCACTACACGTTCGAGATGAATGTCAGCTTCGGCCCGACTGAGAGCCCGACGCTGGTGGGGCGGGCCCGGTAACCGGGGCATGCCCCGTGCCCGCGACCAGGGGTAGCAGTAATCCGGAGAGCACTAGCATCAGCGCGAAGGTGGGGGCTGACAGGAGTCCCAAGCGGTAGTTGTAGAGCGGCGTGCCGATCTGCGAGCGGCTGAGGAGATTGATCGTGGCCGTGGTGAGCGTCGTGAAAGCCAGGGGAAGCCAGCTTGCGACGGTCATCGTAGCGAGGCCGATCCATCTGCCGACCCGGTGACGCGCCCTCAGGGCGATCAGGATGCCGCAGGTGGTCACCACTGCTCCGGCGGCGATGCTGAGCGGACTGAAGGCCACGGCCTTCGAGGTGATGGTCACGCGGTCCAGCCTGGTGAGGACATAGACGGCCTGGGCGCCTGCAGCGCCCAGGCCGGCAGCGACAGCTGTCCGCAGTTGCGGCCCCGACAGTCGTCGCTTGTGTGTCTGCCATCCCATCCAGATGAGGGATAACACACCGACCCCGGCGACCAGTGCATCTCCACCGGTTTGCTGGCTGAAGACGAGCGTGTGATCTAGTGAGTCCAGCAGGATGTCGGCGGGATACCATGCCCACGGTGGGCGGCGTCGCAGCTCAAGGGCCAGGTCGCCGCCCTCGTGGATCAGCACGATGATCTTGTCGGCTCGCACGTCTACCATTTGCAGCCTGCTGTTGTAGAAGGGGTCGCCGTGGGCGACTGCCGTCACGCCGGGCACGCTCACGAACTGATCCCCTGCTCCACCGGGGATGCGCAGAGGCACCGCACCGGCAGGGACGTCGGCATAGGTCAGTACGCGCCGTCCCCTCTCCGGTCGGTCATCGACCAGGCGATAGGGAGCCTCGGTCTGCAATGCGATGCGCGGATCGCCCAACAGAAAGAGGTAGGGAAAGGCCGCGAATCCCTGCAGTGTGCCGCGTGTCTGCGCCTGCAGGACGTGGCCGATGGGGACGCCGGGCCAGGTGTAGCCGAAGGGCAGGTCGGTGAACTCCCCAAGAAGGTAGCCCTCATTAGGACTGAAGACGAAACCGCTGTAGGCGGCTGCGCCGCGAT
>CAZYYC010000303.1:0-5018 GCA_964650935.1 uncultured Anaerolineales bacterium
CTGATGAAGATGTACTGGGCGGTGCGCCCCGTAAAGAGCTCGAGGTCCACCTCCATCTGCTCCGGTGTGAAGGTGATCCAGTTGACCACCGCGTCGAAGGTCAGGTCGCCCAACGCCTCGCGCACGGTCTCGGGCTTGCGGATGTCGCCGATGAGCACCCGTGCCCCCTCCGGCACCGGACGCGTTGAGGTCTGCCCGCGGTTGAGCAGGAAGAGCTCGATCCCTCGATCGATGGCCAATTGCGAACTGGCTGAACTGATAATCCCGGTGCCGCCGATAAAGAGAACTTTCATTGCACTAGACTCCTTGTTGTTGTCATGCGAGACTAACGTTCGACGCTAGGCGATCACCTCGGTGCCTACGACCATCCACGGCACGCCCTGCATGCGCGTGAAGAAGACGGTCGCGGGACGTCCTCCAGGCAGCGGCTTGAGTCGCCGGCTGAAGGTGTCGACGTCGATAGGCGAGCCGCGCTTCTTCAGGGTGACGTGGCCGATCTCCAACTCTCTCAACCATCTATTCAACGTCTTCAGGTGAAAATGCCCGTGGCGTTCCACGCGCCAGATGCGGGCGAAGGGTGTGTCCACCGGTGCCTCGGTCGTGAGATAGGCAATCGTCGCGTCGATCTGCGCTGCGCCGATCTGCGTTGCCAGCGTCGTGACCAGGCCCGCACGCAGGATCGCCGGATCGGGCTCATAAAGATAGGCGATGGGCTCGCGAACCGCGATCGGGCCGGCAGGCATGTCGCTGCTCAGCCGGTCAGGCCCCGGCAGGAGCACCGCCTCCCACTTCGCGCCCGTGCGCAGGTCCCCGAAGCGCAGCAGGGCCTCCTTGAGGTTACCCTTTTCCGAGATGAAGGCAACTTCGGCCTCCGGCGGTACCTCTGCGTGGTCCACCCCCGGGGCGACTTTGACGGCGACGTGTGGGACGGTGTGGAGGAGCTCCATGATAGCGGAGATAGGCGGGACCATCTCGGAGAGGCCGCGCAGGCGTCGGCTACCGGCGTGGCGACCGGGAACGGTTCGTCGCGCCGGGTCCACGAAGGCGGCTTCCACATCCAGGGTCAGCTTGGTCCAATCGCCCTCGATCACCCTGACCCGGTCTGCCAAGCCGCTCGTGGTGATGTTGAGTTCGGCGAGCCGTGCGCGCACGGGATCCAGCTCTACCGCCACCACCTGAGGCACCACCTCCGCCAGGGCCAGCGTGTCGGCGCCGATGCCGCAGCCCAGGTCCGCCACGCGGTTAAAGGCGCGGAAGGCTGCGGCGTGGGTGAGCGCGACCGCGCGGCTCGTGGCCTGTTCCAGGGCCTCGTCGGTGAGATACAGGCGCTCGGCGTCGGGAAACTTCGCCCGTGCCTTGAGGCGTAGGCGGGCTTGATCCACCAGCACGGCAGCCTCCGCAGGCGCGAAGCGCCTACGGAGCTCGGAGACCCGATCCAGCAGCACCGCATCGCGCAGGTTGGCCTCCCGGAGGTCGGCAAGCGCGGCCTGGGCCTCGGCCCCAAGCAGGAAGTCGATCAGGTCCGGGGTGAGTGGGTACATGGCCTAAGGTGCAACATACCGGTTGAGGAACCCGAGGATGCGCTCAGCATACTCGATGTCCTCGTAGGGTGTGAGAAAGAGGTCGTCCCGGACGATGAGGTGCAGGTCTCCCTCACGGACCCAGGTCTCCACGTGCGCCGGAGCGCGTGCGATGAGCCGCTCGAAGTTGGCGTAGGGGACCTGTGAGTCGCCCCGCGAGTGAATCAGCAGCGCCGGTCGGTCACCGAGCTTTCGGATCTCATCCTTGGGGTTGATCGTGCGTGTGGCCCAGCCGTATTTGATCGCTGTGTAGAGTCTGACGAAGGGCCTTTGAATTCCGGCGAGGAGCCCCGATGCCCCCATGTTATCAAGGAACACATCATCCCAGGAGGAATAGGACGACATACTGATCAACGCGGCGATCTCGGGGATCTGGCCGATGGAGTTGATGGCGACCGCACCGCCCATCGAAAGGCCATACACCACGATGGGCGTCTCCGTGTAACGGGGATTGTCCCGGATGTAGTCCACCACAGCTTGGGTGTCGCGGTATTCCTTAAAGCCCAGGCCGATCACGTCGCCCTCACTCTCGCCGTGTGCGCGCATCTCCAGCAGAATCGAGGCGTAACCTTGATCGAGCAGCATGCGTGCGTGGCCGAAGAAGGCTGTAACGGAGGGATTGTGAATGCCCGAAAGGAAGATGATGACGGCTTTGGGATGCTCGACGTAGACCTCGTAGGCCACCATGTCGAGGCCGTCCTTTGTGGTCAGGACGAGCCTTTCGGGATCGAGGTTCTGTTCCGCGCCGGTCCACGTTTGGGAAAAGGTGACGTGCCGGTTCACCATGTCGTGCATCACCAGCGGCGGGATCACCGCAAACACGACCATCGTGAGCAGGATCACCCCCGTTGGGATGCCGATGAGCAGCCGGGTTCTGCGCTTTGTGCGCCGGTCGACACTCATAGTCCGCTTCCCCTATTCATCCTAGGCCCTGGGCCTCTACCACTCGATGTGCTGCAGAAAGAGCCGGCTCTCCTCGGCGATCAGATCGGCGGCGTCGTGGTGGACATAGTGGCCGACGTCGAGCATCCGGTAGGTGCTCCCGGACTCCTCGGCATACGCTACCAGGATCTCGCCCCAATTGTCCACGGTCAGTCCCTCACCGTTAGAGATGAAGAAGGTCATGGGTACATCCGGGATGCCCTCGGCGGCGACCTGCCGGGCATTGGCCTGGGTCACCTCGGTCTCCGCGAGCACGTCGGCCGTGAAGGTGCGTCGAAACATGATCGAGCAGTAGGCGGACGTTTCGGCATCGGTGAGGTGATCCACCACGGCTGATTCGCGGCACATCGAGGGGACCAGGCGTAGCAGGCCCGTCCGTGAGGTGAAGGCGACCAGTGAGAGCATCAGGCGCGGTGGCGGCATGACCTCATAGATGGGAGGGACCGCCGGGTCCAGTCCGATGATGGCAGCCACTTCGTCGGGATAGCGGTTGGCCCAGTGCAGCGCCTCCAGGCCGCTCATCGAATGGGGGAACAAGACGTAGGGGGGACGCTCACCAGCCCCCTCAAGCGCCCGACGGGTCTCGCTGAGCACCGTGTCGATGTCGCGGGGCGTGCCGGCGTCCTCGCTCCAGCCGTACCCCGCACGCTCCACGACGACCGTCCGGTAGTCGCCGGAGAGGCGGTTGGTGAGCCCCTTGAAATCCAGTGCGGGAGCGGTGGTGCCACTGCCCGACAGGAAGACGAGCGTCGCCTCACCCGCCCCTTCGGCATAGACGTGCAGCTGGTGACCATTCACAGCTACCATTTGCCCGGGCGGTGGGTAGGCGGCCTCTTCGCGCGGCGACTGAACTGCGTGGTAGATGCTGCTGCCCGCGATCAGCCCAACCAGCAGGAGTAGAAGCCCCAGAAAGAGCCATTTGATGATGGTGAGGAATGATTGCATCCGTAGTTCTCCTTTGTGTCTAGATGGTCCGGCTTACTCGATGCTTTTCCCAAAAGCCCATCGCACCGCAGTGGTCGTCCCCAGGATCTTGGCATCAGGCGGTCTGCAGTTGCTGCCGCCGCACGAGGAGCGTTAGCCCGAAGAGCAGTGGGGCGGCTGCAAGGTAGAACCACGGGATGCCCTGCACCAACGCCGCATCGGTCACGCCGGTGATGTCGAGCGGAGTCAATCCGTTCAATGGGCCGAGATACCACCAGACGAGCAGTAGGACCTGCGCCGGACGTTCCGTTCCCGCGGCCAGTCCCAGCAGGAGCGACAGCGAAGGGATGAAAAGCGCGCCCGCCGCAAAGCCGGGCAACAGGGCGGGCTCAGACCACAGGCGGACGAAGGCGCCGCTGCCCAACAGTAGCGCCAGCAGGACGCCGGCCATCCAGGTGGCCGGTAACTGTCGCCACAGCGGAGAAGGTGCGCTCGCGAGCAGCGGGTTGACGCGGTAGTGCGTCGCGCGGACGCCGAGCTCCGACCATGGCACCAGCGGCCACAGCCAGACCCAGGGCAGCAATCCGCGCACCGTCTCAAGCGGCGAGAACAGACAGGCCAGGAGCAACCCCACAGCGACGGCGTACCAGACAATCGCGCGCCCTTTGAGCAACAGCTTGAGTTCTGCCGCGACCAACGTCCGGAACAGGAGGAAAGGCTTACCGGACGTTGTGATAGGGGTCAGAGCCTGCGCTGACCGTGCCACGTCGGATGCCGCGGCTCGCTTGCGGGCAAGGGCTTCCCGGCGGGTGCCCAGCCGTGCAGCCCAGCGTCCGAGCCCCGGACGTGGGGCTCGGATGCGTGCCGGCGCTGCGGCGAAGCGGTCAAAGGCGAGGGCCGCCAGTGCCACCAGCAGTAACGCTGCGAGCACATAGACGAGGCGTCCACCGATAACGGTCCCCCAATCAAAGCCCGTCCAGAGGAAGGTCTGCAGCTCGACGGTCGAACCTGCGCCAAGCACGATGCCGCCCCGGTATGCGGCGCCCTGTGCCTGGAGCGCGACGGTCATGCCTTGCTCAATAGCACTGGATGCCAGCAGGTCGCCGCCGAGCGGTGTCACGATGAACAGCCACAGAAAGAAGTAGATGGCGTTGCCACCTGACGAGCGCAGAATCGGGACGCACTCGAAAGCAACCGCCAGCGCGGCTGTCAGCAGCGCCACCGGCGCGGAGAAGATGAGGAAGGGCATCAGCAGTTGGTACAGGTCGAGCGTTCTGTCCTCGCCGTGGATGAACAGCATCGCCAGGGCTGCCAGCGCCAGCACGCCGACGATGATCAGCAGCACGGCAAAGTTGCTGGCGAATTTCCCCGTGACGTAGGCCGGCTTGCTCAGTGGGGTTGTCGCTAGGATCTGTCCCACCCCGGTCCGGCGGTCCTGCTGGATGTTGCCGCGTGTGACATAGAAGCCGAAGAGCGACAGAAAAAAGGAGAGCGTCAGGGCCATCAGCGTGCCGATCCACGCGGCGTTCAGGACGCCGCGATAGCTGCCCAGGCGCAGTTGGAAGAAGCCGG
>CAZYYC010000304.1:0-5013 GCA_964650935.1 uncultured Anaerolineales bacterium
CCGGGTCCGTTGGCGCGCCGCGCCCACCAACGCCCGCCGATCAACCAGATCGCCGCACCCACGAGCGTCGGCAGCAAGGTCAACTCCGCCAGCGAGAACGACTTACCGAACAGCGAGAGAGGATGCAGGTAAAGCGGCGCGGCAGCCATAGTCAGCGCCAAGCCCAGCGCAGGGTCGAGCATGACCAACACGACCAGCACCGCACCCGCCGGCAACGCCACCACGAGCCACGGCGAGAAGTAGAAGAGCCCCGCGCTCAACGCCAACGCAGCCAGCTCCCCGTGATCCCCGAGCCGGCGGTAGAGCCCGGCGCCCATCAAGGCCTGCCACGCAGCGAACAGCGTCACCGCCGCCACAACGATCGACACGCCGACCCGGGCCAGCTCGCCCAGGCCCCACCACGCGCGGCGCAGCCCACGCCCCAGCGCTCCCCACTCAACGCGCGGCACGGCCCACCCGAGGCCCACGACGCCCAGCAGACCCAGGGCAGCGAAACCCGCCGGCCCCCAGGCGGCCCCTTGCCGCGGCGGCGCGTCCACAATGCGCCAATCGGCCAACGCCCACTGGCCCCACCCGCGCTCTGCCACGACCTCGACGGTGTGGATGCCCGGCGCCAGGCCCTCCGCCAGCGGCACCGTCGCCACCGCGGACAGCGGATCATAGAGCACGACATAGGACAGGCCCTCCCGATCACGCGGCAGGGCCGGCGCCGGTTCGCCGTCCACCCACACAAAGAGAAAGGCGCGATAGGGACCCCGACGCACCGTCAGCCCTACATCGGTGCCCTCAAAGGTCAGCGAGACCCGATCACCGCTCTGCCCGATGTCGGCCCCCTGAGGTCCCAGCGTCCACGTCCCCTCAAAGCTCGCCAGGTCGGTGTCCGCGCGATAGACGCCCGCCCTCGCCACCGGCGACTGCGTCGCCCAGGCGCGCAGCGCGTCCGCGACGGGACGCGCCTCACCCTCCGGGCCGACCAGGGCGAAGCCCCAATGCTCCGCCGCGTTCGGGACGGCACGCGCCGCGTCCGGGACGGCACGCGCCGCATCCTCGGGCTGCGGCTGCCAGCTGTTGACGCACGTGACCCCCATCCAAGGCCACTCGCGCGCCACTCGCGCCAACGCCTCGACCGTGTGGACCGCCTGCGTTGCCTCGTCCACCTCGCCCCAGATCGACGCCGGGCCGGGCCAGCCGGAGGGCAGACTGTTCCATCCGAAGTGCGTCGCCCACACCGCCTTGTGGCCCTCGCCATGGGCCATCAACGCCTCACGCACCAGAATCGCCCGCGAGAAGTTGAGCACCTCCTCGTCCACGCGCCGATCATCGGGCCCGGTGGCAAAGCCGTAGGGCTGCACCCCCACCACGTCGAAATAGGGGGCCGCACCGGCGTCGTAGAGCATGTCCAGGAAGAGGGCCTCGCTATAGTTCCGATCACCCCGCTCCACGGTCGGCGCCAGGCTGCCCAGCACGATGCGCGCGTCGGGATCGACGGCGCGGATGGCCTCCGCCGCCATCGAGAGCAGCGCTGTGTAACCGAAGGGATCGGCGGCACCGTCCCAGCCGTCGCCAAGGTTGGGGTTATGCCAGATCTGATAGTAGGTGATCGCGTCGCCGTAGCGGGCGGCGACCGCGCCCGCCCACGCAGCGAAGGCCGCGGGGTCGGGCGGAGAGCCGGCCCACGTCGGGGCGTCGTCAAGAACGGCGAGCATCTGCACGTCACGCTCGGCGAGCCCCGCCACCATCGCATCGATCGTGGACCAATCACGCACACCCGGCTCGCGCTCCACAAGGGCCCAGGGTATGCGTTGGCGCACCCACGCAAAGCCGTGGTCGGCGATCCCATCCAGGGCCCAGGCCAGCTCATCAGGGGTGTAGGCGTCCAGCGGTGCGTTCACACACACCCGCGAGCTCCACGCAGGTGACGCTCCCGGCGTGTCCGCGACGGGCTCGGAGAAGTCAGTCGCCCAACCACGCGTCAGGTAGCGCTCACGCGCCAGCCACTGCGCCGCGCCCAGCGCCGCCGACACCACCAGCAGGGCCGCCACGCCCAGTACCACTACCGGTCGCCGTCTCATATCCAACGATTATACCCCGGCCTCCACGACACGCGAAGCGGTGCTCCGGCTTGCGCGCCCCCCGGAGGCAATCGAGACGATGGCGCCACAAACCACCCCACCGTCCTGCCCCAAGCCGTAGGTGGCTCCCCGCCCAAGGGCCCCAGAAGGCCCTTGGGCGGTGGTTTGCCGAACACCCCCTCGCACAGCAACCCCATGGTGCGCCTCGAGAGGCGCAACCGCTCAGGGCCCGCGGAAGGCCCCTGAGCGGACCGCGTGGCGGGGGAGGCTGCGCCGGTGCGGCTTGGCGGCTACCGAGCTGTGCGGGGTTGGCCTTCCGCCGTTCCCGCCTATAATACCTGCCTGTATGAACGGTCTGCAACATCTCGAACGGTGGATTGAACAGCTTGTCGAGGAGCCCTTTGTGCGGCTCTTCGCGGGCCGCCTGCTGCCGCAGGACGTCGCCCGACACCTCGTCCGGGCGCTTGAGGACGGCGAGCGCTTCGGCGCCGACGGCGTCCCCGAGGTTCCCGGTCGCTATCGCGTCGAGCTGAATCCTGGCGACCTAGCCGAGCTGCGGCGCCACCACCCCAGCCTCGAAGGCCAACTGGAGGCGGCGCTGGGTGATCTCGTCGGACGCATTGAGCTGCGCATCCACGAGGCCCCCGCTATCGTCCTCCACGCCAATCCGGCGCTCGCCCCGCGCAGTGTAAGCATTGTCCCCGCCGAGATGGGCCCGGCGCGACCCGACCAGACGCAGGACCTGGTCCACGCGCGCATGGAACAGGCGCTCTCAAACGACTCGAACGGCGGTGGCCCGAAGGCCTACCTGATCATCCGCGGCGAACGCACGGTCGACCTGGACGGCGACCGTATCGGCATCGGTCGAGCCTTCGACAACGAGGTCATCGTTGAGGAGCGGCAGGTCTCACGCTACCACGCCGAACTGCAGCTGCACTATGGGCGCTACATCCTGCGCGACCTTGGCAGCACCGGGGGCACCGCCGTCAACGGCTACCCGATCCGAGAGGTCATCCTCCGGCCCGGTGATGTCATCTCGCTCTCCGGCATCGACCTCATCTACGCCGAGTCCGAGCCCCCGGAGCGCGTCGAGCATGGCCACACCCGCCCCATAGCCTCTCAGGAAGGCGACTAGTCGGTGGTCGAGCTGCTGCCGGTCCTGCGCATCGTCCTGGCCCTGCTGCTCTATGCCTTCCTCGGACTGGTCTTCTACGCCATCTGGCGCGATCTGCAGGAGCGTGCCCGGCGTGAACCCGAGGAGCGCCCCGCCGCAACCCTGCTCATCTCCGCCGCCTCACAGCCCGACGAGCGCTTTCGGCTGAGGACGGTGACCGCCATCGGGCGGGGCCGCGATAACCACGTCATCATCGATGATCCCTTCGCCTCGTCGAACCACGCCGTCATCGTCTGGCGCGAGAAGACATGGTGGATCGAGGATCTCACTAGCCACAACGGCACCTTCCTCAACGGCGAGCGCATCGCTCGACCCCACCCGCTCACGCCCGGCGACCGCATTGCCATCGGCGAGACCACGCTCTACTTCGACACCGCCGCCTGACCCCTTCCGGCTGCCCGCGCACCGTCGGCACAACCCGGAGCCCTGTCCTCCCCCCCCATGCAAGACGCGGGGCCCTCAGGTGAGGACCCCGCGTGACCGTCCAGCGGAGAGGGAGGGATTCGAACCCTCGGAGCCTTTCGGCTCACGCGCTCTCCAGGCGCGCGCATTAGGCCGGACTATGCTACCTCTCCAAACAGATGCGCATTATAGCACGCGCCCGCCATTCTGACAAATCGGCCCGTAGGGCTAAGCTGCTGCCGCCGTGGGCTTGAGCACCGGCTCCGACTGTGCAGGGCGCTCGGCGTAGCGCTCCTTGCGCTCCGGCAGCGGACGCCCCTCGATCGCCGCCTCAAACTCCTCTGAGGACAGCGTCTCCCGGTCCAGTAGAGCCTTGGCCACACGATCCAAGCCCTCGCGATACTCACGCAGTGCATCCTTGGCCCGATCATAGGCTTCGGTCACAAACTGCTTGACCTCGTCGTCGATCGCCTCGGCCATCGCCTCGCTGTAATCGCGCTGCTCCCCGATCTCTTTGCCCAAGAAGACGAGTTCTTCCTTGCGCCCATAGACCAGCGGTCCGAGCTTGTCACTCATCCCGTAGCGCATCACCATCGAGCGCGCCAAACGCGTGGACTTATCCAGATCGTCCGAGGCGCCGGTGCTGATCTCGTCAAAGACCAACTCCTCCGCCGCCCGTCCGCCGAGCATCTTGGACATTTCCTGTTCCATCTTCGACCGCTGCATGATGTAGCGATCCTCCTGCGGGAGCGTCAGCGTGTAGCCGCCCGCCATCCCGCGGGCCACGATCGAGATCTTCCGCACGGGATCGCAGCGCGGCAGCGCATAGGCGACCACAGCGTGACCCGCCTCGTGATAGGCAAAGACCTCGCGCTCCTCGTCGGAGATGACGCGGCTGCGCCGCTCCGGTCCCGCGACGACGCGCTCGATCGCCTCCTGAAAGTCGACCATCCCGATGCGTCGCTTGCCGTGCCGCGCCGCCAGGATCGCCGCCTCGTTCACCACGTTCTCAATGTCCGCGCCCACGAAGCCCGGCGTCCCCTGGGCCAAGGCCTCGAGATCGACCTCGGTCGAGACGGGCTTGCCCCGCGTGTGGACCCGGAAGATCGCCTCGCGACCCCGGATGTCCGGCTGATCCAGCACCACGCGACGGTCAAAGCGACCGGGCCGCAATAGGGCCGGATCGAGGATGTCGGGCCGGTTAGTCGCCGCCACCACAATCACGTTGGTGTCGGTATCGAAGCCGTCCATCTCGACCAGGATCTGGTTCAGCGTCTGCTCGCGCTCGTCGTGGCTGCCGCCCAGGCCGCTGCCGCGCTGCCGCCCCACGGCGTCGATCTCATCCACGAACACGATGCAGGGGCT
>CAZYYC010000305.1:0-5000 GCA_964650935.1 uncultured Anaerolineales bacterium
CCTGCCGTCGCGCGCTAGGTCGATGACCGCCAGGTCAAACGCCGTCGCCGCGATTTCATCCAGTCTGCCGTTACGGTAGTTCGTCAGTTGATAGACCCAGCTTGCGACCGATGTCCATGCATCGTCGGGGGTCGGTTGTGTGGGTGAAGGGGTTGGAGAGGGTGTAGCTCGGCTGCGCTGTATGTAGGGCACAAAGACCTGATAATCTTGCGTGACGGCCTGCGTTGTCGGCTGATCCGTTGAGGACGCGATCACCAAGCCCGGTGCCACGGATGCGGAGGTCAGCACGAACAGAACGACCATCAAACTACGTGCTGCGATCCGCATCCCACGGTCGGCCATGTGAAACCAGCTATTCACCATCTTAATGTACCTCCATGGCCCGCATTATAACCATAATCAAGCCACAGGGCAAGATCAAGGTATATTCTAGTTAGGAGGTCTGGAGATCAAACCCGAGCACCGATCGTCAATGGCACGTCCGGGAGTATACTTCGGCCAGATCGGGGAGAACGATAGGGGGCAGATGAAATTACACGAAGTCACCCACTATGCGTGTTACTACGGATGGGGCCGGCTGCCGCAGCTCGCCACCTATGACCTCGCTATCCTCCAGGCGGCAGCCTACACGTCACAGGAGATTGCGTGGCTGGGCGCTCAGGGGACGAGCGCGCTGGCCTATCTTTCCATCGGCGAGGCGCCGAGCACGGAGGGTGACGCACCGTGGGTGATCCGCGATCCGGTAAGCAACGCTCCACTACGCAACCCCCAGTGGGGAACGCTCCTTGTGGATTGTCGATCTCCGGCGTGGCAGGAGCACCTGCTCTCGTCGGCGATCCCCGAGCTGCTCGCCCACGGCTTTGCGGGGCTCTTCCTGGACACGGTCGACACTCAAGACCACGCGTCCCACACCCGGCCTGGCGTCGTCGAGCTGCTCGAGCGTATGCGGGATGCCTATCCCACGACGACGATCATAGTCAACCGCGGCTTCTCGATCCTGGAGACCGTCCTCGCAATAGCGGATGGTGTGCTCTTCGAGGCCTTCTCAACGCACTATAACGGGCGAGGTTACGCAGCGTGGGAAGGCACGGATTTGGCGTGGACGGGTGCTACAGTCGTTCGCCTGCGCCAGGCTTCAGATCACACGCCCGTCTTCGCGCTTGACTACGCAGCGCCGGAGGATCAGGAACTGCGTGGGCGCGCCAAGCGACGCGCTCAGGCCTACGGTATGGCTTCCTTTGTCGCGCCGTATCAACTCGACTGGCTACCGGAGGGGCCGGATGAGGGCGAACAGAGGCAAGGTTAGTGGAGGCCGCGTCGCGCCCGCCACCAGGCAAGCGTGTCGGTCAGGGAAGCTGCCAGATGATGCTCCGGCCGCCAACTCGTCGCCTGCAGCACACGTCGCGGATTGCCGGCACAGAAAGGGATATCGGACGGGCGCTGGCGCTCCGGATCGGGCAGGATCTCGATATCGACCTCCGATAGCGCGACAAGCTGTTCGACCACCGCACGTACCTGGACCGGCACGCCGCTGCACAGGTTGTAGACCTCGCCTGACCGGCCCTCGCCCCACAGCGACACTAAGCCCAGCACCGCATCGCGAACGTCAAGGTAGTCACGGTACGGGTCGAGGTTGCCCACACGCAGTACCGGAGGTCGATCCCCAGCCTCGATCGCGACGATCTGCTCGGCGATCGCGCCGATCAGCATCGTGGGCGGCTCGCGCGGCCCGGTGATGTTGAAGACACGGCCCACCACTACCGGCACCTCATGCCGCCAGGCGAAGCTGAGCCCGGTCAACGTCTGAGCCACCTTGCTGACGCCATAGGCGGAGATCGGCACCAGCGCCGTCGCCTCGTCCGCAGGTTGCCCCGCATCGAGCAACCCATATTCCGCTGCCGATCCCGGGATGATCACGGTTGGGGGCGTAGAGAGCTCTCGGGCGGCCCGCAGCAGGCAATCGGTACCCACGGCATTGACCGAGAGCAGCCGGGCGAGGTCGTGTCCGCGTGCCAGACCGGCGATATGAAAGACAGCCTGCGGGTGCAGCCGCTCCAGTACCGCCGTGACCGCGGTGATATCCGCGATGTCGAAAGCGAGGCTCTCGACCGATTCGGGTAGGTTCACCAGCTGTGGGTCGCCGGGGACGCTCGCTGCCGCTACCGTGTATCCCTGGCTCAGCAACGAGTCGACCACGTGGCGACCCACGAAACCGGTACCCCCTGTGACTAGGACCATCCCGCCCTCGTCGACCATAGCTTACGCATCCACCGGTACCGTCGTCAGGAAACTGACATAGGACTCCAAGGGAATGCGGGCATCGGCCACTTCCGCGAGGTGTTGGAACTGCGCGGCCACACGGTCAAAGTCATCGACCTTACCCAGATCCATCCACGTGCCCGAGAAGCGGTAGCCGTACACGCCGTGCTCCTCCGGGATCAATCGCTCGATGACGTCGGTCATGTTGTAGTAACGCCCCTTGGGTATGGTCTGCAGCACGGAGGGCGAGACGACATAGACGCCCATATTGATCTGATAGTTCAGGACCGGCTTCTCCGCACACCTCAACACGCGGTTGGTCTCGTCCGTCTCGATGACACCAAAGTCGATCTTGTACTCCTTAGCATAGAGCGCCATCGTGATCGCGGCTTGTTGCGCCTCGTGCGTGCAGTAGAGGTGCCGGAAGTCGATATCGGTCAACAGATCGGCGTTCATCACCAGGAACGGCTCATCACCCAGGCCGTCGATCAGGCTCAGCGGGCCGGCCGTCCCCAACGGTTGATCCTCCAGTGAGTATCGTATGTTGACCCCTTGGCGCTCTCCGTTGCCGAAGTAGGCCTCGAAGAGGTGAGCCAGGTAGTTCACCGTTAGGATGATCTCGTCGAACCCGGCCTCCCTCAACTGGCAGATAATGATCTCCAGAATCGGGTAATCTCCCAGTGGGATCAGCGGCTTCGGCAGTACCTTGGTGAACGGCGCCAACCTCGTGCCACGTCCTCCTGCCATGATAACGGCTTTCATAGTTGTCCCCCTTTTGCGTACGGACTAGACATCCAAACGCTAGGCCGTACTATACAGTGTAACGCTTGATCTGATACAGATCCAGGTGCTGGGAGATCCAGTCAATGGTCTCCCGCAAGCCTTCGGCGAACGACACCGTCGGCTGCCAGCCCATCACTTCCTTGGCCTTCGCATTGTTCGAAAGCAGGCGCACGACCTCACTACCCTCAGGGCGTACGCGTCCCTCGTCGCTCCTGATCTCAATCTCGCGCCCGATCAACTCAATGACCAGATCCGCAAGGTCACCGATCGAGATGTCGTCCCCGGTCCCCAGGTTTACGACCTCACCGATGGTCGCATCGCTCTCCGCCGCCGCGATGAAGCCCGCTGCGGTGTCCGTTGCATAGGTGAAGTCGCGACGCGGATAGAGCGCGCCAAGCTTCACGAAGTCCTGCGTCAACGCCTGCGAGATAATCGTCGGGATCACGGCCCGGGCCGACTGCCGTGGCCCGTAGGTGTTGAAGGGCCGCACCGTGCTGACCGGGAGTCCGAACGAGAGGTGGAAACTCTCTGCCAGCTTATCCGCTCCGATCTTGCTCGCGCTATAGGGCGACTGCCCCTGGAGCGGATGGCTCTCATCCATCGGCACGAAGCGCGCCGAGCCATAGACCTCGCTTGTCGAGGTGTGAACGACCCGCTCCACCCCCAAATCGCGCGCAGCAGCCAGGACGTGATACGTCCCCAACACATTGGTCTGGACCACATCATACGGATTCACGTAGGAGTACGGAATCCCGATCAGCGCGCCCAGGTGGAAAACCACCTGCGCACCCTCCATCGCCTGGCGTACCGACCAAGGGTCCTTGAGGTCGCCGTAGAAGATGTCGGTCCCCGCCCGAGCTGCCTCGGACACATAGTGCAACAGCCCCGCATCATTGCGTGAATTGTAGTGCGCCATAGCGCGCACCTGTGCTCCCCGTCCGACCAGAGCCTCGACCAGGTGACTTCCGATGAAGCCACTCGCCCCCGTCACCAAAACCGGCTTTCCTTGCCAATCCATCATAACCTCCTCCGACTCGTTGAGCGCCGACGTCGGCCCCCCTAGAACGATGTAAAGTAGTAGTAGTCTGCGCGATCGATCACGCGCGCCAGATCAGACCGCGCGTTGATCAAGACCACGAGATTCCCGAGAATCATGCCCACGGCCCCCCACGCGAAGCCCAACGTGACGCCGAGGATCAGACTCGCCACGACAGTCACAGCTGCTCCCCGAGCCAGTGCCAGCAAAGCCGGCACAGGACGTGACAGCGTGATCAGCATCATGCAATCGAAAGCCCCCACAGCCAGCAGCGCACACCCCAGCAGACCGCCCACCAGCACAATCGACAGCTCACGGCTCCACGCCAGGCCGAGGAGCTCACCCGAAACGGCCAGACTCACCCCTACCGCAAGCACGATCAGGCCCGTGGCCCCGGCCAACGCGGCAATGAAGCGCTGCTGCTCCTGTTGATGGAACGCCCGCAGCCGCGAGGAAAACTCCTCGGGTTTGTCCGCAGGCGCCTCGTCCTGAAAGGTGTGGACGCGGCGCCAGAAGCGCTGCATCGTCTGCTCGGCTACGCCCCCAACAAGGATATAGGCGATGAGGGCCACGGTCAGTCCGAGCTCGCTGACAGCGATGGCATCCATCCGTGACATGCCGGCCGGCAACCGCCCGACCCATCCACCGACATGACCCGAGAGCACGCCGAGGATATAGATCACACCATAGGCGAAGTAGGGCGCGAGATTGAGCACAAGCTGCGGCAGGGGCGGCACACGCACGCGGCGCATCCCCGCCTCATCCGCATGGGCTGCACCCTCAATGGCGCGCCACATAGCCCAAGCGCCAACCCCAAGCGTCATCAGCGAACCAACCATCGCCGAGAAGCCGATGACCACTTGCCGACTGGAGATCAACCAGCCCAGCACAACCAGACTCAGGCGACTCCACCCCACACCCA
>CAZYYC010000306.1:0-4999 GCA_964650935.1 uncultured Anaerolineales bacterium
GCTCGGGGTGTGCGGCGTAGTGATCGAAGAACCACTTGTAGTCCGCGCTGGTCATTTCCACACCGTCGGAGTACTTGAGGCCCTTGCGCAAGTGAAGCGTGAAGGTGGTGGCGTCATCACTGACATCCCAGCTCTCGATTATGCGGGGGATCAGATTCATATCCGCATCCAGCCAGACCAGCGTGCGGTCGACGTGCTTCGTGGGGCCCCAGCGGTCGGAAACGCCGTTGAAGCCGCGGCGGAGATTGCCGCCGTAGTTGCCGATGCTCTCGCGGGTCTCGACGATGTAGGGGTTCAGAGGCAAGCGCTCGTCCACGGGAGGTAGCTGGCCTGCCGCGACCAACGCGGCCAACATCGGGGCCTCGTTGTAGCGACCTGCCGGGGCCTCGGGCTCGACGACTTCCTCCTCCTCGACCTCCGGTTCCTCGACCACGACCGGCTCTTCGGTCTCTTCCACCACAACCGGCGCTTCCGGCTCCTCTTCCACAGCTGGGGGCTCGGTGGGCGCCGGCGTCAGGGGACCGCCACAGGCCGTCGCCACAGCACCCGCTGATGCCAGTGCTGAGACATACAGAAACTCACGACGTGTTAACTTATGTCGCCGACTCATAGATTACAACCTCCTTTTGAATAACATCGCACAACACCAAGAGGGCTCCTCCTCATCTGAGGATGACTCATCTCCGCCGGCTTGGCGGGCCACTGACGGCATTTCGTCAATACTCACCTCCTTATGACTGCAAAGCACCACCACCCGAGCGAGGGAAGGGTTCCCCCATCGTGTCCCCGGACCGGATCTGAGCTCCCCACTCGACACCTAGGCAGCAGAGGACGTACGCCCGGCCACCCCCACAAGCGTCAGCTCGTCCGCACGATGACAACTGACGAAGTGTTCCGGCATGATCTCGCGCAAGTGGGGCGTCTGCTCCTTGCAGACCTCCTGGGCGTAGCGACAACGCGGATGGAAGTAACAACCGCTGGGCGGATTCGCCGGGTCAGCCACATCGCCTTCCAGAACAATGGGCTCGGTCCGGGAACGCGGATCGGGCTTGGGCACGGCCGACAACAAGGCTTCGGTGTAAGGGTGCAACGGATTCAGGAAGAGCTTCTCGGTTGTGGCATGCTCGACGAGCTTGCCCACGTACATCACCGCGACCCGGTCGCTGATATGCTCGACCACGCTCAGATCGTGGGAGACGAACAGATAGGTCAGGTTGAACTCCTCTTGGAGATCCTGGAGTAAGTTCAGCGTCTGGGCCTGAATAGACACGTCAAGCGCGGAGACGGGCTCATCACAGATGACCAATTGCGGGTTCATCGCCAGGGCTCTCGCCACGCCGATGCGCTGGCGCTGTCCTCCGCTGAAAGCGTGAGGGTAGCGCGTCATATACTCGGGACGCAGGCCAACAACCTTCAGGAGGTCCGCAACACGATCCTGCAACTCCTGTCCCCGCGCGATCTTGTTGACCAGCAGGGGCTCACCGACGATGTCGAGCAAGGTCATACGCGGGTTGAGTGAGGAGTACGGATCCTGAAAGATCATCTGCATGTTCTGACGGATCTCTTTGAGCATATGACGATCCAGATCCGCGACATTCACGCGGCCCATCCGGCGATCGTCGAACCAGATCTCACCTGCCGTAGGTTCATAGGCTCGCATAATCAGGCGCCCGGTCGTGGTCTTACCACAACCGCTCTCACCTACCAAGCCAAGCGTCTCGCCCTGACGAATGTAGAAGCTCACGCCATCGACAGCCCGGACATATCCCACCGTCTTGGGTGAGAAGAAGCCTTTACGGATGGGAAAGTGCTTCTTCAGATCACTCACCTGAAGAAGCGTTGGAGCCGTCGCTAATGGTGTCGCGGTCTGAACGTTGGCCATAGTCCCTTCCTTCATAGTTCTTAGGAGTTACGTGACGCGCCGGGTTTCGGTATGCCTAGACTCCAGGCGAGCGATCCGCCCTGGACGTTATCCCATCCCCATCCGGTCCGCCTTCGGGCAACACGCCGATGTCCCGCAACGCCAGGATAAAATCGTCGAACTGCATCGGCTTGTGGAGCAGGGCCTCGAAGGGCGTCATATCAGCCCGGTGTTGGCTGTCGTGCCAGAGGCACATCACGACCGGGATCTGCTGCGTACAGGGCTCCGAGCGTAAGTGTGTCAGGATCTCCCAGCCCGTGACCTCCGGCAACTCCGATTCCAGCACGATAACTGCCGGCTGCTCCTGTTGCGCCAACGCGAAGACTCCCGAGCCTGAGCTGGTGTTGACGACCGAGAACCCGCTCTGTTCGGCGTAGAGCTTGAGCAGATAGATGAAATAAGGGTCGTTCTCGACCAACAGCAGCTTGGGCCGCGACATTGCTGTGTCCACCTCTGAGGAGCGTCGATCAGACAGCAGGTCGGTGACTTGGCGGTCTGATATACCAATCACACATATTTATCATAACAGATTCCGACACGGCTGTCATGCACGTGATGGACACGCTACTTGGATAATCTGGACGGTCCGCGGCCCGGCGGATCGGAGGGGTCTGCGACTTCAGGCGTGACGACGTCGATAGTCGGTCGGCGACATATCGAGATCGCGGCGGAAGACACGGCAGAAATAGCTGGCGTCGGAGAAGCCCACAGCCGCAGCGATCTCGCTGATGCTCAACGCCGTCGTCTGCAGCAAGCGCCGGGCCTGGCGCAATCTGAAGCGGCTCAGGTAGATCATGGGCGTAACACCGGTCTCGTCGGAGAAGCAGCGATCGAGATGACGGGGACTGAGATTGACGTGTGCCGCAATCTCTTTCCGGGAGATTGACTCCATATAGTGCTCATGGATGTAGGCCATCGCACGTCGCACCAGCTTGCGCGTCTCAACGCTTGACCCGACATCACGCCGCAGGGCTGCCTCCAGGCGATACAGGGTCTCTTCGGCGCTGAACAACCCCTTCCCCAGGACCGCCGTCACGCCCTGATTCAGCTCGGTAAGCGCCTCTGCCGTCAACGTCTTCGCCGTCAAGACCACAATGGGAATGTTGCAGAGATCCGGATGACTCTGCATGTGCGCAATGACCTCAAAGCCCGTCATCTCCGGCATCATCAGGTCCAGCAACACGATATCAGGGCGGACCTGGGCCATGATATCCAGGGCCTCCTGTCCATTTCCAGCTTGTAGGATGCGAGAGCCGGCATACTGCGACTGCAACAGCCAGATATGGGTGGCCAGGATCTCCGGATCGTCATCAACGACCAGAATCGTTGCCGAGGCCGGTGCCTCGTCCGCAGCAGCTGCGACGAGGCCCTGCCGCTCCAAGACCTGCACCAGGCCCGCCGAGCTGACGGGCTTGGTCAGGTAGTCAAGGGCCATCATCGCGCCGCTGTCCTCCTCCTGAAGCAGCGAGTAGAACAGCACCGGCGTCTGCCACGTAGCGGGGTTGTTCTTGAGCACCCTCATCATCGCCCATCCCTGCTCGGCAGCGGGCCGCATGCCTAAGATCACGGCCCGAGGCGCGCGCTCCAGGACTTTGCTCAACCAGCTTCCCGGTCCCTCAGCCGTCTCTCCCTCACCGACTCGGATCTCTTGAACGACGTAGCCGCGCTCCCGCAAGTAGCTTGATAACCCGTACGCCTCTTCGCGACGATCCGACAGGATCAACACCGGACGAGACTCCGATTCGGAGGAGACAGACGACTGGGAGGACGCGGAAAGCTCGGAGCGCTCCGACCCCATCACCGGCACGGTGAAGAAGAAGGTCGCTCCCTCACCCTCAATCCCCAGAGACTCGACGCTGATCATGCCCCCATGCATCTCGACCAAGCGGCGGCTGATCGCCAATCCCAGACCTAGACCTCCGTAGCCACGGGCCGCCGTGCGCTCCGATTGGCGGAATTCGTCGAAGATCGTCTCCTGTTCCTCTACCGGCACCCCAATGCCCGTGTCCTTCACCGATACGCGGAGGTAGCCGCGCTCTGTCTCGCCGGCAGTAACTCCCCCCTGACCATCGACGAGTTCAATCTCGAACCGCACCTCGCCCTGGGATGTGAAGCGAAAAGCGTTGCTGATCAAGTTGAGCGCAACCTGCCGTAGGCGGGTACGGTCTCCCCAGACTCGGGGCAGCTGATCCGGGATCTCGGCGGACCACGAGAGTCCCTTGTCCGAGGCCATCTGCTGTCCGATCAAGGTGACGACCTCCAGTGCCTGGTGCAAATCGAGCGGCTCTCTGACGAGGCGCAACTGCCCTACCTGACTGCTGGCCAGATCCAGCACATCGCGAATCAGCCCATCGAGGTGTTGCGCGCTCGCGTGAATGCGCGTCATCTCCTCTTGATCACCGCGCTCCTTCCAGAGCAGCATCTCACTCACACTCACAATGACGTTGAGGGGCGTGCGCAGTTCGTGGCTTACCGTGGAGAGGAAGCGGCTCTTCAGTCGATCCGCCTCCTCGGCTCGCTGCCGCGCGCGTACCGCCTCATCATAGAGGAGGATGCCGAAAAGCGCGTCACTAATGTAGCTGCGCAGGAGGTCATAGACCGTGCTCTCGGGCGGCTGGTCCTCAAAGACGATCGCCCGAGGGCCCACGCCGAAGACCACAAAGCCGAACTGCTCGGCGCGTACGTAGAGCGAGGCCGCGATCAGGTTATAAGGCTCCTCGCGTTCCAGGTCCGTCAGGATGTTGGGAGGCAGGAGATCCTGTGCCCAATAACGCAGGCCATCCGGCGGCAGAAGGATCTTCCCATGCGTGTCACTGCCGACACAGAGCTTGGCCCAACCGGCTTGATCGTCCGGCTCCTCGAAGAGAGCTACATAGCAGCGCTCAATACCCAGTTTGGGCAGCTCGTTCTCCAGGGTCTCGCCGAGTTCATCGATGTCGATCACCGTCGTCAACGTGTGGCCCGTCCGGAACAGAATTCCGGCCTGCCGTCCTAGGTCAAACTGGGAAGCTGCCGCCGCACTCTGGAGTATCTGACTCACCACAACGCGGCCCTGAGCGATCAGGTCCTCAACTCGTG
>CAZYYC010000307.1:0-4975 GCA_964650935.1 uncultured Anaerolineales bacterium
GGCGACAGTCACCGCCGTGATATCCTCAACCGGCCCGAAAACGGGCATCTCGTCGCCGCCCACTTCATCAACGAGATCTATGAGGCCACCCACGGCGAGGCCATTGTCGTCACCGACGTAGGACAGCATCAGATGTGGACGGCACAGTACTACCTCAACGAGTTGCCGAACACCCTGGTGACCTCCGGCGGCCTGGGCACCATGGGCTTCGGCCTGCCCGCCGCCATCGGGGCGCAGTTCGCGGCTCCCGACCGCGAGGTCTGGGCCATCGCCGGCGATGGCGGTTTCCAGATGACGATGCATGACCTGGCGACCGTGGTCCAGGAGAAGCTCCCCATTAAGATCGCGCTCTCCAACAACAACTACCTCGGCATGGTGCGCCAATGGCAAGAGCTTTTCTACGAGAAGCGCTATGAGTCCACGCGGTTGCTCAACCCGGACTTCGTGCGACTCGTCGAAGCCTACGGCATTCCCACCTGGCGCGCGACCAACCGCGCCGAAGCACGCGCAGCCGTCGCCGAAGCACGCGAGCACGAAGGGCCGACCTTCATCGAGTTCCAGATCGCCGAGGAGGGAGAGGACGGGAACGTCTATCCTATGGTCCCTGCCGGCGCCGCCCTGCACGAGATGATTCGGCGTTCCGATCCCAGCAACGAGGCCGAGTAAGGAGAGAGAGATGGAGAGTACACTGATTGCCCTGGTCGAGGATAAACCCGGCGTGCTCAACCGCGTCGCCAGTCTGTTCCGTCGTCGTGCTTACAACATCGAGAGCCTGGCGGTCGGCCACACCGAGCAGCCCGGCGTCAGCCGGATGACCATCGTCGTGGACAGCGCGAAGACCGACGTGGGGATGGTCGTCCAGAATCTCTACAAACTGGTCAACGTGATCCGCGTCGAGGACGTCACCGACGTTCCGAGCGTGATGCGCGACCTGGCCCTCATCAAGGTGCGCGCGAATGATCGGGCCACGCGTGCCGAGGTCATCCAGATCGTCGAGACCTTCCGCGCTCGCGTCGTCGACGTGGGCCTCAAGACCCTGATGGTCGAGGTCACCGGCACGGACGACAAGATCAACGGACTGGTCGACGTCCTGATGCCCTACGGGATCGAGGAGATGGTGCGCACCGGTCGCGTGGCGATGGCCCGCGGTAACGGCGACGGACCCGAGGACTAGCGGGGACGACTCACCCGCCACAGCTCATTCAACCCAACGCTCTATCAAAGAGGAGAACTCACATGGTCAAGATCGATTTCGGTGGTGTAGAGGAAACCGTCGTCACGCGGGATGAGTTCCCGCTGGAGAGGGCCCGCGAGGTCCTCAAGGACGAAGTCGTAGCGGTCCTGGGATACGGAGTGCAGGGCCCGGCGCAGTCGCTCAATATGCGCGACAACGGGATCAACGTCATTATCGGGCAGTGGGAGGGTGATCAGGCCGCGTGGGACAAGGCGGTCGCTGATGGTTGGGTTCCCGGTAAGACCCTCTTCGGATTGGAGGAAGCCACCGAGCGCGGCACTATCGTGCAGTACCTGGTCTCCGACGCAGCACAGATGCTCACCTGGCCCCGGATCAAGCCGCATCTGCAGGCCGGCGCTGCGCTCTACTTCTCCCACGGTTTCGCCATCGTCTACGGTGACCAGACGGGGGTCGTGCCTCCCGAGGATGTCGACGTCATCATGGTCGCGCCCAAGGGGTCGGGTACCAGCGTGCGCGCCAACTTCCTCGCCGGGAGCGGCATCAACAGCAGCTATGCCGTCCACCAGGACGCCACGGGCCGCGCCGAGGAACGCGCCGTCGCCGTCGGCATCGCGATCGGGTCGGGCTATCTCTTCCCCACCACCTTTGAGGGCGAAGTGCACAGCGACCTCACCGGCGAGCGAGGCATCCTGATGGGTGCGCTCGCCGGCGTGATGGAGGCCCAGTACAACCTGCTGCGCAAGCACGGGCACTCCCCCAGCGAGGCCTTCAACGAGACTGTCGAGGAACTGACTCAGAGCCTGATCCGCCTCGTCGACCGGAACGGCATGGACTGGATGTACGCCAACTGCAGCACCACAGCCCAGCGGGGCGCCCTGGATTGGCTCCCGCGCTTCCGCGATGCGGTAGCGCCTGTCTTCGACGACCTCTACGAGAGCGTCATCTCAGGCGAGGAGACCCGCATCGTCCTGGAGGTCAACTCAGCACCTGACTACCGTGAGAAGCTGGAGGAGGAACTTAAGGCGATGCGCGAGTCCGAGATGTGGCGGGCCGGGAAGGCTGTGCGCTCGCTACGACCGGAGAACTGGGAGGGCTAGATGGAGGACGGCATTGTCATCTTTGACACGACTCTGAGGGATGGCGAGCAATCGCCCGGGGCGGCGCTCAACATCGACGAGAAGTTGGAGATCGCTCGGGTCCTGCAGGCGATGGGCGTCGACATCATCGAGGCGGGCTTTCCCATCTCGTCGCCCGGCGACTTCCTCGCCGTGCAGCGGATCTCACAGGAGATCCGGGACTGCACGATCTGCGGGCTGACCCGGGCACGTAAGGGGGACATCGAGGTTGCCGCAGAGGCGTTGAAGGCCGCTGCTCGACCGCGCATCCAGACGGGCTTGGGCGTCTCCGACGTTCACGTCCGCCAGAAGCTGCGCACGACCCGCGAGGGCGCGCTGCAGATGGGTGTCGAGGCGGTCCGCTTCGCCAAGCAGTTCGTGGACGACGTGCAGTACTACACCGAGGACGCCGGACGGGCCGATCCCGACTATCTCTATCAGGTGCTCGAGGCCGTCATCGCCGCCGGGGCCACCGTCATCAACATCCCCGACACGACCGGCTACACGACACCCGAGGAGTTCGGCGCGCTTATCCGGGGCATTGTGCAGAACGTACCCAACGTCGACCGCGCCGTGATCTCGGTCCACTGCCACAACGATCTGGGGATGGCGACCGCCAACACGCTTGCCGGTGTGCGCAACGGCGCGCGCCAGATCGAGGTGACCGTGAACGGGATCGGTGAGCGCGCCGGCAACGCCTCGCTGGAGGAGGTCGTGATGGCGCTCAAAACCCGGCGCGACCAGTTCGGCCTCGGCGTGGGGATCGACACCCGACGCATCTATCCCATTAGCCGCCTCGTCAGCAACCTGACGGGCATCCCGGTCCAGCCCAACAAGGCCATCATCGGCTCCAACGCCTTCGCCCACTCATCGGGCATCCACCAGGACGGTGTGCTCAAGGAGCGCACCACCTACGAGATCATCGACCCCGCCGACGTCGGCGTCCCCAGCTCAGAGATCATCCTCTCCGCGCGCTCCGGGCGACACGGCCTGCGCCACCGGTTGGAGGAGCTGGGCTACCAGCTCGACGACGAGAAGTTCGCCAAGGTCTACGACCGCTTCCTTGAGGTCGCCGACAAGAAGAAGACGGTGGAGACCCGTGACCTGGAGGCCATCGTCTCCGACGAGGTCGAGATGTTCTTCCGGGAGAGCTACCACCTGGAGCACGTCCAGGTCTCCTGCGGCGATCACAGTATTCCGACGGCGACGGTACGGATCACCGGGCCCGACGGTACGGTCTACTGCGACGCCGATCACGGCTCCGGCCCGGTCGACGCCGTCTATCGAGCGATCAACCGCGTGATCGGCGAGCCGAACGAGCTCATTGAGTTCAGCATCGAGGCCATCACTGAGGGCACCGACGCAGTGGGACGCGTGACCGTGCGCATTCGGGCCGACGAGCCCGTCAACGGTCAGGCGCGCACGATCTTCAGCGGCCACGGCGCCGACAACGACATCGTCGTCGCCTGTGCCAAGGCCTATCTATTTGCACTGAACCGGCTGATCGCCGCACGTCACGAGATGCCTCAGGCGGCAGCCTAGCAGTCCTGACAGAGAGAGAAGAGGGAGGAAGACGATGGAAACCCAAACTGAAGTCATGGCGATCGCAGCCTGCACCACCGAGGCCGCACAGCCGAAGCAGTGGGAGGCCTTTCCCCAGCCCGCGGGCTGGTCGGCGAAGTGGGACTTTGAGGAGTTGGACAAAGCTCCCCGCCTGAACGGGCGCAGCGAAGCGATAGCAGCGCAGATCGACGAGGCCGATGCGGCCTCCGATGAGGCCTAGGGGGCAGCTCGTGGGACATACGCTAGCGGAGAAGATCATCGCAGAGCACACTGACCAGGCCCAGGACGTCGCTGCAGGTGACCTCGTCGAGGTCAACGTCGACGTCGTGCTGGCGAACGACATCACGGCACCGATCGCGCTGTGCGAGTTCGAGAAGCTGGGCGTCGACCGCGTCTTCGACCCCGAAAAGATCGTCCTCGTCGCCGATCACTTCGCGCCCAATAAGGACATCAAGTCCGCGGAGCAGTGCGCGATGATGCGTCGCTTTGCTCACGAGCAGGAGCTGCCGTACCACTATGACGTGGGTCAGATGGGCATCGAGCACGTCCTGCTCCCCGAGAAAGGTCTGGTCCTGCCCGGCGACCTTGTGATCGGCGCCGACTCGCACACCTGCACCTATGGCGCCGTGGGTGCCTTCGCCACCGGCATGGGCTCCACCGACATCGCCGTCGCGATGGCGACGGGTCAGATCTGGATGCGGGTGCCGGAGACGATGCGCTTCATCTACACCGGCAAGCTTCAGCCGTGGGTCGGCGGCAAGGACCTGATCCTCTACACGATCGGTAGGATCGGCGTGGACGGCGCGCTCTACCGCGCGATGGAGTTCACCGGACCGGTCGTAGATGCTATGTCGATGGCGGGCCGCTTCACGATGGCCAACATGGCCATCGAGGCAGGCGCCAAGGCGGGACTCTTTATGGTCGACGACACCACAACGAGCTACGTCGAGGGTCGTGCCGAGCGCGATTACCACGTGCTGCGCACGGACGATGACGCCCGTTTCGGCGAGGTCATCGAGATCGACGTCACCGACATCACACCCCAGGTCGCCTTCCCTCACCTACCGGAGAACGCACGTCCGGTCGCCGAGGCCCGTGACGT
>CAZYYC010000308.1:0-4974 GCA_964650935.1 uncultured Anaerolineales bacterium
CCCAGGCCCAGGCAATCGCCTCTTTCTTGTAGTAGTCGCCGAAGGACCAGTTGCCCAGCATCTCGAAAAAGGTGTGGTGCGTACCGTCGCGCCCCACATCCTCAAGGTCGTTGTGCTTGCCGGCGACGCGCATGCATTTCTGAGTATCGACAGCGCGCGTGTAGGGTCGGGTGCCCGTGCCCAGGAAGACGTCCTTAAACTGATTCATCCCCGCGTTGGTGAAGAGCAGGGTGGGATCGTCCTGCGGCACGAGGCCGGCGCTGGGCACAATGGTGTGGCCACGGGCCTCGAAGTAGTCCAGGAAGGCCTGGCGAATCTTGTCACTGGTCCACGTCTCGGTCATGGGTTCTCCTCGCTGGTTCTGCGTTCGACTTACGGCGGCGGTCTGGATCGGAGGTGATCTTGAGCAGACGCGCGCTGATAGGCGGGCATTGTAGCGTAAAGGGCTTGTTAGTCAAACCGCCATCGGATGCGCTCGTCCCGGAAAGCGGTTGCTTGGCACGTAGGCCGGGCGTATACTGGTCCTGTGCCGCTCATCCGGCGGGGGCGAGAGGAGGGTCGCGATGCCTGATCTACAGATCGACTACGTGATGCTGCTGACCAAGCTGGTCTCTTCGGTCGTGGTGCTGTTGATCGCTCTGGTCCTCAATAGTATGCTGCGACGCGTCCTGCGACGGCGCATCAGCGACACGGCCCATATGCGCACAGTGTATACGTTGGGCCGCAATCTCGTCCTGCTCGTTGTGGTGATGATTGTGCTGATGATCTGGCTGGGGCCCAGCAGCAACATTTCGGTCGCGATGGGCATCCTGGGGGCCGGCATCGCCTTTGCCTCCCAGGAGACGATCGGGTCGTTCGCCGGCTACCTCAGTATCGTGCTGAGCGGCATCTACCGCATCGGCGACCGGGTGTGCATCGGCGACGTCACGGGGGATGTGCTGGACATCGGGATCCTGCGGACGACGGTGATGGAGATCGGGCAATGGGTGCGCGCCGAGCAGTACACGGGCCGGGTGGTGACCATCGCGAACCGCGCGATCTTCTCCGATCCGGTCTTCAACTACACCCAGCATTGGCCCTATATCTGGGATGAGATCACGTTGCCTGTCACCTACGAGAGTGACTGGCGTCGCGCGGCGGAGATCGTGTTGAGCCACGGTCAGGAGTACTCGGAGGAGTTCCAGGCCAATGCTGAGGCGACACTGGAGCAGGTGCGACGTCGCTTCCCGATCCAGACCACCAGCGTGGCTCCCTCGCTCTACGTGGTGATGACCGACAATTGGATCGAGCTGACGATGCGATACGTGGTTGAGGTGCGGAAACGGCGGGGCGTGATGGCAGAGCTGCATCGCGAGCTGCTCGAGCACTTCGAGCGCGAGCCGTCGATCAGCATCGCCTCGGCGACGTTTGAGATCGTGGGGTTTCCCCCGCTACGACAGGCGTCATCCGTCGAAACTTAGGTCGGCACGCCGCGACGATCTGACGTGTGAGGAGGACGATGGCGACGAAGCGAGCCTTTATCGTGCTGAATCCCGTTGCGGGGCCGGATGACGGTACCGAGGCGCGGGGCATCATCGCGGCACATTTTGCCGAGGCTGGGTGGGAGATCGAGGTTCACGAGACGTCCGAATCCGAGAACGTGACCGAATGTACGCGGTCCGCCCTGGTTGCGGGCTATGATCTGGTGGTCGCCGCGGGAGGGGATGGGACCGTGGCGGCGGTGGGGTCGGCTTTGGTGGGGACCGATCACGTGATGGGCGTGCTGCCGACGGGGTCGGGCAACGGTCTGGCGCGGGAGCTGGGCATTCCGTTGGCCCTGTCCCGAGCGCTTCAGCTGCTCACGGGAGACCACGCGTCGCGCGAGATCGATGCGATCGAGGTGCCGGGGCACGGCCACTTCTTCCTCAACCTAAGTATGGGGATGAGCGCACGCGCGATGCGCGACACCAGCCGGGAGGAGAAACGTCGGTTGGGGTGGTTGGCCTATCTCTGGCGCGGCGGACGCGCCTTGATTGGACTCCAGCCGGTCCACTTTAGCCTGACGGTGGACGATGAGACGGAGAGCGTTCGTGCCACGGATGTGCTGATCGCTAACCTGGGTTCGTTAGGGATTCCGGCTCTCCGCCTGGTGCCGGAGGCCGCCTCCGGGGATGGGGAACTCGACGTCATCACCATCCGGGCGCGGACTCTGTGGGACTATGCCCGCATCGTCTGGGCGATGGTCTCGCGGCGTCGCGGGCGCACGCCGCATCTGCGGTTGCTGCGCGCTCGCAGGCGCGTCACCATCGACGCATCTCCCCAGCAGCCGGTGCAGGCCGATGGGGAGTACCTCGGCATGGGGCCCATCGAGGTCCGCGTGGTGCCGGCGGCGGTACGGGTTGCTGTGCCGGGTGCCGTAGGTAAGTCGGCACATTCCAAGAGCGGCCGCTTGCGGGTTAAGCCAACGCTGCTAGACTGAGCGTATGCCCATACAGGATGATCGTCGATATCGTGACACGCTGCACGCAGGTCTTGTTTCCATGAGGTCGCTTCTCGGGTGGGTCGTCGCGGTCGTGATGGTCGCCTTGGCGGCCTGTTCGACGCCGGCGTCTCCCCCGACGCTTGAGCCGACCGCGACGTTGCCGCCGACGGCGACGATGACGCCGGCCCCAACCGCAACGCCGACACCGACCCCCACCGCCACGCCGATCCCACCCGCGCGGCTGGAGCTGCGCTGGCCTGAGGTGGTCTCCGTGCCGGCGCCGGTGCCGATCGAGGTCCTGCTCGAGCCGCCGCCGGGAGGTAGCCTCGACGCGGAGATCACGGCGACGGTGATGGATCCCGGGGCCCAAGTCTACGCGACGTTTGAGCTGACGGAACGGGAGGGCAACCTGTACCGGTCGCCCGAGCCCCTCCAGCTGCCGTTTGACCCGCTGCCGGGGGCCTGGTGGTTCTACGTGCAGGTCTCGGCGCCCGTGCCGGTCGTCGGGGACGGCGCGCTCTTCTTCCATATTGAGCCCATTGAGAACCGCGACCTGACCGAGGTGCTGCGACCCGGTACCACGATCGAGATTCCCGTCGAGTTTGACGAGGTGATCGCGCAGGGTGATATCTGGGCCGGGGGGCGCGTGTGGCGCTATGGTGAGGGCGAGATGGCGCTCTGGTGGGTGCCCGGGCCGACGAAGGACTTCACCGACAGTAACGCACTGGTGGTGTTGGAGGCGACCTATGATGCGCATGGGCAGCGTGACACGGCGCCTTCCCCGCTGGAGGTGATGTCCATCGAGTGGCAGGGCCGGCCCGGCTTCGAGTTTTCCGAGACCTGGCCCGAGCCGGAGGGTGGGCCCGGGCGGGCGTGGGTGATCCAGGGCAGTGACTATTGGGTCTACGTGTTGCGCGTGCGGGGGGTCGGGACACCCGACATTCCCATGCTGCACGAGAGGATTGCTGAGACGTTTGCTTTTGTCGAGGCGAGTGACTGAACACGGTGCTGCCGTGATCCGGCGGGTGCAATCGACGTCGGTCTGCCGACGTGAGCACGGGGATGGGTCGGTATGCGGGTTACACACTACCCTAGGCTAGGAGGCATGATGGGACAACCGGACGAGAAGCACGTTGTGGCGATGTACGAGTTGGCGAAGGAGCGCTACGCGGCGCTCGGTGTGGACACCGACGCGGCGCTGGACAAGCTGGCGGCGACGCCCATCAGCCTGCACTGCTGGCAGGGCGACGACGTCGCGGGCTTCGAGGGGCCGGCGGGCGAGGTGGGTGGCGGATTGGCGGTCACCGGCAACTACCCCGGCAAGGCGCGCACCGCGGACGAGCTGCGCAGCGATCTGGACAAGGCCTACAGCCTGATCCCCGGCACGCACCGGCTCAACCTGCACGCGATCTACGCCGAGACCGGCGGGGTCGAGGTGTCGCGCGACCGGCTACAGCCGGAGCACTTCGCCGGCTGGATCGATTGGGCGAAGGCGAACGACCATGGGCTGGATTTCAACCCGACGCTGTTTGCGCACCCGCTGGCTGACGACGGCTTCACGCTTTCCAGCTACGACGCGGGCACGCGGAAGTTCTGGATCGACCACTGCATCGCCTGCCGCAAGATCGGCGAGGCGATGGGCAAGGCGCTGGGCACGCCCGCCGTGACCAACATCTGGATCCCCGACGGCTACAAGGATCTGCCGGTGGACCGCGAGACGCCGCGCGTCCTGCTGCGCGACGCGCTGGACGAGGTCTTCGCGGAGGAGATCGATCCCCGACACAACCTTGACGCGGTGGAGTCGAAGCTCTTCGGCATCGGCTCGGAGAACTACGTGACCGGGTCGCACGAGTTCTACATGGGCTACGCGATCACGCGCAAGAAGCTGCTGGCGATCGACTCGGGGCACTTCCACCCGACGGAGAACATCTACGACAAGATCTCCGCGGTGATGTTGTTCCTGGACGAGATCCTGCTGCACGTGAGCCGTGGGGTCCGCTGGGACAGCGACCACGTGGTGATCCTCTCCGACGACCTGCGGCTGCTGATGCATGAGCTGGTGGCGAACAACTACCTTTCGCGGACGCACATTGGGCTGGACTACTTCGACGCGAGCATCAACCGGGTGGCGGCGTGGGTGATCGGCACGCGCGCCTCGCTCCAGGCGCTGCTGCAGGCGCTGTTGGAGCCGGTCGACGCGCTGCGCGCGATCGAGCAGGCGGGCGACTTCACGCAGCGGCTGGTGTTGCACGAGGCCGCCAAGGCGCTGCCCTGGGGCGCGGTCTGGGATGCCTACTGCCTGCAGCAGGGCGTCCCGGTGGGGTCGGCGTATCTTGATGAGATCAAGGTCTACGAGCGCGAGGTGCTGTCGCAGCGGTAGGGTTTGACGCACGCGGAAGGGCGCACACAATCTCCCGCCCAAGGGTTCCGGAAAACCCTTGGGCGGTTCTGCATCTCGAAGGGCATCGAGGTGATGCCTTGCGGGGGCGCGCGCGACCGAGACCTTTGAGGTT
>CAZYYC010000309.1:0-4973 GCA_964650935.1 uncultured Anaerolineales bacterium
CGGTGGCCCTGGCCCTTGCCCTTCCGCTCCTTTTCAGCAGCTTTGCGCCGGCGGTGGCGGCTACCGGGCCCTCCGATCTGGTGCCCTTCCTGAGCATCCTCATCGGCTGGCGCAACCGTAACCGCGTCTACCGCACGGTCAACCCCTTCATCGCCGAGAAGCAGGCCTACTATGATGCCCTGCACGCCAAAGCCCTGGAGCAGCTGGCGGCGCGGGAGGTCGGGGGACTGCGCGACAGCCAGGTCGCGGCCTTCGTCAAGGTCGCCGCTCTGATCGAGCGCGAGCGGCAGGCGACGATTGACTTCGCGGAATCGGAGAAGCGCGCGGCGCGCGAGACGTTCATCGACACGCTCGAGGATGAGGTCAAGAGCCGCATGCTCGCCTCGACCCCGGCGACGCGCGTGCTCGGCGCGCTGAGCAACGGCGCGCGCTCCTCCCGCGACTTCATCGACCGGGCGTTGAATGAGTTGGCCGGCGGTGGCGGCGGTGTGATGGCCGAGGTGCATCGCGCCCGCCGGATTGCGGCGCGGGTGACCCTCGTGGGCCAACTTGTGGGCGGTAAGTTTGGGGAGAGGATTCGCGCGGCGGGTGCGCGGGTGGTGGAGCTCATCGACGAGCCGACGGGTGAGATTGAGGCGGGCCTGGCCCAAGCCCAGGAGCAGCTGGGCGACCTGGAGGCGCTGGTCGAGGATCTGCAGGCCCAGGGCTATCAGCCGACTGCCGGTGAGGTCGGTCAGGAGGTCCTCGTCACCTTGATCACGGGCGATGAGGCGAGCCCCGCGGTACAGGCGATCGTCGATATGCTCGTGGCGAAGGCGGGCAGCGAAGCCGGCTTCCGAACGCGCGCCCGGGACGCGATCCTCGGCGGTGCTGCGGCGCGCTGTGCGGTGCAGGCCCAGCAGATCCGTCAGGTGCTCTTCCGTCTGGAGATGGATATTGCCGGCGATGAGGGCCAGAGCGGCGACGAGGGCGACCTCCCGGCCTGCCAGGTCATCGATCTCGCCGACCCGGACGAGGCGGCCGCTGTCGCGCCCACGGCCACGTCGACCGTCGCCCTGGAGCCAAGCCCTACCCCGGCGCCTACAGCGACCGAGCCCGCGCCCGTCGCGGCGGGTGAGCGCTACCTGGGAGCGCTCGAGTTGGCCCGGCCGGGCAGTGCGCCTGTCTGGGAGATCGTCGCCAGCGAGGTGGTCCTCGAGGTCGTCGACGGGGTGCTGTACGCGACCATCGAGTACACTCAGCGCTCCACCATCCGCCAGGGTGGGGATACGGATGGCCTGTGCAACGCGACCTTCACCCGCAGCATGAGCGGCGAGGGGTCGCCGGCCTCGCCGGTGGCGCTTGAGCTTCAGATCGAGCATAGCGAGATCCTCGCATTGGACGGGACCATCTGCGGTGTGGGCGGCGGGTGGAAGACGACCGCCGAGGAGGACCTGGTCGCCAACCTCGAGGCCCGTCGCACGATGAGCCTGGAGGGTAACTTCCAGGATGGTCGATTCACCGGCAGCCTCGCCCCATCGCCCTATGCCGTGGTCGCCATCCGTGACGATCGGTAGGGCGGTGCCTTCGCTGCGGGCTGCGCTGTAGGGATCGCCGGCGGCTCCACCCGCCCTGAAGATGGCGCCTTCGCGGATGAGGGACGGGAGGCCTTCATTCGTAGGCTTGTAGCCCCGTCCTCGGGGCGTCGGACGCGGCGGCAACCTCGCCGCATGCCACCATGACGCGTCGGCTGACCGGGTCTCCCCTGTCAAGCGGCTTGAGCCTCGGGCGACTCACCTCTATAATGATGGCTGTGGCGGATGCCGTCACGGCCCTAGACGTGGAGTGCCGGAAGAGCTTTGAGCTTCCAGAAAAGCTCAAAGCTCTAGGCAATGGAAAGGTCAACCCTATGCGAATCCGAACTGCCCTGGTGACAACCATCATCCTGCTGCCGGCAGTGCTCGCCTGCAGCCTCGCTCGGGGCACCGACGCACCCGCCGATCTCACCGCCACGCCTGCCGTGACGGCCCCGACGGCCACGTCGGAACCCCTACCGACGGCGTCTGTTCCAACGGCGACGGCTGAGCCGACCGCGGTGCCGCCGGCTGCGACCCGGGAGCAGCTGGGACAGATCGGCCTGAGCTATGCACTCCCTGATGGCTATGAGCCCGCGTATGCGTGGAACAGGGTCTCTTTTCAGCGCCCCGGGGCGGACCCGCTCCTCGATCCGTTGATCGAGATCGACGCCAATCCCTACCTCTGCACGGAGACCGTACCCGGTGATCTGTACGAAGCGATGGAGACGGCGCTGCTCTGCGCGACGTGGTCCTTCGACGAGGGCACCGCAGCGAGCGACGCACCGTCTGCCACAACCGTGAGCGGTCTGCACGCGTTGACAGCCGAGGTCGCGGGCACACAAGCCGGGGCGCCGATGCGCTTGCGCCTCACCGTGCTCAAGCCCGGCCCCACCCGCGTCCTGGTCATCCGGGGCCGAGCCGCCACGGAGCACTTCGAGGGGTTGATCGAGGAGCTGGAGGCGCTATCGGCGTCCATGGAGATCCTTACCTGGCAGACCCTCACGAACGGCAATGACGTCACGGACGTGGCCTTCCACGACGGCTATCTCTGGGCCGCGACGGGCGGCGGCGTGGTCGCCTGGCCCCTGGGGGGTGGAATCGACCCGGTGAAGTACACCGTCGCCGATGGACTGCCTTCGAACGATGTCCGCGCGCTCACCGTCTGCCCGGTCGGCGGAGAGTTCATGCTTTTCGCGGGCACCTGGGGTGGGGGCGTGGCGCGCTACGAACCCGGGCGGTGGCGCTGGATCAGCATGGACGATCCTTACGCGGAGTGGAGCGACCGCCACGTGACCGCGCTTGCCTGCGCGCTCGGCAATCGCCTGGTCGTCGGCTATGAGCACAGCGACGTGGACCTCCTCAACCTCGACGAGACGCTCTGGACCACCTTCAGCCGCGACGAGGGGGTGCCGGGTGAGCTGCGGGCGCTGGCTGCAACGCCGGCCGGATCGGATATCTGGCTGATCGGCGAGGAGGGGCTGGCCCTGATCTCGGACGTGGGCTTGATCCCGGAGACCGAGCCGGCGTTGGGCGTCTATTATCAGGCGGGGCTCGACAGCATGGACAATCTCTGGGTTGCCGCCTGGGACCGCCTGATCCGGCGCACGCCGGAGGGCGAGTGGACTGACTTCGACCAGCGCGAGATCGAGGACCTCTTCCACGTTCAGCTCACGGGGCTGGCGGTCGCCGCCGATGACACGATCTGGCTGGGCTCCTACAACCAGCTCTCGCGTTTCGACCCGGTCGAGGGTGAGGTGGTCGAGGTGTACTGGCTCGGCGACTCGCCGGTGCCGGGCGGCGTGGGCAGGCTGGCGGTCGATCCCTACTACGACTGGGTGGCCTACAGCGTCCCCGGCGTCGGTGCTGCGGTCCTCAAGGATGGGGAATGGATGCCCTTCGTGTTGGAGGATGAGCCGTTGCATGACAACCACGTGCGCGCCTTGGCCCAGGACAGCGAGGGCCATCTCTGGATGGCCGATCGATCGGGCCGGCTGTGGGTGGTGGACCCCGTCGCGACGGCTGTGCCTCTAGAGCGCTATGACGTGCCGCGTGGCTTCGCGTTTTCCATCACCCCCGATGCCAAAGAAGGCGTCTGGGTGGGACACTTTGATGGTGCCAGCCTCTACACCCTCGAGGGTGCGCTGCACCTAGCGGACGTGGTGCCGCAACTTACGGATGTCTATGTGCGGGCCATCGCGCGCGATGCCACGGGACGATTGTGGCTGGGGGGTGACGAGGGGCTGTTTATCTGGGATGAGGTGCGCCTGACCGAGATGACCGAGGTCGAAGGCTTGCCCGGCACCGAGGTTCGGGCGCTGCAGGCCGACGGTGACGCGATGTGGGTGGGGACCACGCAGGGGCTGGCCCGCATCGAGGGTGCGGGCATCGACACCTTCGCCGTTCGCGGTGTGGACCTCCCCGGTGAGCTCATCGGCGCGTTGGCGCTCGACCGGTGGGGCCACCTGCTGGTCGCTACCGGATCGACCCTCCTGGTCCGCGATGCGGACGGCGCCTTTGAGCCTCTCCTGCAGAACGCCTGGGACTCACCGCTCACCGCGATCGCTGTTGGCGCTGACGGCGAGATCTGGGTGACCACGGCCCTTGACGGGGTCTACACCTTGCAGTATCACGGCGAGGCCGGTGACTGGCTGCACCTGAGCGGTAAGGATGGGCTACCCGGCAACGCTTACGGCGCCTATTCGGTGATCCTCGACCGTGACGGGATCGTCTGGTTGGGCGGCACGAGCGGCGGGCTGGGCCGCTACGGCCCGTAGCGATCGTGCCCTCTGCGGCGCTGATCGAGTGTCCGCTCTTGCGATCTCTGCCGATCACGTTACCCTGCATCCTCTTGCCGTGACCTTGTTGCTTCTGTCCTATTGACATACCAATTGACCCGTTGTATAATGACTTTGTAAGTTAATGTAACTTTCTTATCTCCTCCTCGACGCTGCGAGGCCCTGTGAAGAAGAAAGCCACGCGTGAGCAGACAAGGGCGCAGAATCGCCAGCTCGTACTGAAGACGATCTACGATCAAGGGAAGATCAGCCGCGCGCAGATCGCACGTCTCACGCGGTTGGCGCGACCTACGGTCTCAGACGTCGTCGCCGAACTCATCGAGCAGGGTCTGGTGGTCGAGCTCGGCTATGCACCGTCGACGGGGGGCAAGCGACCGATGCTGCTCAAGGTTGATGCCGACGCTCTCCATATGATCGCCGTTGATCTCTCGCGCAGTGACTTTCGCGGGGTGGTGATGGATCTGCGTGGCGAGGTCAAGCACCGCGAGCGCCGCCCTTGGCGGCGCGGAGCGCAACGGTCGGCTCTGGAGCTCGTGTACGACGTCCTCGACGCGCTCGTCGCCGCTACCGATCGACCTCTCTTGGGCATCTCGCTGGGTGCACCGGGCCTTATCGATGCCGT
>CAZYYC010000310.1:0-4973 GCA_964650935.1 uncultured Anaerolineales bacterium
CCGCGCGTAACCGCGGTATGGTGCTCGAAACCGTTCTTGCACATCACGTCCATCAGTCGCTGCAGGTTGGGCACCCGTAGCACCGCTGAACCACCCTGGAAGTTGCCGACCGGATCATCGGTGATCTCGCCCTCACCCAGGTAGGCCTTGAGGGCGCCGCGCGGATCATCGGTCGAGACACGGAAGAAGGTCATCGGGCCCGGAGCCGCCTGCCCCTTGATCGCGCCGAAGCAGCGGTCGGGGCCCAGCGAGGCCCCCAGAATGTCGAGATTCGAGATCTCGACCTCGCGCCCCATGAAGCTCTTGGGGAAGTTGCTGCAGTGGGTGTTGATGCACATTTCGCGATCGTCACCGTAGTTGTTGTTCCAGTCCTGGAAGGACGGCGCGTTGCCCGAGGCCAACAGCAGCGCGTACATCGAGACCGCACCCATCACGTCGACCTCGCAGGCACTCGGCATCAATCGGTCGCCCATCATCGCCATCGAGACGCAGGTGGCGCAGCCGTAATTCCTCTGGATCGAATCCCAACACTCCACCGCGCTGGCATCGCACTCGTTCTCGTCCATCCAGCGGTCCATCGTCACGGAGAGCTTCGCCTGCTTGAGAACGTTCTCGGCAGCGATCGTGGCGGGGATGCGCCCGTAGTCACGGATCTCCGCGAGCTTTGCCTGCACCGCCACGTCATCCTCTGTCAGTGACTGCGCGCCGAAGATGATCTCGGACAGATCCACCGGGACGACCGTGATGCCCGTGCTCTGAAGCAGCTTCTCGCTGTAACGAACGGTCTGGAACGCCGCAGGGCGCGCCCCGATGGCGCCGATACGCGCGTGGCGCAGTCCCTTCACGACACGGCAGACGGCAGCGAAGAAGCCCAGGTCGTGGGCGAACTCGGGGCTCGCCAGGGCATAGGTATGGTAGGTCGTGTTCGTGAACGGGATGCCGTACTGGTAGAGGTTGTTGCAGACCGAGAGCTTGCCGCAGAAGGCATCGCGGCGCTCAGCCACCGAGAGCTTATCAACCTCGTCGTCACACGCTACCACCAGCACCGGCACGTCAAGCCCCGACATCTCGAGCGTCTCCACGACCGCAAGCTCGTCGCCGAAATTCGGCAGGACCACAATCACACCGTCGATCCTCGTGGCATGCTCGCGAAAGAGCTGCGCCGCCAGCTTGGCGTGCTGCCGGGTCTCGATGGCGCCACACGGCGTCGCCTCTTCCGGTGTGATCACATAGTCATAGCCTTTGGTCTCGAGCATCCCCAGCAGCTCCCGCCGCGCCCCAAGGGCCAGCTCGGCGTTAAAGAAACCACGCGTGCCCACGATCAGGCCAAAACAGGTCGTCTTCTCCATCATACGCATAGATCGTCTCCTCGTGCTTAGTCTGCGTTCAGCAAGGCCTCGATCGCCGGGGCGATGTCCGCCGGTTCTACATTCGGCTCGAAGCGCTCCACCACGTTTCCCGCTTGATCCACCAGGAATTTGGTGAAGTTCCACTTGATCGCTTTGATGCCCAACGCGCCCGGTGCTTGCTTCTTCAGGTACTTGTAGAGCGGGTGTGTCTCACGGCCGTTGACGTCCACCTTGTCGAACATCGGAAAGGTGACGCCGTAGTTGACCTGACAGAACTGCCGGATGTCGTCCGCACTGCCCGGTTCCTGAGCTGCAAACTGGTTGCAGGGAAATCCGAGCACCGTAAAGCCACGGTCGCGATAGCTCTCGTAGAGCTCCTGAAGCCCGGCGTACTGCGGCGTGAAGCCGCACTTGCTCGCCGTGTTGACGATCAGGAGTACCTTGCCCTCGTAGTCCCGCAGGGACTTGGGCAATCCCATGATCGACGTCGCCGTAAAATCGTAGACCGACTTGGACATCGCACACCTCCATCGTGGACTGAGCGAGACTCCGAGCCTTCCAAAGGTTACGCCGCAACCTGTCTCGTCGCTCGTAACCATCCCCAGGCACACCACCAACGAGCGCCCTACCCTAGACTTCGCAAGGCCGGCTCCTACGCCCCGCGCGTCGGATCCGGCGTGAGCTCGGGTGCGAACGCCTCATGCTGCCGCGGGTCGAGCACCATCCCGTGGGCCTCAAGTATCGCCTGCAAGGCGGAGACGTCAACCGCTCGCACGTCCTCAACACCCCCCTCAAGGGCCAGTGCCGCCGCCGTCCCCGCCGCCTGCCCCATCGCACAGCAGGTCGGCGTCATCCGGTAGCTGCTCTGCGCGACCTGGTCTCCGCTGATGCACTTGCCCGCTACCAGCATGTTCTCAAGGCCTCGCACCACGAGCGCACGGTAGGGGATCGCGTAGGGCTCGACGCGCTGCCGCCACCCGACGTGCCCCGGCTTGGTCAGACTGTGGAAGTCGATCTGGCAGGTGGCTACGGCGACACCGTCCGCGACATCGCCGGGTGTCTCGCGGGTGATATCGGCCTCGGTGAGCACGACGTCGCCGACCACCCGGCGCCCCTCCCGTATACCGATGCGGGCGCCGCTGCTGCACAGGGCGTAGGTGGGGAACCGCGTCCGCTGCAAGTAGTGGACAATGCGCGCGATCTGCCGTCGCGCCTCGCGCTCCGCGTCGCTCAGGCTGATCGGATCCGTGGGGTCGTATCCCATGACCTTCGTCATGTTGCAATAGACACGCCCGTCGGGCAGGCGCAGACCGCCATGAAGCCCCGGCAGATCGTCCTGGGTCTCGATGGGCACCAGGCCTGCGGGCAGATACGGCGTGACGGGACTGCCGGTATCCTGAAGGATGAAGGTCAGGCTCATGTGCAACGTCCGACCGCTCTCCGGGTGGCCCTGCATCGTCTCTGCCCCCGCCAGCCAGGAGAGGTCACCCTCCCCCGTCGCGTCGATAAAGACCGTGGCGCCGATGTCGAAGCTGTGGCTGGCAGCGACGCCGCGCACGCTGATCACGCGTCCGTCGCTCGCAACGGCGTCGACGACGCTGGCATGCAACAGAACGTCGACGCCCGCCTCCTCGACCATCAGCTGCCAGACGATCTTGGCGACCTCCGGATTGTAGTAACGCCCGAACCTCGCACCGTACCGCCCCAGCTCTGCCAGCAGGCGGTCCCAGATATCGCCCAGCCCCGCCAGATCGGCGAACCACTCGTTCACCCCGCCCGTGGTCGACGTTCCGCCGAGTGCGTTGGACTCCTCGATAAGCAGGACTTTACGACCACGACGGGCCGCGGCGATCGCCGCAGCACAGCCGGCGGTCCCACCCCCGGCGACGATGATCTCGGGCTTGTACGGCAACGTATAAGACTTCATATCGACCTCTTCTAACTCTTCCTTCCGGGTTGCTTCCCCACTTCCCCGGCAACCCGGAAGGTGGTCTACACACGATGTAGCAACTCCTTCAGCGTCGGGTACAGCTCCCGGTAGAGCGCATAGCGCTCCGCGTAGCGGGCCGCGCGCGCCGGACACGGCTCGAAGCGTCGCTCCAGTTCGACCGCCCCTGCAGCAGCGTCCTCAAGCCGCGCAAAGCAGCCTGCACCGTAGCCGGCTAGGAGCGCCGCGCCCCAACAGGCAGCATCGGTGACACGGGGCGCGGCAACCGGGACACCTGTGACATCGGCCTTCAGCTGCAGCCAGAGGTCCGAACGCGCCCCGCCGCCGATGGCTCGCAGCTCCTGAACCGCCACGCCGCCCTCGCGCAGCAGATCGAGGTTCAACCGCAGCTCAAAGGTCAGCCCCTCCAGGATGGCCTTTGCGACATCTGCCTTCGAGGTCGCGAACGTGAGTCCCAGGAGGGCCCCCTTGGACGCCGTGTCAACGGTCGGTGTGCCGCTCCCGGCAAAGTGCGGCAGCAACAAGAGCGACGTCGGCTCGGGTGCCGCATCGGCCAACAGGAGATCGTAGGCGTCGGGTCGATCCTCCCCACGCTCCGCAAACAGCGCCGCAGCCACCGTCTCCTCGCGCCCGAAGGTGTCGCGGAACCAGCGCAGAAGCATACCGCCGCTATGGTTCAGCGTCATGGCCAGATAGAGCTCGGGCACGGTGTGCACGTAGACCGAAATGTTGCCCTCGTAGAGCGCCGCGTTGATCACAGGCGCCGCCAGCGCCACCTCGACGACCTCCGCGGTTCCGGTCGAGACCATCGCCAACCCCGGCGTCGTCAGCCCGACGCCGAGCGCGCCGCAAGCCTGGTCGTGGCCCCCGGTCACGACCACGGGCGGTCGTGCAAAGCCCAGGTCCGCTGCCAACGTCGGGTGCATCGTCCCAACGGCACGGCCCGACGGCATCACGGAAGCCAGTCGCGCGGGCTCGAGCCCCGCTGCCAACAGGAGCTCGTCGGACCAGGCATCGGCGTGCAGGTCGTAGAGCTGCGTACGGGAGGCGAGGCACCGGCTGATCACGCCCCGCCCCGTCATCTTGCGGATGATGAAGTCCTCGTAGAGGAGGAACTGGTGCGCCGCTTCCCATGTCTCGCGCTCATACTCCCGCAACCAGAGCAGCTTAGGCAACGTGTTGATCGTGTGGACCGGCATGCCGGTGCGCTCATAGAGCGCTCGGGCGCCGAAATGCTCGGTTAACCACGCATTCTGAGCCTCGGTCCGCGTGTCCATTCCCAGGATCGCAGGGTGCAGCGCGCGGCCCGTCACGTCAACCGGGATCACCGCCTCGCCCTGCACCGACAGCCCGACGGCGCCGATCTCCTCACCGCAGCTGACATCGCCCGTTATCGTCGCGAGCACCTCGCGTATCGCGTCCTGCGCCAGACGCCAAACCTCCTCGGCGTCCTGCTCGGCCCACCCGGGTCGCGGCATCAGCACGTCATACTCGCGCCGCGCGCTCGCGGCGAGCGCGCCGTCCTGCTCGAAGACCGCCGCCTTGCAGCCCGTCGTGCCGATGTCGAGTCCCAACAGTCGCATAGCGCCTCCAACCCTCCGCCTTCACCGGCGAGCCAGCCGGCGGAGTAACACTCCGCCCTACACCCCGCCGTAGGTCGGGCTGCCAAGCCCGAC
>CAZYYC010000311.1:0-4962 GCA_964650935.1 uncultured Anaerolineales bacterium
TCGACCACACCGAGATCGGGCGCGACGACGTCTTCTACGATCTGGGGTCCGGGCTGGGTGACATCACACTGATCGTGGCCCTCCTCACGGAAGCATCGGCGCGCGGCGTCGAGATCGACCCCGTGCTCTGCGCCTACGCTCAGGGCACAGCGCAGCGGCTCGGCGTTCACAACGCGACCTTCGTGAACGCCGACGCACGCACGCTCGACTACCGTGAGGGCACTGTCTTCTATCTCTTCACGCCCTTCGTCGGGGAGCATCTTGCCGACGTGATGAAGCGGATCAAGGCGGCAGCGAGCGCCCACCGCGTCCGCATCGGCACCTACGGCCCCATCACGCCCATCGTCGCCAACCTGCCGTGGCTGCGCAGCCTCAACGACCACCGGGATGACCCCTTCCGCCTAGCCGTGTTGGAGAGCCGCCGTGACAGTCGTAGACGCATAACGCTATGACGATCGGTGCTCCGCGGCGATCCGTTCAGCCTCCTCGCGCACGCGTGCCACTAGCTCAGGGGGCTCCAGGGCTTTAGCCCGCCCCCCCTGCCCCAACACCCAACCAGTGGCCCAGTCGAAGTCCGAGGCCTGCATCTGCACCGTCGCCGAGCCGTCCTCATGATCGATGATCTCCGCCCAGTGTCCCATTTGCTCGCGAGCTCGTGCAGCTGCGATCGGGTCGAGACGCACCACCACCATATAGCGATCATCAAACTGCATCTGGTGCTCCACGTAGGCTCGCGCGGAGAAGTCCGGCGGGATGTCAAAAGTCTCCTTGAGGACACGGGCCTCCTTGATACGGTCGACGCGGAAACTGCGCATGTCGTCCCGCAGCCGGCAGTACCCCACGAGGTACCACAGCCCCCACCGGAAGGTCAGTGCATAGGGGTCGACATCACGACGCGTCTCCTCCAACGCGAAGCTGCGGTAGGTGATCCGCACACGCCGACGGCGCAGGATGCTCTCGCGCAGTGCCTGCAGTGTGGGCGCCCAGGGTCGGTAATCTCGTGCCGCCAAGCTGCTCACGACGAGACTCCGCTGGACTTCGTCCACCTGATGGCGCAGATCGTCAGGCAGCACATTGTCGAGCTTGGCGATGACACCGGTGACCGCCTCGTGGTAGACCTGCCCCCACATCTGCTCAACCAGACCGGCGCCCATGTAGAGGACGGTGGCCTCCTCCGCCGTGAAAATCAACGGGGGCAGCTTGTAACCGCGCATCAGCGAGAAGCCGCCATAGGGCCCACGCTCCGAGTAGATCGGGATGCCCATCTCCTCGAGCATGCCCATATAGCGATGGATGGTCCGCTCGGAGACCCCCAACTCGTCCGCCAGGTCGCCCGCCTTGCAGAGCGACCGCGACTGCAGTAGGAAGATCAAAGAGATCAGGCGTGTAGCTACGCTAGACATAGGCTTATTGCGCTCAGATCACATCATATCCGACAAGACGCCACGTCGACCCGCCGATCCACGTAGCCGTTAGTCCGGAGGCTGGAGCACCAGACTTGAGAGGCCGACGGATGAACGAGCCGGTTGCAGTCATCTGTCTGATTCAGCGGAGCACAGAGGGCAGATACGTTCGATGCGTTGCGCCCAATAGGCCATAGACCCCGGTGGACGCGAGATCAGCAACGAAGTATCCCGGCAGCGTCACGACCCGAGTGATCCCATCGGTGATCCAGCCACTCGCCGCGACGCGATACAAGTCGATCGTGTCCTCCACCACAGCGCCCGACTCCCGGTAAGCTAGTATGACACGCGCGGGGCTTGGCAGCGGCCGCGCTGCGGTCGAGACGCTGACACCCTGCACGTCAAGCCTGAAGAAGTGATTCGCGCCCTGTAGGTCTCCCTGAGAGCTGGGAAGAAGGCTGTGGCTCAGTGTCACAGTTTCCGAAGACGCGAACACGCCTGCAGGAATCTCGATGAGGGTGAGATGATTGGGAGGATTAATCCACAAAGCGCCGCCTTCCTGCCCGACGTAAGCTGTGGCGAAAGGAGTGGGAGTGGGCGTAGGCTGAGGCGTAGGCGGAACGTCGTAGGCAGTCCTTGCGCAGCGAAAACCGATCAGGTGAGTCTCGTAGATATCCGCTTCATCCAGGCGCCCCCATGTATTGGCATGCGTGTAGGTGTCCTTCCACCCGCCTCCTCGCACTAGGGATTCACCCGTTACAGTGCTCTCCGGTCCCTGTGGATTGTAATAAGGTGCGTCGATGAAATAGTGCTTCGCGTACAGATCGTTGACCCACTCACGAACATTCCCGATCATATCATAGACGCCGTAGGGACTCACGTAATCTCGGTAACCTCCCACCGGTGACGTGTCACCAACACAAGGGCTTTCGCGCCGCTCTCCCCATTCGTTGTAGTACCACGTATTGCAGTTGCACTTCTCACACGTGATGAACTCATTGCCCCACGCGAACAGACGATGATCCGTGCCACGAGCCGCTTTCTCCCACTCAGCTTCCGTCGGAAGCCGTTTTCCCACCCAGCGGCAGTATGCATCTGCGCGTTCCCAATCTACGTGGATGACAGGATAATTAGCATATTCGGGATTGCCGTAGTAGTTAGGCCTCGTAGTTGAACTGAACAGAAGCGGCTCACGGCATGCACCTGCCGCAACACACGCAGCGTACTGGTCGGTGGTAACCTCGGTCTTGTCGATGTAGAACGCATCTAGGTATACAGCCTGAAGGGGCTTTGACTCAATGAAGCACTTGGCGATGCCAACCGTGTCTTCCGTACACCCCCGAATGTATTCACCGGCAGGCACGAACGCTTCCTCACTGGGTGCGACCTGTGCGAAGCTAGCCGCGTCTGAAGGTGCCAAGGGATCCGCCCTCAGTTCCAATGTGCTCCTGGCACCAGACGCCGCCAGAGCGACCAAGACCAGTCCTACACCGCAGAAACTCAGCTTCAAGCGTCTCACGTCACACCTCTTTCCGAGTGGATTATGTAGGGCTCAACCCGAAGGCCACCGAGGCAAGTCTGCGTCAATTGCAGGAGAGTCCCCCGGGGGCCCCGATATGACACACGATCATATCATCAACCGCCAGTTCGCCGTCCTTCCCAACGACTGGCAATCTCTGCAGCGACTCACGTTCATAGAGTCCGAACCGCAATGTATAGGGCCCCCCACCCCCTGCTGGAAGTGGCAGTACTATGGTGTCGGTCAGTATCTGCCGGGGAATCCATGCAGAGGTGTGAAAGCGATCACCTGCCGGCGGAATGTCTGTCTGTGCTACTAACGCGCCATCGCCGCCAACTACATGCACGAACATTACAGCATCATAGGGCACGCGATGCCGTGATTGCCACGTCAGCTCCATCTCCAGAGTTCGCCCGTCCAGTTCGGCATCCACCCGATGCAGAACAATGGACTCACCAAACACGTACTGAGCCGTCAGTATATCCCTCTCCAGGTCAGCCGCGCTGACGAGAGCGGGGCCAGGTAGCATCGCCATCACTGGAAATCCATCTCCATCCCGGACCTCAAGACGCTCACCGCTTGTACCGTCAATCAACCCGACCTCGATCAGGGTCTGGGTAGGCAGAACCTCGTCGCCTGAGGGCAACCGGACCCACAGCGGATCACAGAAGGGCTCCGACAACGTCCACCGGTCGGTTGGTTGGTTGCCAAGGCCGGGGTACGTCCTTCGTCCCCCATAGATGGGAGGGCCCGTGGGAGAGCCAACCTGGCTGGCTTCAACGATGTGAACAAGGACCGAGGCGGGTGAGCTCGTACGACCGATCGGGAGCCAACACAGCTCAACTGCCACTGACGCTCCCTCGGTCACATAGGACGTGCTTATGCCATATCCGATCAGCCTGGCGACCTCGGATCCATCCGGCTCGTAAAAGCGCCAGTCAATCGTAGCTTGTGTGTTCTTCGGGTCAAACCTCCAGTAAGGGTGATAGAGAGGCCAAATCGAGGCCACGGGCGTGATAACGCCAGCACATAGAACCAACCCACCGGAGAGACGAAGAAGCAAGCCACGCCACGGATCCGCCAAGGCGCGGGACCAGCCGAAGACCCAGAGTGTCACCAGAGCAGCGAGTGCCGGGAGAAGCAACCTGCCGAAAGCAAAAGCCTGCGTGCGAGTCCAAAAGCCCACAAGAGCCAGCGCAAAGCTGACAGGGACACATAGCAGGATCATCATCATCACCCGCTCGGCAGGAGAGGGCGAACCCGATCCCCAACGCCAGACACCGATGACCAAGGCTAGCGAGCTGAGTCGCCCCCACCAGATCAGCACGGAATCAAGGGGAAGACGAGCAACCGTAGTTCTAGCCAGATTCGCCCAAAAAGTGTACTCAATGCTAAGGACGTCGCGAACCAGTCGACCTGAAAGCGACCTGACACCCAGATCGCTATCCAGATGAGCCCCGAGTGTGATAGCGTCGCCAAAGGCAATGGCGTTTCGCAAGTACCACCAACCTCCGACCGCTACTGCTATCACCATGACGACGGTAACGTCGACGAATCGCCGTCGCCATGGCTTGCCTGGCGACAGGGCCAACGCCAGACAAGCTATGGGCACGAAAAGCAGGGTGCTTGTCTTGGACAGGACCGCAAGACCTAGCACAGATCCCGTCAAGCCAAGCAATCGTGATGAAGCACTACGCTTTACACACCGTACGAGCAGGTAGATAACCGCGGCCCCGAAGAAGGCAGCACTGGCGTCATTGTTAACCGCCGTTGCCATATATATGAATCTGGGGTGGAAGCCTGCAACCATAGCCGTCGCATATTGAGCAGGTGGTACTTCGGGCATTGTCTCCCTTGCCAGGAAATACGCCACCATCATCGTGCCGCATCCGAACCCCATCGAGACAACTCTACCCATCGTGCCCAGAGGAGTATGCTGTGGGGGGTGCAGGTAGACGTTGCGATTGTCACCGCGTTCTCCTGGCACCGTATGATCTACGTAGGGGTTGCGATCGAGAGAGAGAGCAGATGTAGACGGCG
>CAZYYC010000312.1:0-4941 GCA_964650935.1 uncultured Anaerolineales bacterium
GGGGGGGGGGCGGCGCGGGCCCGCGCCCCCAACCGACCCGGCGTCATATCCTGAGCTGCTTATTCGCGCGCTCTGTGTTACCGATTCACCAACGGCAGATAGAGCTTGATCTCTGATTCCCCATCAGGGGGCTGTTCGGGATCTGGATCAGGGTCCGGACCAGGGTCTGGTTCCGGATCAGGATCAGGTTCGGGATCGGGCTCTGGGTCTGGCTCGTGTTCACCAACGAGGGTGAGCACGGCAACGGCACTGTCTGCCGCAGCAGTCCCTGACACGGTTGCGGTCAGCGTGTAGGTACCTGGAGCTGCTGCACGGACATGCAGGGGTACCGCGGCAGATCCCAACGCCGGGACGGTTACGTCGGACATGTCGAACGCGCCACGTAGGCCGGGCGCTGCGAGGTCGATCTGGTAGGTGGTGGCTAGGTTGCCTGTGTTGGTGATGACCAGGACGTAGTCGGCTGACAGGGTATCCTCAACCGTCTTGTCGTGGGGCAGCCACGCCAGCTCGACGCCCTCTGTGATCGCGAAGGTCACCTCTGCCTGTGCGTCGCCCGCGATGCGGCTGTCGTTCCTTGAGGTAGCCGCGACACGGAAGACGTAGGTCTGCGGAAGGACGAAAGGCAGGGGCTCGGTCGTCATCTGCACCGTCTGCGACTCCCCTGGGCTGAGCGTCACGCTATCGCTGGAGAAAGCTGCGGTCAGGGCGACGATGCCCGTAGCCGAGAGGTCGAAGGTGTCGCCAACTGCACCGACGTTGGTGAGGGTCACCTGCCAGCCCCCGCTCTGCAGAGGGCTGAGAGTGGACTGCTGGGGACTGATGGTCACCTGGATGCCCCGGTCGAGCACCTCCACCGAGCCGGCAACGGTTGCCTGAACGGCGGCGTGGGCCTGTGAGACAGCCGTCACGCTGAATCCATGGACTCCGGTCGGTGCGAGCGTGTCAGGGGTCACCAGGAGACGTAGGTCGGCGCTGTTGAAGAGGTGCGGTGGCAGCGACAGCTCGGTCACCGGTGTGCCGTTGGCCTCCAGCGATGCGCTCCAGCCCGTCGGCAGGTTGACCGCAAGGTCGATGTGGTCGACGACGTCGCCGAGGTTCGTCACCGTCAAGGTGAAGGAGGCAGGTGTCCCGGGCCCGGCGATGCCACTTTCAGGATCGAGGGCCAGCCCTACGGCGCGGCGCCCCTCGGCCCTCAGGAGCCCGTCCGCCGCGCCACTCCCGCCGCTGCCGACCACCGTGATGGTGAAGGGCTGTGGTCCGTGCGACGTGGCGGTGACGGTGATCGGCAGGTCGGCTGTGGCACCTGCACCGACCGACACCGTGTCGGGCATCTCGACCAGCGCAGGCCCGGTGGCTGCCAACTCGTAGTTGTGATCCAGGACGTCGTGGTTGGTCACCATCAGTAGATAGGTCGCGGTTGATCCGGTCGGGGCCGTCTGCTCCGCGGGATCGAGCGCGAGCTCGAGCGTATTCACCAGGAGCAGATCGGCAGTGGCCATGTCCTCAGCGCCCGCGCTGTTGGTGACCGTCACGGCAAAGGGCATCTCGCCGGGCGCTGCATCCGGTGGTGGTGTCACCCCCAGGAGCACCTCAAGGGCTGCGCCGGCAGGCACGCTGACCGACGCAGGATAGGCCAGCCACTCAGCCGGCAGACCGAAGACGTCGAGGCTGAAGACATCGCTCGCGGCTCCGGGGTTCTGCAGCGTGAGGGTGTAGGCGGCGGTGCTGCCCACGCTGACGGTCTGCATCTCCGGCGTGATCTTCAGGATGCGCGCTGCCGTGACGTAGAGCGGCGGCAGGTTCAGGGTGTTCCAGCCGGAGGGTAGCCGGTAGGCGACCTCCGTTCCCTGGTTGATCTGTCGTGTCTCCCCCGGCTGCATCGCGGTGAGTTCGCTCACGAACGTCAGGGTGTAGACCGGTGCGTACCATTCCAGCTGCGTCTGCCATCGATACTGCGGTGGCGCTCCGGTCGGGGATGTGGAGAAGGTGTCGGTCAGCACTGTGACGTTGTCAAGCCCTACTGTGTGGGTGATCTCCATCCGATAGGAGGGGGCCGGCGATCGCTCGGGCGTCTGCGTGCGGTAGGTGTTGTGCAGTTCCCAGCTGTCGGGCTGGGTCAGCGGCACGCTCCAGTCGTCGTTGATGTTGGTGACATGGTAGTTGTGCTGATTCCACATAGGCCGGGAGTCGACCCAGTGTCCCACGTGACTGATGACGAAGATGCCCTCGCGACCGGCAACCACGACATCGGCAACGCCGTCGCCGTCCACATCACCCATCGAGGGGTACTCCATGATCGTGCCTGAGGCCGTCACCGGCTCGTTGAAGAGCCGTCTGCCGTCCGACCCACGGATGATCAGGAAGCCGTCGGTCGCGCCGTTCCAGAGGATCTCCCAGGCGCCGTTGCCGGTCAGATCCTGCGCCGCCACGCCGGAGGCCGAGGCCGTGCTATCTGCCACCGTCTGCTCCCAGAGCAGGCTGCCGTCGGCATTGAGGACCATCAGTAGGTGATCGTAGATGAAGAAGCCGGCATTGATGGCGGAGGCCGTGATCAGGTTGATCTGCCCATCGCCGGTGACGTCAGCTACGGTGATGGGGCTCGGACGATAGTGCGTATCAGCACCGGTGTAGGTGGACCAGAGGAGCGTGCCATCGGCCCTGAGCGCCTCGATGCGGTGGCCCCAGTTGATGATGATCTCCGGATCGCCATCGTCGGTGAGGTCGGCCACAGCCGGGGAGCCAAAGACGCCACTCCTCACGGTGGTGTCGGTCAGCGTGTAGGTCCACAGGATGTTCAGCCCGTCGAGTGGGTCATATGCGTAGGTGCTCAACGTGTGTCCCTGAGCCGCGATGATCTCCAGTGTCCCGTCGCCGGTGATGTCAGCCAGGACCGGTACACTGGGCCAGCGTCCGATGGGATCGCTCGCCACGATGTTGCCCTGGTGGTCGAGGACGTAGAGCGCATCCTCGGATGCGGCGATCACGATCTCGGGATGGGGGTCGTTGTCGAGGTTGCCTAGCGTGGGACCTCCCCAGCCGAAGAGGCCTCCGCTGTCGCCGCTGGAGGCTCGAACACTCTCCTCGTGCCACAACACGGTGCCGTCATAGCGGAAGGCGTACGTGCCGTTGTAACCGCTGACGATGATCTCGGTCGTGCCGTCTCCGGTCAGGTCGGCAAGCGCCGGTTCGGCGGCTACGCCCACCAAGTCCGAGCTCCAGAGGATGGGGGTGCCGTCGCCGGTGTCGGCGCCGTCACCACGATAGACGTAGAGCCGACCGTTGACGCCGGGCGCCACGAGCTCCACATCGCCGTCCCCGTTCAGGTCGCCGATGGCGACTGTGGTCAGGAAGCCGGTGCCGAAGGCGGGATCGAGCTCCTCCTTGGCTGAGTCATCGTGCCACGTGATCTGCGGCGTGTAGCTGAAGAAGCCGGCGGGATTCACCTCGAAAGCATCCACCGAGCCGAAGTTGCGGGTGTGGATCTGCACCACGTGCGGCCCATCGCCGAGGTCGGGGAAGTGGAGGGCGTAGGGCTGGTTGGAAAACTCCGGCGTCAGGATGTACTCGTCGATGTAGTCGCCGTCGATCGTCACCTGGAGGATGGCGTTGTTGCCATTGCGGGTGAGCAAGGTGAGATCGCGTCCCACGAAAGTGAACCAGAGATTGGGGTTCGTGTTGATCAGGTTCTGGCGCACGATATCCCCTTCGTGGGCGTAGTGCTCCTCAACCTTGCCCCAGTAGTTCTTGTTAGCGTAATGGAAGCGACCGCTGTCGTCATCCAACGTAGCGTTGTACCAACCCGTTTCCAGGGACTGCCCATCCCAGATGTCGACAAAGTCAGGGCGGAGGGCACCGGAGACGGCTGTGATCGAAATCGTGTGGGTACCGGTGATCAGGTCATCGAAGTAGACGCTGCTGATGCCGCCGTTGGTGCCGGGAACGGCAGTGTCGAAGATCCCTTGCGACTCGCCGTCGATGAAGATCTCGGCAACACCCCCGTTGATGAACCCCACGCCGACCCACGTGCCCTCGAACTCCAGAGAGAGCGTGCTCCCAACCGATCCACTGGCGTTGTGCCCACCGCTGGCCTGAAAGAGACTGCTTTGCATCGACCAGCTCTGGGGCATTGTGCGTGCCGGATAGCCGTTGTAACGTAGATCGGGGTGGTCCTCCTCGAGCCGGATGACGCCCACGGGCATCGGTGGCTCATAGGGGCCGCCTGTTGCCGGGGTGGTGAAAGCATCCACGGTGGCGTTGTTGCGGTATTTTCGTACCTCCAGCACGTGGGGTCCTGCGCCCAGCCCCTCGAAGGAGAAGGCCCGCGGTCCCACGTCCGGCCTGTAGGTGTTGACGTAGCCCTGCGAGACGCCGTCGATCTTGATCTCGACCGAGTGGTAACCGCGGGCCGTCCAGCTTTGGAAGGTGACGGAGTCGCCGGTGAATGGGAACCAGGCTGTTGTGTCACTGGCGCCGCTGTTGGCGTAGCCACCGCCGCCGGCCTCAGCGTGGGTCGCGCGGCCCCATCCGCCGCTGTAGAAGATGCGCTTATGCGTCTCCTCGAAGGTCCCCTCGGCCAACGGTTGCCCATCCCATACGTCGAAGTAGTCGAGGTAGACGTGGGCATTGGTCGCATTCGGATGGCGAGTGCCGAGCACGGTCACGGTGATGGTGTGGGCCCCATCGCCCAGATCAGCGAAGTAGAAGCTCTCGGTGTCGTCGGCACGCGTGTAGAGGTCCACAGTGGCCATCGTGTTGCCGTCGATCGCGATCTCGGCGTGTCCGCTGAAGCGGTTGGTGGTAAACCCTACGCCGATCCAGCTCCCCTCGAAGTCGAATGCGATGGTGTCATCTGCGGTAGCGGAGTGGATGACCTGACCGTCGCTCGCACGGGTACTGGCGATGGTATCCACACGTGACCAACTCGACGAGGTTTGGGGGAAG
>CAZYYC010000313.1:0-4930 GCA_964650935.1 uncultured Anaerolineales bacterium
CTTTCCTGATTCAGCAGGCGCGCTTCTACACGGTCGATCCACTGGGCACGCTGCTTGTGACCGGCGCGGTGCTGATGGCGTGCCGACGGCAGTGGCGCAGTGCCGGGTTTGCCCTGGGTCTCGCTGTGGCGTGCAAGGTGTCGTTGAGCGTTGCGGTTGTGCCCATCGTGCTTGGGACGCTACAGACCGGCGGTGACCGGCGATCGGCGTTGCGGAAAGCTGGGTCCGTGCTGGTATATGCAGGTCTCAGCTTCCTGCTTGTGTCACCTTGGGCCCTCCTGTCGCCCATCGCCTGTTGGCGTGGGCCCTACATTCAGAGTCTGATGGCGGGTGGGGTCTACGTCTTCCCCTACACGCAGCAGTACGTGGGGACCCTGCCTTTCGTCTATCCCCTGGCGCAGATGGCGCTGTGGGGTCTGGGGCCGCTGCCCGTCGTCTTAGGGGGCCTTGGTCTGCTGGTTGGGGCGCTCGAACGTGACCGTCGTACGCGCCGGTTCCGCCATCCTGCGTGGCTGTGGCCTCTTGTTGCCCACGGGTCGATCGCAGGGTTGATGGTGAAGTTTCCGCGTTATCTGCTTCCGCTCTACCCGTGGTGGGTCGCCTGGGCCGCCTATGCTCTACAGTGGGTCGGTCGACGCTGTGGGAGACGTGCGGGCTACAGCCTGGCGGCGCTGGTATTGGCCTCCACGGGTCTGTTGGGGCTGGCCCAAGCGAATCTTTACGCGCGTCCCCATCCCTGGATCACGGCGTCTGAATGGATCGGCGATCACGTGGCGGCGGGTAGCACACTGGCTGTTGAGGCCTGGGACCACCCTCTGCCTGTACCTCTTGTGTCGGTGCCCGGGACCGACTATCGGCACGTCGTGTTGCCGAGTCTGGACGGGGAGGGGCCTACCAAGGTTGCAGAGCTAGTGTCTCTCTTCGAGCGATCGGACGCGACGGTGTTTGCCAGTCGGCGGGGTTATGGTGCGTTGAGCCGAAGCTGGGACGAGCATGCCGCAACCCTGACGTGGTATCGCGAGGTCCTCAGTGGTCAGGAAGTGTACGTCTTTGCACGGTGCCCTGCGATCGGTCCCCTGGCAATCACCGACGACCCGTTGCTCGATGCGGGCCTTCCGGTGCCCGCGGGTGGTTCCCTGGCTGAGAGATGCGGCGTGCGTTACGTTCTGCGACTTCCACGGCTCGACGAGAGCTTCAGGGTCTATGATGCGCCGACGGTTGTGGTCGCGATTGCCACGCCCTAGGTGCCCGCTGCGACGTCGACAGCTCGGGGCGATCGCTTGTCATGCACCTCTTCTATGTTAGAATCCCTGGTTGGGGTCACTATGACGTATTTCTATCCGCTCTTGCTGGTCCTGGGAATGGGCGGCAGCCTGCTTCTCCTGGGTCTCGGCTCGTTCACAGGACTTCGCACTCTGCGTAAGCCTGTGTCCGCTGTGTGGGCCACTGCCTTGGCGCTTCTCTGGTCGCTCGCGCCGTCTGAAGGGCAGTGGGTTCTTTCCGTCTGGCGCCCGACTGACGTCGCGGGTGGTCTACTGGTGCTGGACCTACAGCCGGCAATATGGTGGTTGGTGCTCCTGCTTCTGGTTGCGGCTGCAGGTGCCCTCTGGACCTCGGTGGCCGAGCAGGCCGGCGCGCTGCCCCTCACGGGCGTGCTCTTGCTGATCCTGCTAACCGTGACGTGGCTCGGTGTGGCGTCAGGATCTCTATTGATGACCCTCGCTATGTGGACGCTCTTCGACGTGGTCTGGTTCTTGGCTCGGCTTGTGGGTGGCGCTGATGGAGAACGCGTCGTGTGGGCATCAGCGCTGAACGGAGCCGCGTCGCTGCTCCTCTGGTCGGTCTCGCTGTTACTGCTGCGAGATGGTGACAGCGGTCTCTGGTGGCTCGTGCGACCCTCTGAGTCGGCGCGCGCGCTCCTCACCTTGGCTGCATTCCTGCGGATAGGTTTCTACCCTTTTCAGATCGTCCATGCCGAGACCTTGCGCCGATCGCGGGTGCACGTGTTCATGAGCGTGCTCAATCCACTGATGGGCGTCGCGTTGCTCTACCGTCTGATCTCGCTGCCTGTAGCCTACGGCCTTCCCAGCTGGGCAATTGGGTGGGGATGTCTATCTGTGTTGTGGTCGGGGCTGAAGTCCTTCAGCATGCTCCGGCGCGCAGCTCTGCTACCCGCCGGATTTGGGCTGCTATTGGCGGCTGTTACAGGTGCCATCGTCACATCTGATGGGGACCTGCTCCTCGTTGGGGTGGGTGTGTGGGTCATGTCGATAGCTCTCGTGTTGCTCTCCAGGCGGCTGGAGCGTCGGGCTGTGCCGCTGGTGTGGCCCACACTGATCGCCGGCGCCATGCTGCTGGGAACGCCGCCATCGCCGCTGTTCGGACTCTACACTGCAGTGCTGGCTGCAGCCCCATGGGGCTGGCGCGTTGCCTTTCTCATCGGTATGGTCGGCCTGGCGGCCTCGTTGTTGCGGGGGCTCGTGAGCCCCGCGGAAGGACGTGTCCGGCCTGCGTGGCCTCGCCTGACGCTTGCTCTGGTGGGAGGCGTGGTCATCAGCCTGGGGGGACTCGTCGCCATTGTGCTGTATCGGCCTGTGGATCCGATTCAGCCGCTTCCCTTGGCTCTTTGGGTGTTCGCCGTCTTGGGCGGGGGGCTGTTGGTGCGTTGGGGACGTGATCTCCAGCGGATGTGGATAGGCGGACAGCCGGTGATCCAGCTCCTCGACCTGCAGTGGCTCTACCGCGCGGCCTGGCAGGGCAGTGAGAACCTACTTGGCGTCCTTCGCGTGACGGCAGAAGTGGTGGAGGGCAGCGGCTCAATCCTTTGGTCGGTCCTGGTGCTGCTTCTGATCCTGCTGATCCTAGGAGGCGGATGAACTCATTTATCGCTTGGCTCGATCGTTTTTCTGAGTTCGTCTCGCTACCTGCAGCGTGGGGGATTTTTGCTGCCGGTGCTGTGATCTACTTGATCAACGCTTGGCGCATTCGGTTCCTCGCGTTGTTGGTCCAGTACCTGTTCGTAGGCGTCCTCTACGCGCGCATCTTCGACACACGTCCTGAGCTGGTCTTGATGAAAGTCGTCGTCGGTTGGATGATCAGTGGTTCACTGCTGGTGAGCGCCGGCGTGCGCCGCCGTGCTCAGCCCGGATCAGACAAGCTCGTTCGATGGGCCACAAATCTACCGTTTCGGCTCATGATCCTGTCTTCGGCGACGGTCGTCTCGTGGCTTGCTTCACAACGCTATGCGCTGCCCTATATCTCCGCGGACCTCGGGCTGGCGTGTTTCCTGCTGGTGGTGTTGGCTATCCTCTTCTTCGGTACAGAGGAGGAAGATCCCGGCATCGTCGGTGTGGGCCTCCTCAACCTCCTGGCCGCCTTGGACATCTTCTACTCGGCACAGGATCCGGGCCTACTGGTCAGTGCGCTTCTCGTGGGGACCAATCTGTTGGTGGGCCTTGCGGCCTCCTACCTGACCGTCACCGAGGTACCCGCATGAGTCTGCCTGGGCCGGTCTTCATTATTGGCGTGCCGCTGTTGGCAGCGGCGCTGCTACAACTCCTGCGGCGTTGGACGACGGTTGTGGCGTGGTTCGCAGCCGGTGTCGCCGGCCTCTTGGCCGGCATGATCGCCTTCATTCCCGCGGATCAGACCATCTCGATAGGGCCTCTCTCGGTGAGTCTGAGCGCGCCCATTTCCGTCTTCGGACGGCTGTTGGTTGTCGAGGATGTGGACCGGCTGCCGTTGATTTTCATCACGGCTACCGCCGCCGGCCTCTTCATCGTCGCGTGGCGCCTCTTGCCCCACTCGAACTTCTTTCCCTCAGGCCTGATCATCGTGGCGCTGCTGTCCGGCGCGCTGATGGTGGCGCAGGTCGTCTATGCTGCGTTGTTGGTGGAGATGGCTGCCGTGATGACGGTGTTTCCTCTTCACGAGCCGCTCCAAGAGGGTGAACTCCAGTCGGATGACCTAAAGAAGAAGGGTGGGCTACAATACATGGTCTATGCGACCCTTGCCCTGCCCGGACTGATGGTCACGCAGCTGCTGCTGGAGCAGTTTGCGATTTTTCCCAGCGATCAGGGGCTTCTGCAGACGGCGACGATCCTGCTGGGTGTCTCCTTGGCGATTCTGTTGGGTGCCGTTCCATTCCAGTCCTGGCTCTCGTCGGTCGCGATGGACGGCTCCCCGCCTGTGGTCACCTTTCTCTTCACCGTGAACATCGGGACCGTCTGGTTCCTTCTGTTGGCGTATTTGGAGTCCTACACCTGGCTGAGCCAACAGGCAGCCTTCGGCTCTCTGTTTACGAGTGTGGGCCTATTGATGATGATCATGGGCGGTGCTTTGGCCGCCTCACAGCGGCGCCTGGGACGTCTGGTGGGCTATGCGACGCTGGTCGACAATGGAGCTATGTTTGTTGCTCTGGGGTCGGGCCAGGTCGCCGGTCTAGCTCTCTCGCTGGTCGTGTTGATCGCGAGGCCCTTTGCCTTGAGCTTGATGACGCTGGGGTTGGATGGCTTGCGACACTTCGGTGACGGGGACGATCAGTTGGATGTCGTCGCCGGTGCGGCGTGGGTCGTCCCGTGGCGTTCGCTCGCCTTTATGGTCGGGGGCGTAGCCATGGCTGGATTTCCCCTTTCGTTAGGCTTTAGCGCTCGATGGGGGCTCTACCGTCTGATGGTTCAGGAGAATCTCTTTCAGGCCCTTGTCGCCCTGATCGGTAGTGCCGGCATTATGATGGGCCTGATCAGCGCGGTACGTGTCCTCTTGACGCCGCCGGAGAGTGAGAAGGTCAGGACATCGGTCCCCGAGGACCGGATCGTGCTCTTGCTGATTCTGGTTCTGCTTCTTGGCACGTTGACGCTGGGCCTCTTTCCTCAAGTGGTGAGTCAGGTCGCGCTGCAGGCAGCAGAGGCGTTCACCTTCTTTGTGCGTT
>CAZYYC010000314.1:0-4928 GCA_964650935.1 uncultured Anaerolineales bacterium
TCAACCGCATGCTATACAATGGCGGTGGTCCGTGTCACGGGCCATGGGCGACTTCGGCTTGCTGCCCGCTCTCGCTGTGGGAGGTTCATCTTGATGCTGCTGGACACAGAACGGCTACAGCTCCGCACCTTTAAGAAGGATGACTGGCGCGATCTTCGCGAGTATGTCACGCTGCCCGAGGTGACGAAGTATGACTATGAGTACCCGAGCTCCGATGAGGGGCTGCAGGGGGTCGTCGACTACTTCGTGGAGACGCCCGGCTATTGGGCGGTCTGCCTCAAGACGGCGGGCAAGCTGATCGGACACGTGACCTGCACCCGCAAACAGCCCGAGGCGCTGCGCACGTGGGAGCTGGGGTATATCTTCAACCCGCTCTTCTATGGTCACGGCTATGCTACCGAGGCCTGCCGTCGGGTGCTGCAGCATGCTTTCTCGGAACTAGGCGCCCATCGGGTCGAAGCCGCCTGCGATCCACGGAACGCTCCCTCGTGGCGGCTCTTGGAGCGGCTGGGGATGCGACGTGAGGCGCACCGGCTCAAAGCGGGGTTCCTGCGCACGACGCCTGAGGGCGAGCCGATCTGGGTCGATAGCTACGAGTACGCGATGCTCGAGGAGGAGTGGGAGCGCGCGAGCCGGCGTGCTGTAGGGGACGCGAGATCATGAGGCGCATCCTGAAGGCGAAGCTGCTCCGGTCCTTCGAGTTGACGCGTGCTCTGGTCGTCCACCTCGATGAAGCGGCACTGGGGCTCGACCTGCGGGGCCTACCGTCCAATCGGATCGCCGGTCAGCTCTGGTGCGTGGTGGGTGCACGTGAGAGTTACCTCCGGGCGATTGAGATGGGCGGATGGCAGGGCTTCGCGTGTAGCCTCACGGCGCCGCGGGAGAAGTCGTCGGTCCTGTCTGCTCTCGAGGCCACGCAGCGCCAGCTGGCGGATCTCGATCTTGAGGACATAAGCGCTGCACAGCTTGATCTGGCGTTCGATCTTCTGGAGCACGAAGTGCAGCATCATGGACAGCTCATCCGCTTTGTCTATGGCAATGCGCTGACGTTTCCAGAGAGTTGGTCACAGCGGTATACGGTGTAGATGGGCGGGCACGGTCTGGTAACGGCTGATGGTTACCCAACGGCAGGAGCACGATCGGAGGCGTGGTCTTTGAACCCGTCCGATCGGCGGTACGGGTTGGTTTGCTGATGGAGGGGAACCGCTCGCCCATCGTGGTTCCCTACAATTCGACGTGGCCTGCTGAGGCTGCTGCCCTTATGGCCGTGTTGTCGCCTGTGTTGGGTGTGCTCGCTGTTGCGATCCACCACGTGGGTAGCACCGCGATCCCCGGGATGATCGCCAAGCCGGTGCTCGATATCGACATCGAGCTGGCACCGGACGCCACGGTTGAGGCGGCGACGGCGGCCCTGGCGGCGCTTGGCTATGCCTTTGCGGGGGACCAGGGGATTCCCGAGCGGTACGCCTACAAGCGGCCCACACCCAGTGTGCCCTTCTCGACCGTGCGCGCTGTGTGGCCCGCGCACCATCTCTACGTCTGTCCCCACGGATCGGCGGAGCTGGCGCGGCATCTGCGCTTCCGCGACCGGCTGAGGGAGAGTGCGGAGCTGCGGGAGGAGTATATCGCGCTGAAGCGTGAGGCCCTTCGGCGGGCGCAGGGCGTGCGAAAGGTCTATGTGGACGAAAAGGAGCGGCTTGGCGCATCGTTCTTCGCCAGGGTGGTAGCCCCATAGGGCTCTATGTTGCCGTCGTGAACTTCTATTCCTGAATGCGGCTGGAACCGAGGTGTGATGATGCAATCGATTCGTGATGGCGTGTGGCCGACGATGGTCACGCCGTTTACTGAGGAAGGGCAGATCGATCTTGATGCTCTGCAGGCTCAGGTGGCATGGTATCTCGACCGGCAGGTTGATGGGCTGTTTGCCGTCTGCCAGTCCAGCGAGATGTTCTACCTGTCGTTGGCGGAGCGGGTCGGGTTGGCGCAGACGGTGGTGGACCAGGTCGATGGTCGGGTTGAAGTGATCGCATCGGGCCATATCTCAGGCAACCTGGAAGATCAGGCTGAAGAGGTCCGGCGTGTGGCCGACACGGGTGTGGATGCGGTCGTGCTGGTGACCAATCGCTTTGCGCAGGAGGGGGAGGGAGACGACGTCTGGGTCGCGAACCTGGAGACGTTCCTGGAGATCATCCCCGACACGATCGCGCTGGGCTTCTACGAGTGTCCCTATCCTTATAAGCGGCTGCTGACACCGGAGGCGCTCTCGTGGTGTGCTAGCGCCGGGCGCTTCATCTTTCTGAAGGATACCTGTTGCGACCTTGGGCAGATCAGGGCAAAGCTGGCGGTCGCGGGCGACATCAAGCTCTATAACGCTAACGCCGCGACGTTGCTCGGGTCGCTGCAGGCTGGGGCTGCAGGTTACTCGGGCGTGATGGGCAACTTCCATCCGCAGCTCTATACGTGGCTCTGCCGCAACTGGCAGCAGGATCCGGAGGGCGCCGCGCGACTGCAGGCCTTCCTTGGGGTCAGCTCGGCCCTGGAGGCACGCGCCTACCCGATCTGTGCCAAATACTACCTGCAACTGGAGGGGCTGCCCCTGACGCTCACCTCCCGCACGCGCCCGGCGACGGATCTGATCGATGCCTTTCGGCACGAGATGGCTCAGCTGCGCATGCTCACGGAGGAGTATGAGGCCGTGTATCGCCTGTAGCTCCTCATTCTTCTTGCTGTCTTCAGATCTCATAGCCTGCACACAGAGAGGGGGACCCGATGCGACCCTACACCGATGGCGACTTTCTGAGGATTCGTGACTTTCTTGTCGAAACCTACGCGCACTTCCGACGCTCCTACAACTGGACGATCGAGCGTTGGAGCTTCTCGATCTCGTTGGCTCGCTCCATGCACGCGATCTCGCTCGATGCGTGGGCGGCGCAGATCGGTATCTGGGAGAGTGACGGCGAGATCCAGGCAGTGGTCAACGCCGAGGGTGAGGACGACGGGGAGGCCTTCTTCCAGCTGCGCCACGAGCAGCTGCCCGAAGCCCTGCTGGCGGAGCTCTTCGGGTTCTGTGATGAGCGGATGGGCAAGGTCGAGGGCGACCGGCGCAGGATCAGGCTCTTCGTTCCGAGCGGTGACGGGCGCCTGACGGACCTGGCCCAGCAGCACGGCTATACACGCGAGTCGTGGAGCGACCACGATGGCGTGCTGGAGATCGCTGACGCGCTCCCCGTTGCGTTGCCCGAGGGCTATAGCTTCGCCGACGGCGATGCCGTGAGCGCCGAGGAGAAGGGCGATGCGCACGCCAGGGCCTTCGGCTATGCGGATGAACCCATCTACCCGGGCCGGGCGGTCGAGGGGTTCCGGCTGATGGCCCGGATGCCCGACTACCGCGCGGACTTGTCGCTGCACGTGCGGGCACCGGATGGCGTGGTCGCCGCCTTCGCGACGATGTGGTACGACGCGCGCAATCGCATCGGTATCCTCGAGCCGGTGGGCACGGCGCCGGACCACCGGCGGTTGGGGCTCGGGCGTGCCGCCATCCACGCGTTGATCAACCGTATCCGCGAGGAGGGCGCGACCCGCGTTCACGTAGGCTCCGATCAGCGGTTCTACCAGCAGATCGGGTTCGTGATCCGGGAGAAGTACTCGGTCTGGCAGAAAGAGATCGCGTGATGGTGCGTCCGTTGGCGGATGACTATGTGACCGTGTGCGAGTCGCCGGACCCGGAGCGAATCTTCTGCTACAGCCCGGGGCTTGCGCGCCTCCCGAGTGGGCGGTTGGTGGCGACGACCGACTGGGGGGGTCCCGGGGTCGCGGATCTGGAGGGCCCGAAGGGAGAGATCCCCGAGTCGGCGGGGCTCTGGCAGGGGCGAATCTACACCTCAGACGACCGGGGCAAGAGCTGGACGTTGCGCGCTTTCTATCCCTTTATGCACGCGCGTCCCTTTGTCGCCGGGGACTCGCTCTACGTCCTCGGTCACGCGCGCGACCTGATGGTCGTGCGTTCGGAGGACGGCGGTGAGAGCTGGTCAGCACCGACGCGCCTTACGGAAGGCCAGTATTGGCATCAGGCGCCGTGCAATGTGCACTACGCCCACGGCTGCGTCTACCTGGTGATGGAACGCCGTGTGACGGACGAGATCCGCGGATGGTACGTGGGGGAGCTGGCGCCGGTGCTGATGCGCGCGCCCGTCGCCGCCGACCTCACCCGGCATGAAGCCTGGACCTTCGCGTCGGAGTTAGTCTTCCGTGATGTAATGCCGGGAGCAAGGCGCGCCCCCGAGATCGACAGCTTCGGTGTGCCCTTCTGGGAGGCGCCCTATCCGGCGGGTAGCGTGGTGGCACCGGGGCGAGCCTGCGCGCCCATCGGCTGGTTGGAGACCAACGTCGTGCAGTTTGTGGATCCCGACCACCTCTGGACGGACCCGACGGGCCGGACCTTCCACCTATGGATGCGCGCCCACACAGGCGGAACCGGCTACGCCTGCATAGCCAAAGTGGTGGAGAACGGTGATGTGCCCGGCACCGGGGAGATGACGACGATGCTGGAGACGGTGCCGTCGGGCAAGCGTGTGCTCTATGTGCCATGCCCCGGTGGGCAGATGAAGTTCCATGTGCTCTACGATGAGGTGACGCGGCTCTATTGGCTGCTCAGCACGCAGGCGACCGACAGTATGACGCGCCCGGATCGACTGCCTCCAGGGCGCTTCAACCTCCCGAACAACGAGCGCCGACGTCTGCAGCTCCACGTTTCGAAGAACATGGTCGACTGGCGCTTTGCGGGTCTGGTTGCGGTCGGCCCGCTGGAGCAGGCCTCGCGTCACTATGCGAGCATGGTCATTGATGGTGAGTATCTGCACATCCTGAGCCGGTCCGGCGACGAACGCGCTCGCAGCGCCCACGATGGCAACCTGATCACGTTTCACACG
>CAZYYC010000315.1:0-4908 GCA_964650935.1 uncultured Anaerolineales bacterium
GTCTCGCGCGTCATTCCTCCGGCGGCTCTCACCGGACAGGTCGCCGGTGTCGCCGCCACGCTAGCGGTCCGGCAGGGTGTCGCCCCCGACGCGATCGACGTGACCCAAGTCCAGAGTGCCCTCCGCGAGCGGGGCATCCCGCTGCGGCGAGGGGACATCATCACGTGACACCTGATGGGTGACCGGACTCCGGTCAATCGTCAACCGTCACGGCGCAGCGCTTTAGCCCTTTACCCTACTGTTTTAGGAGTCCAATCAATGGCATCTACCACGGCACCGTCGTCCAGACGGGCTCTCTTTGTACTTTATATCGCAGCGGTTTGCTTCTACTGGGCGGCCCAATATCTCTACGTTCCCACCCTGTCGGTCTACGTGGAGGGTAAGGTCGGCAACCTTGCTGCGGTGGGCGTTGTGCTCTCGATGTATGGCCTGTGGCAGGCGATCATCCGCCTGCCGCTGGGGATCGCTGCCGACTGGGCCGGGCGACGTAAACCCTTTATCATTGTGGGCTTCGCCCTCGCCGGGCTGGGATCGCTGACGATGGGCCTGTCTGACGGCGCGTTGGGCCTGACGGTCGGGCGCGCGCTGACCGGACTGGCTGCCGGCTCATGGGTCCTGCTCGTGGTCGTCTTCAGTGGCCTCTTCCCGCCCGAGGAGGCGGTCCGGGCCTCGGCTATCCTCTCGGCGATCAACGCTCTTGCTCGTATGGTGGCGACCGGTGTGACCGGGTCGCTGAACGCCCTCGGCGGTTACTCGCTGGCTTTCTATGGCGCCGCTGTCATGGCGGTGTTGGCGATGCTGGCCATGCTGTTGGTCCGCGAACCCCGTCGCGACCTCAACCCTCCGACCTTGCGCCAGATCGGAACGCTCATCTCGCGGCGGGATGTTCTGTTGCCTTCACTGTTGGGGGTCGTGGCGCAGTACGCGATCTGGTCGTCGACCTTCGGGTTCTCCACCAACCTCGCCAAGAATCTGGGGGCCAGCGATGTGGCACTGAGTATGCTGCTCAGTATGAACATCGGCCTGGTCTTCCTCGGGAACCTGGCGGTGTCGACGCTGGCGAGGCGCTTCGGATCGCGACCTCTGGTGGCGGTGAGCTTCGCCCTGATCGCGGCGGGACTCGGCGCTATGGCGCTCGCGCGCGGTGTCCCGATGATCTTCGCCGGTGAGATCTTGATGGGGCTGGCGAGCGGTATCGGCTATCCGGTGATGATGGGTCTGAGTATTCGTTATGTGGAGGAGAGCCAGCGGGCGACGGCGATGGGGCTCTTCCAGGCGGTCTATGCCGTTGGTATGTTCTCCGGCCCGTGGTTGAGCGGGATTGTCGCCGATCAGATCGGCATCCAGTTGATGTTTGCCATCACCGGCGTGGTCTGTCTGTTCCTTGGCTTGGGAGGTACACGCCTCCTCGCGGCCCGAGATTAGCGTATTCAGGAGGACGTTATGCGTATCCAACAATCGGTCTGTTATCCGATGGTCAGACCGGCGGAGATACCGCTGGCATCGTTCGTGGCTCGGGTGGCCCGGATGGGTTTTCCGGCCATCGAGCTTTGGGGACGCGATGCGCACTTCGCCGAGGCGGTGGATCTCGCGCGTGAGCACGGCCTCGCCATCGCCATCATGGGTGGGCACGAGAGCCTGACGGTGGGCCTTAACGATGCGGCGCAGCACGATCGCATCGAGGCCGAACTGCACGAGTCCATCGACATCGCCGCCGAGCTTGGTATCCCCGGCGTGATCTGCTTCAGCGGCAACCGCCGCGAGGGGTTGGGCGAGGCCGAGGCCATCGCGACGACGGTGGCGGGGCTGCGGCGTGTCGCCCCCTATGCTGAGGCCAAAGGCGTCAATCTCAACATCGAGCTGCTCAACTCCAAGATCGATCACCCCGGCTATGACTGCGACCACAGCGCTTGGGGCTTTGCGGTCTGCGAGCAAGTCGACAGCCCGAACGTCAAGGTCCTCTTCGATATCTACCACATGGGTGTGATGGAGGGCGACCTGATCCGGACCATCCGCGACAACATCCGCTGGATCGGCCATTTCCACACCGCCGGCGTACCTGGACGGCGCGACCTCGACGACACGCAGGAGCTGAACTATCGCGGGATCTGTCGCGCGATCGCCGAAACGGGGTACAATCTCTACGTTGGGCACGAGTTTCGGCCCAAGGGTGAGGTCTACGCGGCGCTCGCGACGACGTTTGAGATCTGCGACCAGGGTGAGTAGATGACGTGACGAGTGATGGGTGATCATTGATCGGAGCTTTCCGGATCACCCGTCAATCGTCACTGCGGCAGCAGCCCGCCGACATTATTTGGTTAGGGTCACCAACACATTTCAGGAGGTCTTACTGTGACAGCATTTCCACGTACGATGGTGGGCGGCGTCTCGCTGCCCCGACTGATCATCGGATCGAACTGGTTCTTGGGCTATTCCCACACCAGCAAGGCGAAGGACAAGTTCATCACCACCTATCACGACCGCGACAGCGTCGCCGAGATCCTGACAACGTTCCTCGAGTACGATGTGGACGCCGTGATGGGGCCGATGTCCGACAAGCTGGAAGAGGCGATTCAGGAAGCGGAGCAGCGCAGCGGCAAGAGCCTGATCCGCATCATCACCCCGCACTTCAATATCGTGCCCGGTGGGCCGGCGGAGATGGAGCCGGAGCGCATCTTCGATGCCTGCAAGGCGCTCAATGCGACCTTCTGCATGCCCCACCAGGCCATCACGGATGCCTTGGCGGATCGCATGACGATGAAGATCCGCGATCTTGACAAGTACACCAAGCTGATCCGCGAACGCGGCATGATCCCCGGGCTCTCGACGCACATGCCGGAAACCGTGGTCTACGCCGACAAGCAGAATGCCGACGTCGAGACCTATATCCAGCTCTACAATGCCGCGGGCTTCTTGCTGCAGGTGGAGGCCGACTGGGTGATGCGCATCATCCAGAACGCCAAGAAGCCCGTGATGACCATCAAGCCGCTGGCGGCGGGCCGATTGCTCCCCGTCGTGGGCCTTGCCTTTGTCTGGAACACGATTCGCGACTGCGACATGGTCACCATCGGCACCACGACCCCGGCGGAGGCGCGCGAGGCGGCCGAGATCTCGCTCGATCTGTTGGACAAGCGGATTCCCGAGAACGAGCTGCAGCGCACCCGCAGCAAGTCATCCCTCGGCTAGGACGTAGTGCACACGCGTAGGCCTTTGGGGTTCCGGAAAACCCCAAAGGCCTTTTGCACCCTGCAGCAACCTGGAGGTGTCACACGGTGGATCTCCACACGGCAGTCCCCCAACCCGTGATTATCCGTTCCATCGAGGCTCTGACGGTCCGCGGACGCATGCTCGTTCGGACCATGTCCGAGGAGGGGGCGGTAGGCGTCGCGATGGTCAACGATCGCCTCGCCTACCTTTGGCCCATCCTGCGCGACGTCGTGGTGCCTGTTTTCGCCGGGCGCGATGCCCGCGATCTGCCCTCGCTCATCGATAAGGTCTATATCGAGCGTAGCGCCTACAAACTCGCCGGTCTCGCGCTCTGGTGTCCGGTAGCCTACGTCGAGCTCAGTCTGCTCGATATGCTGGGCCGGCTGGCTCAGCGCTCGGTCAGCGAGCTCCTCGGCGATGTGGTGCGGCGCGAGATCCCGGTCTACCTGTCCAGCACGCGGCGCGACACGAGCGCCGAGGAGGAGGTCGCTCTGCTGGCGGCACGGGTCGCGGCGACCGGCGCGACCGCGGTCAAGCTCAAAATCGGCGGTCGGATGAGCCACAACGCCGATGCCGCCCCCGGACGCACCGAGCGCCTGGTGCCGCTGGTCCGGCGTGTCCTGGGTGACGATGTGACGCTCTACGTCGATGCTAACGGCTCCTACGATGCCGAACACGCCATCGAGGTCGCAGCTCTATTGGAGGACCACGGCGTGGCCTTCCTGGAGGAGCCCTGCCCCTGGCAGGACTACTGGGCGACACAGCGGGTCGCCGATGCGCTGGCGCTGCCCGTCGCCGGCGGGGAGCAGGACTCCAGCCTGTGGACCTTCGACTGGATGATCCGTGACCGCGTCGTCGACATCGTCCAGCCCGACATGATGTACAACGGCGGGCTGCTGCGCAACCTGTGGGTCGCCGAGCGCGCGGCTGCCGCCGGTATGCCGATCATGCCGCACAGTCCCAAGGCCGGCGCCGAGGCGGCGGCGGTGCTCCACTTCTGCGCGCTGGCGCCCAACCTGGGCCCCTATCAGGAATGGAGCGTGAAGGAGGTTGATCCCCCGTCCTGGTACACGCCCTCCTTCGCGATTCGTGAGGGCAAGGTCGCCGTGTCCGAAGGGCCGGGCCTGGGCATCACCTACGATCCTGAGATCTGGCGCGAGGCGGAAGCCTTCTTCTAGCACCTCAGAGGAGACTGAAAGATGAAACGACTACGTGTAGAAGACTTGAAACCCTCCGATTCCCGTCTGCTGCCCGCCGAGCTGGGCGACGCGCCCATCAGCCATGGCGGCGTCTATGTCTTCAAGCCGGGTGAGACGGCGCATCCGGAGGCCGTCCACGTCCACGATACCGACGAGGTCTTTATCTTCATTCAAGGTCGGGGCGTGTTGCCCATCGACGGCGTCGACCATCCGATTAGGACCGGTGACGTGATCATCGTCGAGGCGGGCGAGGACCATCATACCCGCAGCTCGGTCGAGGATCCGCTGGTGGCGGCGTGGTACGTCATGGGACGTGAGGAGTGACGAGTAACGAGTAACGATTGATCAGAGACCTTTAGGTTACTCGTCACTCGTTACTCGTTATTTGTCAGCGCTGGACTGACGCGCACTGATTAGGGGAATATGATGGGAAAGATTCTCGTACTTTACGACAGCAGGACCGGCAACACGTCGACGATGGCGGAGCTTGTGGCGGAGGGCG
>CAZYYC010000316.1:0-1927 GCA_964650935.1 uncultured Anaerolineales bacterium
CTTCCTGGTGGGATTCGGGCTCGCGCACCTGCTGCGCGCGCTGCGCCGCCGGGGCCTGCTACCCAATGTCTTTGCCACGACGGACAACGAGGCGCTGTAGGATCGGCCCAAACATGACCCCTATCACCCTACCACGACAAGGACACTGACATGAACGATATGACACCCGCGATCCACGTCGCGGGCCTCGCGAAGCGCTATCCAGGGGCCGCGGGCGGCCTCCTAGCGGTGGACCACCTCGACTTCGAGGTGCCGCGAGGCGAAGTCTTCGGCTTCCTCGGGCCCAACGGCGCGGGAAAGACGACGACGATCCGCATGTTGACGGGGCTTACCGAGCCCACCGCCGGGAAGGCCGAGATCCTGGGCCTGGACCTGGCGCGCGACCTCCCGCGCATCAAGAAGCGCGTCGGGGTGGTGCCGGAGCGCTCGAACCTCTACGATGAGCTCTCGGCTTTCGACAACCTGATCTTCTCGATGCGGCTGTACGGCGTGCCGCGGCGCGAGCGCGCGGCGCGTGCGGAGGCGCTGCTGGATCGTTTCCGCCTCAGCGAGAAGCGGGACGCGCGTTTCGGGCAGCTCTCGCGCGGGATGCGGCGCTCGCTGACCATTGCGGCAGCGCTGGCCCATCGCCCGCCGCTGGTCTTCCTCGATGAGCCGACGACGGGTCTGGACGTCGTGAGCGCGCGCAACCTGCGACAGATGATCGCCGGGCTGCGCGACGAGGGGGTCACCGTCTTCCTGACCACGCACTACCTGGAGGAGGCCGAGCGCCTCTGCGATCGCATTGCGCTGGTGGTCAAGGGGCGGATCGTGGCGCTCGACACCGTCGAGCAGCTCAGGGCGCAGGCCAACGGCACGACGGCGGTGGAGGTGACGACCGTCGCACCCGGCGAGGGCGGTGCGTCGCCTGAGCGCCGTCGTCTGACCGGTGACAGCGTCGAGGCTCTGATCCGCCGGGCCCTGGATGAGGTGCACGCGGCAGGGCGGCGCGTGGTCGCGGTGCACACCGCCGAGCCGAGCCTGGAGGACGTCTTCGTGAAGCTGACGGGCCTGAGCGCCGACGCGATGCGCGCCGAGAAGAACGGCAAGGGGAGGTGATCGCGATGCTGCAAGACGACCTGCGCTGCATCTGGGCCATCCTGGTCAAGGATCTGCGCGCCTATTACTTCAAGCCCCCGAACATCAGCTGGGGCATCCTCTTCCCCTTCGCTTTCCTGCTGGCCTTCACGCTGCGCAACCCCACCCAGCCGCAGGAGCTGGTCCCGGGGCTGCTCGGGTTGACGCTGCTCTTCGGCACGACGAGCATGGAGGCGATCGTGATCACCTTCGAGCGGCGGATCGGGGCGCTGGAACGGTTGCTCCTGGCGCCGATGCGGCTGTCCGCGCTGCTGGCGGGCAAGCTCCTGGGCGGCATGGTCTTCGGGCTGATCGTGACGCTCGTCACGCTGGCGATCGCGGCGTTGACCTTCGGGCTGGGCGCGGTGAACTGGCTGCTGTTGGTGCCGGTCATGGTGCTCTCGGCGGCGGCCTTCTCGGCACTGGGGGTCTGGGTCTCGGTGGCGGTGAAGGAGGTCTTCGAGGCGCAGACGCTGGCCAACGTCTTCCGCTTCCCGATGATGTTTCTCGGTGGGGCCTTCGTGCCGGTTGCCTCGATGCCGGCGGGGCTGCGGGTCGTGGCGCGCTTGCTGCCGCTCACCTACAGCGTGGAGGGCTTGCGCGCGGCGCTGGGGGAGGGGGGCGCGGGAGGGGCAGCGCCGGCGATGGTCGTGCTGGCGGCCTTCACGGCGCTCTTCTTCGCGCTCTCGGTGCGCAATCTCGCGCGGATGAATGGGTAGCCGGCCCAGACCCACGGCCTCCATGGTGATCATCACGCGCCACGGCAAGCCCGTGGGGCTGATGGTGCCGGACGAAGCCCCGCCGGTGAAGC
>CAZYYC010000316.1:2027-4886 GCA_964650935.1 uncultured Anaerolineales bacterium
CGCCACGGCAAGCCCGTGGGGCTGATGGTGCCGGACGAAGCCCCGCCGGTGAAGCTTGAGTGCCATTTGTTACGGAAGAGGCGCAGTTGATCCTCGCGGCGACTACTTAACGTAGGTCATCCAGGACCACTACGTTCAGCTCGATCACGCGTTGGAGGTCGATGTCATTGGTGAGAAAGGCGTCGCACCCGGCGCTGAGCGCGACGGCGCACTGAAACGCATCGGGCAGACTGAGGTTGTAGCGGGCACGTAGCTCAGCTGCCTGGGAGGCGATGGTTTCCTCAATGTGAACGAGGCGCATCCGATGCGTTAGGAGCTCTCTGAACATCAGTACTGCTTCCGTGTGCCCCATCCGGTAGGGATGGACCAGGCATTCGGCTAGCGTGATGGGCGAGACGACCGGAGAAAGCTCGTCATCATCGATGCGTTCGAATATCGGACTGACCACAGCGAAGTAGCGCGGGTGCCTCTCGACAAAGTAGATAATAGGCGCGGTGTCCAGAAACATCCGTCGGCTGCTGCTCAGCACATCCGGGAGGTTCACTCTGTATGTTCCCAGCTTCCAGCACGGCTCTCGTCCGATGCTCGCCGGGTACGCGTGATCCAAGCCTGTGCGTCTTCGCCCAGCATCGGATGGGGATAGCGTCCGCAGAGGTCGCTCCACTTGTAGCGAGTTCTCTGCTGCGCCACCTCCTGGCGGGCACGTTCCAGCAGATAGGTTGCTAGTCGCAGTTGCTCCTCGACGCCGAGAGTGTCGACCTGTTTGAGCAGTTCATCATAGGTCACGGTCATGGCTCACCCCTTTCCCACTCATTATACTTCAAAGATCGGTCCGGCGACCACGATCCTCTTGCCCAACAGGATGGAGGTGCCGGTGGAGCCTTCCGAAATCCTGACAATTTGATGCGGGCAGCGTGGTTTGTGTTTTTTGATGGTCTGCGCTACACTAGGATGGGTCGCTGAAACCTCTCTCCTTGTGCCATGTGTAGCTGTGGAGTTGTGCTATGGAGCTCCAGCCAGGCCAGCGTATTACCGCACCCTTCCTCGCGGCGCCCGCGGAGGTCAAGACCTTCGTGGCGCGCGAGGGCTACGTGCACCTGGAGGTGGTGCTCGAGGACGGGCACAACACCTTCCAGTCGAAGCGCGTCTTCCCCGACCAACTCGTCGAGATCGAGGTGCTCGACGCGACGGAGGCGGCGCGGACCCTGGATGCGGAGGACTTCTTCCTCAACATCGAGGCCCACCGGCTGAGATTGGCCCACCAGTTCGACCCGCAGTTGGCGGTGAGCGTCTCGCAGGTCGACCCCCTGCCGCACCAGATCGAGGCCGTCTACCACTACGCCCTGCGCTCGCCGCGGGTACGCTTCCTCATCGCCGACGATCCGGGCGCCGGGAAGACCATCATGGCGGGGCTGGTGCTCAAGGAGCTGCAGCTACGCCAGCGCGTGCGCCGGGTGCTGGTCGTTGCGCCGGGCCACCTGAAGAGCCAGTGGCAGCGCGAGCTCAAGGAGCGCTTCGGCGAGTCCTTCGTCATCGTCGACCGGGCGATGATGAACGCGGGCTGGGCCGGCAACGTCTGGGAGGAGCACGACGACGCGATCGTCTCCATCGACTTCATCAAGCAGCCCGCCGTCCGCGACACGCTGCGCAGCGCCCGCTGGGACCTGGTGATCGTCGACGAGGCGCACAAGATGGCGGCGACGCTCTACGAGACCAAGCGTGAGCGCAAGATCGACAAGACCCAGCGCTACCGCGTGGGCGAGATCCTCTCCCAGCAGGCCGAGCACCTGCTCTTCCTCACGGCAACGCCCCACAAGGGCGACGAGGAGGCCTTCCGCCTCTTCCTCGACCTGCTGCGCCCCGGCTTCTTCGGGCGCACCGACCTGCTGAAGGAGTCCGTGCGCGAGGGCGACAACCCGGTCTTCGTGCGGCGGCTCAAGGAGGACATGAAGCGCTTCGACGGCACGCCTATCTTCCCACCGCGCCACGTCAGCACGGTGGCCTTCCGTCTGACCGACGGCGAGCGCGCGCTCTACAACGGCGTGACCCGCTACGTCCAGGAGTACTTCGACCGCGCCAAGGAAAACCGCAGCATCGCCTTCGCGCTGATGATCCTGCAGCGGCGGCTCACCTCGTCGACCCACGCCGTCTGCCGTTCGCTGGAGCGGCGCAAGGCGCGGCTGGAGGAGCTGCTGACGCTGCCCGACCGCATCCGCGAGGAGCGCGAGGACTACCTGCAGGCGGCTAACCTCACCGAGGAGGAGATCGACGATCTGCCCGAGGCCGAACGGATGGACATCGAGGCGCGGGTGGAGCACCTGACCATCGCCCGCAACATCGCCGACGTGCAGGCCGAGATCGACGAGCTGACTGACCTGGTGGCTCAGGCCCAGGTCGTGCGCGCTCAGGCCGAGGAGAGCAAGCTGGCGGCGCTGCGCGACGCTATCCTCGCGAATCTGGGCGACCGCAAGCTGCTGATCTTCACCGAGTTCAAGGACACGCTCGACTACCTGGCGGGGGACGGCGGGCAGGGTCGCCCTCTGGGCAAGCTGATCGAGTGGGGCTATGACGTCGTGACCATCGACGGCTCGATGTCCATGGATGCCCGCATCGAGGCCGAGCACGCGTTTAGGGATTCCGCCCAGATCATGGTCGCCACCGAGGCGGCGGGTGAGGGCATCAACCTGCAGTTCTGCTCGCTGATGGTCAACTACGACATTCCCTGGAACCCCAACCGGCTGGAACAGCGCATGGGACGCATCCACCGCTATGGGCAGCCCTACGAGGTCTTCATCTGGAACCTGATCGCGCGCGATACGCGTGAGGGCCAGATCCTGGAGCGGCTCTTCCAGAAGCTGG
>CAZYYC010000317.1:0-3804 GCA_964650935.1 uncultured Anaerolineales bacterium
CGGTAGTCTGCTACCGCACGGTAGTCTGCTACCGCACGGTAGTCTGCTACCGCATGATCAGCGTTCCAGCGCCCCGTTTCTCAGGCGTGGATCTCACCCTCGACGGAGGGGCCGGTGACCTCGGGGCTGATCAGCACTTTGTCGATCCGCCGCTCATCCATATCCACGATCTCGCAACGCAAACCGCGGAAATCGAAGGACTTGCCCTCGATCGGAACCCCCTCCACGTGGGACATCACGAAACCGCTGACCGTCTGGTAGCCGCGGTAGACGTCCTCCATCTCCCTCTCTAGATCCAGGATCTCCCAGAGCCGGTCGATGCGCATCAAGCCGTCCACCAGCCACGAGCCGTCATCGCGCTGTATCGCCAGGGGCACCTCGGGTTCACCCTCCGCCTGGATGTCCCCCGCGATCGCCTCCAGGATATCCATGTCGGTGACCATCCCCTGAACACTACCGTACTCGTCGGTCACCAGCGCGACGTGCTTCCCATGCTGCTTGAACACCTCCAGGACTCGGAGCGGAGACATCGATTCCGGGATGAAGAGAATGGGGCGCAACACGGCGCGCAGATCGAAGGGCTTGCCCTGCAAGAGGTTGACCAGTAGGTCCTTGGTGTACAGAATCCCCAGCGCACCGTCCGGATCGCCCTCGATGACCGGGAAGCGCGAATGCTGCGCCGCCAGCAGGGCCTCCCGAATCTCATCCTCAGGGTCCTCCAGATCGATCCACGTGACCTGGCTGCGAGGCGTCATGAAGGCATCGACGCGGCGATCATCCAGACGCAGCACGCTCTCGAGCATATCCTGCTCCGATTCCTCGAAGACCCCCAACTCGGTGCCCTGCTCAATCATCGCCTGGATCTCCTCTGAGGTCACCTCCGGGCTTTCCGAGGCCTCCACACCCAACAGGCGCAGCAAGCCCTCGGTCGAGGCGGTGAGCAGCCAGACAGCGGGTCGCATCATCCGCGACAACAGCCGCATCGGGCCGGCAATGATGCCGGCGATTCGCTCCGGATCGATCTGTGCGAGGCGTTTGGGGACCAACTCGCCGACCACGATGGAGAGGTAGGTCGTGGCTAACACCACGACGGCGGCAGAGATAGCGACGGCGTAGTTCGCCAATAGCCGAACCTTAGCCAGCTGGACAGCCAGCACCTGCACCAACGTCGCCTGCCCAAAGGCACCCGCTACGATCCCGACCAGGGTGATGCCGATCTGCACCGTCGCGAGAAACTGCGTGGGGTCGTTCGCCAGATCCAGCGCCGCCCGGGCTCGAGCGTCGCCGCTCTCCGCGGCCTGGCGGAGTCGGGCTCTGCGCACCGACACGACGGCAAGCTCGGACATCGCCAAGACACCGTTCAAGACCGTCAGGCCAATGATCACCAATATCTGTATGAGCGGGTCCTCCATGATCTCCTCTCGCTGCTGGTTAGGTCCCAAGGCCGGCCCTCGGGGGACTCGTCCGTGCTGGATTATACCCGAGCGCGCACAGGCTCATAGTCGGCGGAGGCGCAAGGCAATCGCATCTAGATCGAAGCGGAGCAGAGGCCGACAGAATGGGTGCTTGACGACCCACCCTACTCCTAGGCCCACCCCAGATCGCCGGGAAGGCCTTGTAGACGAAAGCCGCCGGTACCACCGATCCGGGCGGCATGACTCAGGGAGTGTTACTGACGATCAGGGGCAAGTAGACGAGAGCTTCGCAGGGGCGGTCGACGTCGATCGTTCCATCGATGATGCCCTGGGTGACGGCCTGCAGCCGGTCCCGGACGACCTGCGGCACAGCGTCGTAAGCATCGTGGAAGGGTGCCAGACCGACGCCGTCGGTCGCCAGGTCGTAGCGCACCGTCCCTGACGTGAAGGTATCCGACACGATGTCCCCGATGGTGTCGAAGACGGCGTTGTCAACTCGCTTCATGGCGCTGGTCAGCAGTCGCTCCGAGCCTGGGACAGCCCCGCCTTGGTAGACCGTATTGTAGTAGTCCACATCCACGCCGATGCCCCACGCACCGGACTGGGTCGCCGTCAGCACCGCACCGGTGCCCATGGGACCGCCGACGCCGAAGATGACGTCGAGCCCGTGACCGATCATGCCCTGAGCGATCTCGGCGCCGATCACCGGATCGACGAAATCGTTCGCGTAGCTGATGACCGTGCTGACCTTGGCGTTGGCGCACTGCGCGCCATTGCGATAGCCGTAGATGAAGTCATCCACAGGCGCGATCGACATGCCCCCTATCGCCCCGATCAGGTCACTCTCCGTCATCATCCCGGCCACCGTGCCCGCCAGGTAGCCGACCTCGTCGCTGGCGAAAGCAATACCACGCAGGTTGTCGGGGTAGGTCTCCCAGGCGACATCCACAACGGCGAACCGGGTGCCGGTGTAGGTCTCGGCCGCGGCCAAGGTGGCGTCGGCCCAAGCGAATCCGACGGTTATGCAGAGGTCGTTACCGTCTTCGACGCACTGCCGTAGCTGGTGGTCATAGTCGGTGGGGCTCGTCGGCGTATAGACTGTACCGCTGACACCCAACTCATCCCCGGCCCGGAGCAGGCCCTGGTAGCTCATCCGGTTGAAGCCCCCATCGTTGATGCCCGCCAAATCGGGCACCAATCCGACAGGCACCGTCGCCGACGCTGCTTGTGACGGCGGGCGCACCATCAACACCAGCGCTGTCAGCGACCCCAGAGCCGGCACGATCGCGGCGACAAGACGTAGAGCACCGTGCCGATTGCCGTACAGATCCATCCCGAGGATATCCATCTCTGATTTCCTTTCGCTGCGTGGTGTCCTTCCACACTCATCTAGCCCTCGTCCGCGTGCGCGTGGCGGTGATGCAGGTCCGGCGTATGCGGATGCTCGTGGCGCTGCGGCAGGTGGTCGTGCGGGTGCGCGTGCCGGCCGCTCGGCGGGATCCCGTCGTCGCCGTGGTCGTGATCGTGATGCGCGTCGTCGTGGCGGTGGCGGTGCTCGTGGGTCAGGAAGCCGTGGTGATGGTCGTGGCTGTGGCGCTCGGTCACCAGCAGCGCGGTCCCGGCGAGCATCAACACCAGCGCGACCACGAACCGCGCCTCCACCGCCTCGCCCAGGAGGGGAAAGGCAACCAATGCGCCGATGAAGGGCGCGCTGCTGTAGATGGCGCTCGTGCGCGCCGCGCCGAGATCGCGCAGCGCCAGGATGTAGAGCGTGATCCCCACCCCATAGCTCACCCCGCCCAGGAGCAGCGCCCCCAGCGCCGCCCCCAGCCCGGGGAGCGGCTGGCCCACCAACAGCGCCAGCAGCAACGAGAAGGCGCCCGCGCCCAGGCCCTTGCCCGCCACGATGGTCAGCGGGTTCTTCGCCGAGATATTGCGGGTGAGGTTGTTGTCCACCCCCCACAAGACGCAGGCCCCCAGGATCCCCAGGGCCCCCAATGAAACGCCCAGGCCCCCGCCTGTCTCCCAGGAGAGCACGATGCCGGCGATCGTGACGAGACCCATCGCGCCCCACACCCGGCGCCCCACCGCCTCGCGGAAGGCCAGTGCGGCGATCACCGTCGTCGCCACCCCCTCGAAGTTGAGCAGCAGCGACGCCGTCGCGCCGGGCGTCACGCGCAGGCTGAACATCAGCACGATCGGCGCCGCCACGCCCCCGGCGAGCAGCGCGCCCACTAACCACGGCACGTCGCCGCGCTGCAGCCGGGCCTCCGACGCCGTGGCGTCCCGCCGCTGCAGGCTCAGCAGCACCAGCGCCGTCAGCCCGCTGCCCAGATAGAGCAGCGACGCCATCGGCACCGGCGCCACCTCGCCGAGAGCGCTCGGCGAG
>CAZYYC010000317.1:3814-4829 GCA_964650935.1 uncultured Anaerolineales bacterium
CACGGCTTTCAGGTCGGCGTGCTTCTCGGCGCCGCGCCGCGGCAGCCAGCGCCGTGAGCATCGGCAACAGCTGCGTCATGTCAGCGCCTCCTTCGCCTTTGCCCGGCCGATCGCTGCCCCCGCGACGAGCGCAACCATCAGAACCAGCGTGAGCACGAAGCCGTAGGTCGCCTCGAAGGGCATCGTCAGCCCCTCGATCACATTCGTGTAGAGGCTGCCGGCGGGGGTATAGAAGGGCCACAGGATGAAGATGCTCTTGGTCAGCCGGAAGACGGCGCCGAAGACCAACCCTAACCCGAAAAGGAAGAGCATCTCGCGCCCGGTCATGCCATAGCCCACGTGATAGAGACTGTACAGCAGCGCCGCCAGGATCAGCCCGGGCACGATGCCGAAGGCCGCCTCGAAACGTAGCTGGAGCCACCCACGGAAGAAGACGGCCTCGAAGAGCCCGACCGCCAGGGCCATCGCGATCAGGGGCACGACCTCGCGCGCCGGCTGCCAGCCGGTCCGCCCCAACGTCTCGCGGAAGGTGTCCCACCCGAGGATCAGGCAGAGGACCAGGCTGGGCACCAGTTGGCGCGCCGTGATGCCCACCTCGTCCAGCGGGCGCCCCGCGACCAGCGTGGTGTAGGCCACGGGGATCCCGATGCCCAGGAGCGCGAGCCCCACCGGGCCGAAGGTGATGAAGTTCGCGGCGGTGCGGGCCGTCGTGAAGACCTGAAAAGCCAGGATGAATGCGCCCAGGACCAGCAAGTAGGACAAGAACGCCACCAGCGTCTCGCTCGTGGGCGAGACGCGCATATCACCCAGCATGGACCGGACCAGCGACCGATGGTTTGAGCTACGAGTATCCATAGGACTCCTTACGAGGGACATAAAGGTATGACGTCGGCCCCAACCGACCCCACTATTCTACACCCCCTGTCACACCGTGCGCAACTCCCGACCTTTGAGGTCTTCCCCCCCCCGCCGGCACAGAAGACACTTTGGGGTTTCGGAAAACCCCGCCCGAGCA
>CAZYYC010000318.1:0-2538 GCA_964650935.1 uncultured Anaerolineales bacterium
CCGGCAGGCGAGCATCTACGTCTGCCTCCATCAATACGCGCGCGCCAGAGATCGCGCCCAGGAGGGCCTGGCGATTTTGCGCGCTGCTCATGCCGGAAAAGAAGTGGCTGACGCTTACAGAGTCTTGGGCGATAGTGTTGCGCTGCAAGGCATGCTGCAGCAAGCGAGACGGCACTACCAAGACAGCATGGTGATCTACGATGAGTCCGGCGACGACAGCGACATCGCGTGGGCCCACAACCGCATGGGGTGGGTCTCGGTCCTACTTGGCGACTACGAAGAGGCCGAGGAACACCTGCACGAGTCCCTCATCGGGTTTCGAGAGCTTGGCCATCGGCGAGGCATGGTAGCGACGCTTAGCGATCTGGGTCACCTGGACCGACGGCGCGGTGCGTATCGCCAAGCTAAAAGGACCTACCACAAGGCTGTTACCCTCAGTAGAGAGCTTGGATATCAAGATGGTACCGCTCGGTGTCTATGCGAGCTCAGCGATGTGTGCCGCGATCTGGGTGAGTATCGGCAAGCCAGACAGCACGTCGAGGAGAGCCTAGCCATCTACAACGAGTTGGGTAGCCCGGACCGACTGCGGTCGCTCTTTAGGCTGGGCCGCCTTGCCACAATGCTGGGGGACTATGAAGCGGCGGAGCGCCGGCTTCACGCAAGCTTGCTGCTCGCTAGGGAGGCCGCATCGCCGGATGGAGTCGGTCACGTGCTGGCCTATCTGGGAGAGTTGGCTCTGGCTAGGGGCCATTACCGCGGAGCGCAACATCGGTTTCAGGAGAGCTTGGAGCAGTTTGCCCGCAAAGGGGGCCATCCTTGGTTTGTCGGATGATGTTCCCTGGTTATGACGATATCCGGGTCAACTATCGGGTGAAGACCGACGCGCCGCGCGACGACGTGTTGGAGTTGTGTGAGTACGTCCAGAACACGTCGCCGGTTCTGGACATCATCAGGAATCCGGTCCCCGTGTCGGTGGACCTTGAGCGAATCGCCTGATCCCACGCGACGACATAACAGCTTCTCTACAGGGCGAGGCTTATCCCAGGTGGCTTGAAGGAAGAGGACTGCCCTTGGGCTCTGTCTTGACCCGCAAACTGCGTGGCATTCGCCGCCGGAGTGGTATACTAACACTCCGGCGGTGTGTTTTGTTGACATCGGGGTGCGTGAGGAGGCGCGTTGGAGGTCAGCGTTGAATAGCCAGTGGCAGAGCGGTCGGAGGCGGTACCGGTTGGACAACGCCGCGAATATCTATCCGGCGATCAAGAGCCGGAAGCGCCCGGGGTTGTTCCGTGTCTCGGCGACGCTGATGGAGCCGGTGGATTCCGGGCTGCTCCAGGAGGCTGCCAACGCGACTCTGGTGCGGGTCCCGAGCTTTGCGGTAAGGATGCGATCGGGGCTCTTCTGGCACTACTTCAGCCACTCCGACGAGCAGATCCGGGTTCAGCCGGATGTGATCAATCCCTGTATGGGATTGACCCCGGAGAAGGATAACGGGTTCCAGATCCGCGTGCGCTATCACGACCGGCGTATCGCGTTGGAGGTCTTCCATTCCGTCTCCGATGGCTCCGGGGCTATGGTTTTCCTGAAGACGTTGGTCGCGCAGTACCTGCGGTTGCGTGGTGTTGAGGTGCCGGCGACGCACGGCGTGCTTGACTGTGATGAGGCGCCCAGGCCTGGCGAGGTCGCGGACGATTTCGTCGCCTTTGCGGGGCAGAGTCCGCCCAAGCCACGGCGCACAAGCCGTGCTTACCATGTCTCGGGTACACCGCTGCCCTTTGATGACATCGACATCACGACCGGCACCTTGTCGGTCGAGGCCATCAAGGCCGAGAGCCGGCGCTTCGGTGTCTCTATCACCGAGTACCTAGCTGGGACCTTCCTTCACGTCCTGACCGAGATCCAGACCGGCGAGGCCCCGTTTCGGCTGCGGCCTGTCAGACTGCAGGTGCCGGTGGATCTGCGTCGCTTTCACCCGTCGGAGACGCTGCGCAACTTCGCGTCCTATGTCGGTCCCACGATCGACCCCTCTCAAGGGGAGCATACGTTCGAGGAGATCCTGTCATCGGTCCACCACTATATGCGGTATGAGGTCACCGCCAAGCACCTTAGATCGCGCGTGGCGATGAACGTCCGCACGGAACGGAACCCTCTGCTCCGGGCGCTGCCGCTGTTCGTCAAGAACCGGGCGATCAATATAGGGTATGCCTTGTCGGGGCCTGCCATCCATACGAGCACGCTGTCGAACCTAGGTATGGTGCAGCTTCCCGCAGCGATGATGCCGCATGTCGAGACCTTCGACTTCATCTTGGGACCCTCACGCGTAGCCCACGTTGACTGCGCGGTGGTGGGCTATAGCGACAAGCTCAAGATCACCTTCAGCCGTGTCATCGAGGAGCCGGTCGTCGAGCGTGCCTTCTTCACTTTTCTGGTGAGGCAAGGCGTGTCCGTGAAGGTCGAGGCCAATAAGGAGGCAGCATGCCGTACTGTGTGATCTGCGGCGTCGAACTGAAGGCGGACGCGAAGCAGTGTCCGCTCTGC
>CAZYYC010000318.1:2638-4825 GCA_964650935.1 uncultured Anaerolineales bacterium
CGGAGGGCAACAGGGCGTGAAGCGGGCGCTCGCCTCCTTCTTCGCCCAGCATCCGACGACCTTCTCCGGGTACGGCAACCCCTATCAGCTCTGGTTCAGGAAGCCCGAGATCGAGAGCCTCGGGGACCGACGCTATGCCGTCACCGTCAAAGGCGCCGGCGTGCGCATCTTCCTCGATCAGGAGCTTGAGCGCCTGTTGGCTTATCTCGAGCACGAAGGCCACCTGCAGGGCGAGGACCGGGGCGCGCTGTTAGCGGCCTATCTGGAGGCTTATCGGGCCGGGATCAAGCGGATGGTGGACCGGTATCGGCGAAGGTTCGACAGAGCCGTGGACGCCTCCGGCGCGGAGACGCTAACAGGTGACTGAGCCCGCGATGGCGAGTGGACCTGATCCTGTCGAATCCCCTGAGGTTCGGACTGGAGACGTTGTGTCGCTTCAACTCGACGGAGCGCCTTGGAAGAGGAGGAATCGGATGGAGCATCGCCAGTTGGGCAGGACGGGTCTCGACGTAAGCGTGCTGGGATTTGGCTGTGGCGCAGTAGGCGGACTGCTTATCAGAGGCGATCACAAGGACAAGGTCGCTGCGGTTGCCCGGGCTATCGAGGCGGGCGTGACCTACTTTGATACTGCCCGTGCCTACGGCGATGGAGTCTCTGAGACAAGCTTGGGGCTGGTCCTTGAGGAACTGAGCGCTGATGTTGTGGTGGGAACCAAGGTCGATCTGCAGCCTGAAGAGTGGGTCGATATCGAACGGTCCATCATTGCTTCGGTGGAGGGCAGCTTGAGACGTCTGCGGCGCGAGTACGTTGACCTCATCCAGCTGCACAACGTCGTCGGGCAGGCGCGGCAGCCCGACCGTGGTATGATGAGCCTGTCCGATGTAGAGGTCGCGCTATCTGCCTTCGAGACGCTCAAACGGCGGGGTAAGGTACGTGCCTACGGGATCAATGGGCTGGGTGAGACAGAAGGTCTTCTCCGGGCGATCGGGTTGGGACGGGCGGACACGGTGCAGGCATGCTTCAACCTGATCAATCCCACGGCGGGCCTGCCCGTGCCTGCGGGATATCCGTTCCAGGACTACGCGCGGTTGATCGACAGGGCTGCTGAGCAGCAGATGGGCGTGATTGCCATCCGGGTGCTCGCCGCCGGTGCGCTTAGCGGATCGTTGGATCGTGTCGCCAACGCCGCCGCACGCGTGACACCGATCGGCACCGCCGCCACCTATGCCGAGGATGTCGCGTTGGCGCGGCGCTTCAGGTTGCTGGTGCAGGAGGGCTACGTCAGCAGTTTGGTCGAGGCGGCGATTCGTTTCGCCATCAGCAAGCCTGAGGTCTCCACCGCGATGGTCGGGGTCTCTGACATAGCGCAACTGGAGGCGGCGATCGCCTACGCCAATCGCGGCCCTTTGCCCGTTGAGGCGATGGACTGTCTTCCGGACGTCTGGGAGGGCTTTGCCGAAGTCTGAGGCAGATGAAGCAGGTGGGTTCCAAGGGATGGTAGCGACCGGTCCGCCGGTTGTTCTGGGGCTTGAAACTGAGAAACCGGTTACGATGATCAGATGGGATCACAGAGGAGGAGTCAAAGATGAAACAGTTCTGCATCACGACTGCGATGGGTAAGCGGCTCATCGGCAAGGGGATGGCGCAACACCCGCGGGTCCGGGACGTGCTGGAGAGGGGAACCTTGGCGATCATCGCCGGGACGACCAACGGTTACGTCGCCGAGGAGATCCTGACGGCGTTGGGCCAGGCTGAGGGGTTCAGCCGGGTGGGGTTCCGCCGTGGCTTCACCGTGGCACCGGGGCGGAAGTCTGCCGATGCCGAACTCGCCGGCGATGTCATCATCGTGAGGGGGGAGTGGCAGCGGGGCAAAGAGGTCTACGATATCATCGATGATCTCGGGGAGGGCGATCTTGTGCTCAAGGGGGCGAACGCCTTCGATCCTTTCGGACAGGCGGCGGTGCAGATTGGGCATCCGCAGGGCGGCACGATCCACACGGTGCTCAGCGCGGTCTATGGTCGCCGTGTGGAGATCATGGTGCCCGTCGGCGTGGAGAAGCGCGTCTTCGAGGACGTCAACGCGTTGGCCGCCTTCGTCAACGCGCCGGGCGGCAGCGGGACGCGCCTGTATCCCTTCCCGGGTACTGTCTTCACCGAGCTGGATGCCATCGAGCTGCTGACCGGTGC
>CAZYYC010000319.1:0-4798 GCA_964650935.1 uncultured Anaerolineales bacterium
GCTCCGCCATCACGCCGCGGACGATGTCCTCCTCGATCCACGGCAGCGTCTCGGTGGCGCGCTCCAGCGTGATCTCGCCTGCCTTCCCGCAGAAGACGACGGTGTCGCCCTCTTCGGCGTGGGTCAGGGCGTGGTGGATGGCCTCCAACCGGTCGGGGATGAGCAGGAAGTTGTCGTGGTCCGCCTCGCGGGCACCACGCGCCATTTCGTTCAGAATATCGTAGATCGGCGTGTCGCGGCAGTCCTCCTCCGTGTAAATCGCCACGTCGGCGAGCGTTGCGGCGACCTCGCCCAGCGGCGCGCGTTTGCTCGGGTCGCGCGGGCCGCCGGCGGAGCCCAGCACGACGATCAGGCGCCGTAGCGTGGTCTGCCGCAGCGTGGCCAGCGCCAGGCGCAGGCTGTCGGGCGTGTGGGCGAAGTCGAGGATCACGCGCACGGGCGCGGTCCTCAGCACCTGCATCCGCCCCGGCACGCCGGGGAAGGAGGCCAGACCGGCACGGATCGCCGGGATCCCCACGCCGAGCTGCGCCACCGCCGTGATCGCCGCCATAGCGTTGGCGACGTTGTAGGTGCCGATCATCGGGAGTTCGGCGGCGAAGCGCCCGCCGGGGTGGTGGACCGTGAAGGTGAGCCCGCCGCCCGCCTCGGTGACCCCGTCGGCCCACCAGTCGGCGCAGGTACCGGCGGCGTCGGCGTAGGTCGTGTGTGGGCGGTCCGTCAATCGCATGCCCCAGCTGTCGCCCGCATTGAGCACGGCGAGGTCGGCGGCGTCGAAGAGCAGGCGCTTGGCCTCGAAATAGCCCTCCATATCGCCGTGGAAGTTGAGGTGTTCGGGCGCCAGGTTGGTCCAGACCGCGATGTCGATGTGGGTGGCGCGGAGCCTCTGTTGGGCGAGCGCTTCGCTGCTCGCCTCGATGACGGCGTGGGTGCAGCCGTGCGCGACCATACGCCCGAGCGTCTCCTGGGACTGCGGCGCCTCGGGGGTGGTGAAGTGGGCGGGGAATTGGTGGAGCTCGTCGTCCTCCAGCTTGTAGCCGAGCGTCGAGAGCAGGCCCGTGGGGTGTCCGGCGGCGCGCAGCAGGTGGCGGATCAGCCACGAGGTCGTCGTCTTGCCCTTGGTGCCGGTGATGCCGACGGTGGTCAGCTTCGTACTGGGGTGGCCGTGGAGCGCGGCGGCGAGGTCGGCGAGCGCGGCCCGAGCGTCCTGAACCCGCAGGTAGGGCACGGGGAGCGTCACGCTCTCCGCATATCCCTCGCCGACGATCATCACCGCACCGCGCCTCAGCGCATCGTCGATGTAGGCGTGCCCGTCGTGGACGCGCCCGCGCAGCGCGACGAACGCGGCTCCCGGCGTCACCCAGGCGGAGTTGTGGGTCACGGTCGTGATGTGAAGTGTCGTGTCCGCCGGGGCGCCCTCCAGGCGACCGCCGGTGGCGTCGATGACAGCGGCAAGGTCCATGGTCTGTGGCTCCTGTCGATCGGTGATGGTGCTGACCATACCGCGTCCTGGGTGAAGGTCAAATGGCGCCGTGATCCGCGTCGCTGACGATGAGGGGGCCGCTTAGCGAGGTGCCGCCGCCCGCGAGCCCGCTCAAGGACGTTCCGGCGTCCTTGAGCGGTTACCCGCCTCAAGAGGCATCAAAGGTTCGCTTAGCGAGGTGACGCCGTCAGACCACCGCCCAAGGCCCCGGCCCGAGGCTGCTCGGGCTTGGCCCTTGGGCGGGATCCTGGGCGTCGCCCTTGACCGGGATGGCGCGGTCAGCGCGCGCCGGGGAAGGCTGCGGAGGCGGCGTGCTTGATCAACTCCGCCTCGATAAGGTCCGAGCCCAGCCCGGGGCCGTCGGGGACCTTGAGGTGCCCATCCGTCACCTCGAAGGGGTGTGTCAGCAGGTCGTCGCGCCACGGGGCGTCATCGACGTCGAGCTCCAGGATCTTGAAGTTGGGGATCGTGGCGCAGAGCTGCGCCGCAATCAGCGTCGTCAGCGGGCTGTGGCAGTTGTGCGGCGCGACGAGGACATCGTAGGCGTGGGCGAAGTCGGCGATCTTCTTGCCCATCGTGATGCCGTTCCACGCCAGGTCGGGCATGATGACGTCCTGCGCGTGGAGTTCGAGGTAGGGCCGGTAGCCCTGGACACCGAAGAGGCTCTCGCCATGGCAGATCGGCGTCGTGGTGCTGTCGCGGATCACGCGCAGCGCCTGGGGATCGAAGGTCTCGGTCTCCAGCCACATCATGTCGAAGGGCTCGAGCGCCCGCGCCAGCTTGATCGCGGCGCCGAGCCTGAACTCGAAGGCGACGTCGAGCGCGATCCCCACGTCGGGCCCCAGCTCCTCACGGAAGATCCCCACCACGGCCTCGGCGCTGCGTAGCTGCGCCGGCGTGATGTCCCCGCTGGGGTGGGCGAAGATGCGGTGCTCGATGTGGGTCTCGGGCCGATCCTTGAGCGGGAAGAGATTGGTCTTGAGCGCCGTGTAGCCGCGCGCGGCCACCTCCTCCGCGAAGGCGCGTAGATCGTCGGAGCTCTCGATGCGCGGCAGGCCGAGTTTGTCGGCCCAGTCGGCCCGCGCTCGCGTCGATCCGCAGTGGGTCCAGTAGAGGGGCAGCCGGTCGCGCAGCTTCCCGCCCAGGACTTGCCAGACGGGTGCGCCGAGCACCTTGCCACGGATGTCCCAAAGCGCCGAGTCGATGCCGGCGGCGGCTTTGGAGGCGATGCCTCCGGTATGGCGCACCGAGGCTGCGCTCAGGTCCCACCAGATGGCCTCGACCTGCATCGGGTCGCGGCCGACGACGAAGTCGGCGAAACGCGCGACGGTCGCCGTCACGGGCCCGGGCGCGCCCCAGTCGGTGCAGTCGCCCCAGCCGACCAGGCCCGGGTCGTTAGTCTCGACCTTAACGAAGGTCCACGGGCGGAAGCCGCCGTCGACGATGAAGGTCTTGATGGTGGTAATGGTCAACATGGTTTTCAGTTGTCCGTTGTCCGTTGTCGGTTAGGCCCGCCGACGGCTGATGTCCACCGGTCTCGACCGTGGGGCGGGAGACCATCCCGTCCTGTGGGGCTAGACAATCTTGAGGGTGCCCTCGTCTACGTCTCCCTCGGACCACTTGAGCACCAGCTTGAGCGTGGTGCGTGTGCCGCGCTTCTTGTCCTTTTCACCGGCGGCGACCTTCAGGTCCAGGGCGCCGGGCACCGCGATGGGCACCTGCTGCCCAGCCTGCTGAAAGGTGATCTCGCCTGACTCGACCCCGGCAGCGAGGTCGCGCAAGAAGGCGGCGACGGCATCGGCGTCTCGTCGCTCCTTACTGCGGAACAACCATCGTTTCTTGGCCATGCTCGCGCTCCTCTCGTTGTGCTATGGCTAGACCATCGCTGACCAGAGTGTAGCGTGTTCGCCAAAGCCGACAACCTGATACTTCGGAGACCGCAAAAGCATGCTTGTAGCCCCGTTCTCGGGGCGTCGGACGCGGCAGCGCCCTGGCTGTGGGCCACCACGTCCCTTCCGAAGGCGGGAGTGCACGCCCTCACGCTGTAGCGACCTCCTCCTCAGTCGAAGTAGGTGTCCCCGCCCCAAAGCAGCGACCTGGCCACCGCGTCGTTGAGCTCGACGCCGATGCCCGGGCGCTCCGAGACGCGCATCGTGCCGTTGCGGATGAAGGGTTTGTCGCCCTCGCAGAGGTCGTTCCACCAGGGGATCTCGCGTCCGTGGAACTCCAGGACAAAGAAGTTGGGCACCGCGGCGCAGACGTGGCACGCCGCCATCATCCCCAGCGGGGAGCTGACGTTGTGCGGGGCGAAGGGCACGTAGAAGGCGTCCGCGATGTCGGCGATGCGCTTCGCCTCGAGCATGCCGCCGACTTTGCTGAGGTCGGGCATGATGACGTCGACGGCCTGGCGTTGGAGCAGCTCCAGGAACTCGAAACGGGTATACTGATTCTCGCCGCTGCAGATGACGGTGCTGGTGGAGGCCTTGACCTGGGCCAGGGCGTCGACGTTCTCCGCCGGCACCGGTTCCTCGAGCCACATCAGGCGCAGATCCTCGACCGCCTTCGCCAGCGTGATCGCCGACGGCACGTCGAACTGCCCGTGGCAGTCGATCGCCAGGTCGACGTCGAAGCCGATGGCCTCGCGGCTGGCGCGGATGAGGTCGATGATGTGGTTCATCTCCCGCGCGCCGACGGTCCAGTTCCAGGGGTCGAGCTTGCCGACGCCGGTGTGGTCGACGTCGAACTTGACCGCGGTGTAGCCCTCCTGCTCGACGACCTCGGCGGCTTTCTCGGCGTAGGCCTCGGGCGTCTCCTCGTCGCCGGCGTGCAGGTCGGCATAGAGGCGGATCGTGTCGCGGAACTTCCCGCCGAGCAGCTTGTAGGCGGGCACGCCAAGCGCCTTGCCGGTGATGTCGATCAGGGCGTTCTCGATGCCCGTGATGGCGAAGATGACCGGCGCGTTGCTGGTGCCGCCGTAGCGCCCGCGGCGTCGCAGCAACTCGTAGAGCGGGCCGGGGTTAGTGGGATCCTTGCCGAGGAGCGCCGGCTTCATCGTCTCGATCGCCGCCTTGACGGCGAAGCCGGAGGCGGCAGATGCCGAGTTGCACTCGCCGGTGCCGACGAGGCCCTCGTCGGTGTAGACGCGAACGAAGGTCCAGACGCAGCCGCCGCTGTGGGGCTCGTCGCGACCGATGACGCTGGCTTGGATATCGGTGATCTTCATAGCGTGTGGCCTCCTTAGGTGTGCGTGGTCCCAGTCTAGACCTCCCCGCCGGATCGGCAACTCGATCCCTTCCGAGCTCCCCCTTCCGGGTTGCT
>CAZYYC010000320.1:0-4796 GCA_964650935.1 uncultured Anaerolineales bacterium
CGTTCGCGTTCACCCAGGAGACCTTCAGCGACCCCAATGGGGTGGTTGTGTGGCGGGTGGGTGAGAAAGCACCGCAGTGTATCGCGACGCTCTCACTGCCGGAAGGGTGGCCCGGCACGTTCCCGACCACCGAGGTACTGCATTGGACCGCGCCTGACGGCCTGCAGATCGAGGGTATGGTGACCTACCCGACCGGCTATCGGGAGGGCGATCGGTGCCCGCTGGTCGTCGAGGTGCATGGTGGACCCGCGGGCGTCTTCCAGCGACGCTTCCTCGGCGCCCCCGATCGTTACTGCGACGTGCTGGCGCTGGTCGAGCGTGGGTTCGCGGTCCTGCGGGTCAACCCGCGCGGCTCAAGCGGCTATGGGCGCGAGTTCCGCTTCGCCAACTACGCGGATTGGGGTGGGGGCGACTACGATGACATCGTGGCGGGCGTGGAGCTGCTGATCGAGCGTGGTGTCGCTGATGCGGAGCGGCTGGGCATGATGGGATGGAGCTATGGGGGCTATATGACCAGCTGGGCGATCACGCAGACCGATCGCTTCAAGGCGGCCTGCGTCGGTGCCGGCGTCACGAACCTGATGAGCTTCAACGGCACCGCGGATATCGCGAGCTTCATACCGGACTACTTCGACGGGGAGTTCTGGCACGATCTGGAGCCCTACCGCCGGCACTCGGCGCTCTTCAACGTCGAGGGCGTCACCGCGCCCACCCTGGTGCAGCACGGCGACGCCGATGTGCGCGTGCCGCTGAGTCAGGGGCGTGAGCTCTACAATGCCCTCAAGCGCCAGGGCGTGCCTACGGAGATGGTCATCTATCCCCGGCAGGGCCACGGCATCGATGAGCCACGCTTACGCATCGATATGCGGAAGCGTCCGGTGACCTGGTTTGCCAAATGGCTCGGGTGAGCGGGGGCCGTCAGCGCGCTCGACGTAGGAGGCGGACGTGAATCCGGCAGCTCCGTCACCGGCCCCAGCGCTTCGTGAACGCATGAGGGTGCTGAACGACTGCAATCAGCGCGGTGGTCGGATGCTGTCGCTGGTCGACCTGCTCGACGCCGGCACGGTTGACCTGGCGCTGGCAGGCTACTTGGCCGCAGCGATGCGCGCACGAAGCTCGCTGCTGGTGGGAGCGCGTCCCGGGGGCGCCGGCAAGACCGCCGTCATGGTCGCGCTGATGGCGTTCCTGCCCGAGGATGTCGCAATTCAGCCGATCGAAGGCCCAGTGTGGCTGCGTCGCGGGCTGGCAGACGCGGCCTACGGCAAGACCTGCTACCTGGCGCACGAGATCGGCGCGGGCTTCTACTACGCCTACCTCTGGGATGACCAGGCGAGGGCGTTCTTTCGTCTCGCGGGACGCGGTCACCTGATCGCATCGAACCTCCACGCCGACACGCTGATCGAGGCGCAAGCGCAACTTGTCGATGAGGTCGGCGTCGCCCCCGAGGATCTGCGGGCTGTGACCCTGAAGGTCTTTCTGCGCGTTGCCCGTGGTCCGGACTTCAGACTGCGTCGCTGGGTGAACACCGTCTACGAATCCGACGGTGTGCATGATCGGTTGATCTGGCAGCGAGCGGAGAAGGGGCGGTTCGCGCGGATGGCGGGGAGCCAGTTGGTCGACCCCGAAGCGGAGGCGCGGGCGCGGGCTTTCCTTGAACGGTGTCTGGCGCGTGACGAACGCACGCTTGAGGCTGTATGCGCTAGGGCGAGCGAAGAGCTCTAGCCTCGAGCGTCGACCTCAATCGCCATACATCTCCTCATAGTCGGCCATCGCGGCGCGGATCAGTTCGAAGGCGGCCTCTCGGTCGAGGATGGCCTCCACCGTCATCTGTGAGTCCTTGCCGGGTACCATCTTGTAGGTGCCGAAGTAGTGGCGCAGGCGATTGACAAGAACCTCCGGCAGGTCGGAGATATCCTCGATGGCCTGCCAGAAGGGGTCGTTCTCGAGCACGGCGACGATCTTGTCATCCGCCTCTCCTCCGTCGATGGCCTGCAGCGCGCCGACGACTCTGGCATTGAGAATGACCTCAGCGCGGTTGATGGGGCGCTCGCTGACCACGCAGATGTCGAGCGGGTCGCCATCGCCCCGTTCGGCCTTCGGTGAGAGCGCTTGTACCCTGTCGCCGCAGTAGGTGCGGGGGATGAACCCGTAAAGCGTCGGAGGCTGTGACGAGGTCAGCTGCGGTCGATCGACGCGGATGTAGCCGGTCGTCTTGTCGATCTCGTACTTGACGAGATCAAAGGGGCTGATCTCAATGTAGGCGTGCACGATGCGCGGGGCATTCCGGCCCACACTCAGCCCATGCCACGGATGAGGCCTCCAGCGGTAGAACGCGTCCGGAAATGACATGGATCGCCTCCTTGCGGCCACACACGGCACAATGTAAACCCAGTATACCATCAAACCTGTTGTGACGCTTTTGTGACGGCCTCCTACTACACTGAGCGTAGAGACGTGAGACACGTTCCCTACAAGCTCAAGGAGGTACAACATGGAACGGTGCATTGGAAGATGGTTGCGACTTGGCTTGGTCGCAGTGACCGTAGTGGTGCTTTTCGTAGCCGGTAGCATGCGACCCGCACAAGCAGCGGAGACCGCTGACCCCGTGACGATCATCACGGTGAACAGCGGTACGGATCCCGACGATAACCTGAGCAGAACCTGCTTGACGCATACCCCTTGTACGTTACGTCGGGCCATCGTGCAGGCTCGTAACCTATCCTCGGCACAGCGACCTGTGCTGATCAACTTCGACATTCCCCAGGATGCTCAACACGGCTATGACGCTACACATCAGCTGTGGCGCATTCAGGTCTACAACACCACACAGACCAGCATCTTCAGGCGACTTAACGGGGATATCATCATCGACGGCAGTACCCAGCCGGGTGGGCGCACCACGGGCCCGAAGATCATGATCGTCGGGCCAGGTACGGGGATGAAGGATGGCTTGATCGTCGGCGACGTAGCCGGCAACGACAACCATGTGATTCGCGGTCTGGGCTTCCAGAACCTGAGGACCAACATCTACGTCAACACCGACTACAATGTCATCGAAGGCAACTGGTTCGGTCTGGACGATGCCGGCACTGCTCCTCTCCTGCGCAGCAATGACCCCCAGAACGGAAGCGGTAGCGATGGGATCGCCCTGATGACGGGTGCAGACCATAACGAAGTGCGTGGGAACGTCTTTCTGGGCCTGAACGGTGTCGCGGTAGCCGTGCGTGGGACCCACAACAGCGTTCACGAGAACTACATAGGGACGCGATCTGACGGTCGGGTGACTCAGAAGCAGGCCGATCCTAGCCTCCTTTGTACGCCTCAGGACTGGCTAGGGGGAAGTGGTCTCAGCGTTGCCGACACCGATAATACGGTTCGCGACAATGTGATCGCCGGTGTGCGGATTCAGGTCTCACAGTGGTCACTGCAGGCGGATGCTATCCGCGTGAGCGGGCAGCGGCACGTCATTGAGGGTAACCGTATCGGGCGGGATGCCGGCAACGCTGCTATCGGCGTCTGCGGTCGCGGTGTCTATCTCTCCGACGGTCCTAAGAACCTGCTCATTCAGGATAATCAGATCATTGAGCCGGGGCTATCGGCCATCTCCCTTAATGGTGTGCTGTACGACGCCAACACGCTGCGTCGAAATGTGATCGTCAAGACGAGCGCCTGGCCGGAGGTGGATCTTAATCCCAAGCCGGAAGACGCTATCCAAGTCGGTCCGAACCTGCCGGCTGCCTTCCAGGCCTTCCAACCGGCGCGGGTGACGCAAATCGACGGCACGACGGTCCGGGGGACAGCCGGGACGAGCTCACCCTGCCCCAACTGCATCATCGAGCTCGTCCGGGATGACTCCGACGGTGTCGTTGAGGCCCTGGCCTCCTTGGCGGTCGTGACGGCTAATGCACAGGGCGTCTGGACGGCAACGTTGAGCGCGCCGCTGGCGAGCGGTCAAGGCATTCGCACGACGAGCACCACAGCTCAGTACAACACCATCGCGGGGATGAGCAGCGGGACGACCACCGGCCTGTCGGTGCTCTATACCTCGGAGTACGTCGTCTACATCCCCCTCGTCGTAAGGCGCTAGAGGTTCCCGGGCAATTGAGGATCTCTTCCCGCTCGTCGAGTGGGAGGAGATCCCCTCATGACGTGTCATCCGACCCCTTGGTGCTCAAGGATCTGCTGTACAACGTCGTAGTTCTCGCGGTAGAAGGGGTCGTGGATATCCGTACGACGGATGCACCAGGCGAGTCCACCGACCGCGTTGTGCAGGCGGTAGTAGGGCAGCGTCCGGTCGATGTCAGGATGGGGGCGCACGGTGTCATAGCCTGCGAGGAAGGCTGTACGGCTCTCAGACTGCTCGTCAAAGAGGGCGTGGCTGACCTTGACGAAGTCGAGATCTGCCGAGCCCCCGCGGGCCGACTCGAAGTCGATGAGGCCTATGATGCGCCCTTCGGTGACCAGTACGTTGCCCGGACGAAAGTCGGCGTGGACCCAGCACGGACCATCAGCTGAAGGCAGGTCGGCGCTTAGGTCGTCGTGGGCGCGGCGGATCCGCAGAAGCAGGCCATCGACTACAACGCCTTGGCACGTCTCGACCCAGAGGTCAAAGCGCCGACTCATCGTCTCCCACCAGCCCAATTCAGCGTCGCCGGGAGATCTGGTTACCTCGCCGAAGTTGGGGAGTCGATGCAGATGGAGGCCGGCAAGCAACCGTCCCATGTCACGCACCAGGCCGAGTGGGGCGGGGACCTGCATCGGGTCTCCCGGCAGATGCGAGATCAGCAAGGCCCCGC
>CAZYYC010000321.1:0-4726 GCA_964650935.1 uncultured Anaerolineales bacterium
GGGCCAGGCGGTGCGCGGACTCGAGGAGGTGCGCATCCGCCTCGGCTGCGCGCAGCCCGGCGAGCCCGCTGCCATCTTCGGCGACGCCCTGCGGCGCCTGGGCGGGCAGCTCACCTACCTCTATACCGACGGCAGCCGCTACTGGTACGACACCCGACCCACCGTCGCCAAGCTGGCACGCGACCGCGCCCAGGCCTTCAAGGACGATGTGGTCGACGCCGAGATCGTGACCCGGCTGCGCAAGCTGCCCAGGACGCGCGATTTCGCCGGCTTCCACGTCGCCCCGCCCGACACCTCCGATGTGGTCGACGAGGATCGCGTGCGCGTCGTGGTGCTGCCGCCCGATGCCGTCCACCGGCGCACCACGGCGGAGACCGAGGCCCTGGCGCGGGCGCGGCGCTATCTGGCGCAGCGCGGCAACGCCCAGCGCATCTACAAGAATATGCTCATCTTCATCGCCCCTGACGAGGGCGACGCCGAGGCACTGCGGGCGGCGGTGCGCGACACGCTCGCCTGGCAATCGATCGCCGACGAGGCCGAGGCGCTCAACCTCGACGCCCAGCAGACGCGCCAGGTCCGCACCAGCCTGACCAAGGCCGACGACACCGCCGAACTGCGCCTGCAGACCACCTACAGCTGGCTGCTCGTGCCGGTGCAGCCCGAGCCCCTCGGGCCGGTGGAGCTGCAGGCGGGCCGTATCAGCGGTGACGACAGCTTCTACGCCCGCGCCGCCCGCCGCCTGAAGTCCGACGGGCTGCTGATCGACCGTTGGTCGCCGGACAACCTCAGGATGGAGCTCGACCGCTTCATCTGGGGCGAGGGCAAGGGCTGGGAGGTGGGACTCAAGCAGCTCTGGGAGTACCTGGCCCAGTACGTCTACCTGCCGCGGCTGCTCAACAGCGACGTGCTGCTCGATGCCGTGCAGGAGGGCGTCGGACGCCTGCTCCCGCCGTTCGCCTACGCCACGGGTAAGGACGCCGAGGGATACCATACCGGGGTCCTCATACGCCGGACCGGCAGCCTCTACTTCGACGATCGCAGCCTGATCGTGCACCCGGACCACGTGAGGGAGCGGCCTGCGCCTGAACCGGTGGCGGCGCGCGAGGTGGAGGGCGTAGGGGAGAGGGGAGAGGTTACAGGGGAGAGGTTACAGGGGACAGGGGAGGGGGGACAGGGACTCAAACAGCCGGAGCGCCCGCCGACCGCGGTGCGCTACTATGGGCGTGTCGAGCTGGATCCGCAGCGCGTGGCGCGCGAGATGAGCGTTGTCATCGACGAGGTCATCCAGCGGCTGACGAGCCAGGTGGGCACGGAGGTCGAGGTCACGCTGGAGATCAAGGCCCGCAAAGCCGACGGCTTCGACGACCAGACCGTGCGGACGATCAGCGAGAACAGCCGCACGCTCAAGTTCGACCACTTCGAGTTCGAGGAGAGTTGACCATGAGCGGCAAGATCTTCCTGCTGCAAGAGGATGGGCACCTCCAGAGCATGAGCGAGCACGCCTACATCAACGAAGAGCATCTGCAGACATTGCTGCGCGATTACCCGGACCTGCTGGCAGGTGATCAGATCGATGAAGAGAACCCCCGTCGATGGCTGCTCGTCTCGCGAGAGATCGGCGTTCCCTTTGAGGAAGAGGGGCGCGAATGGCTCTCGCTGGACCACCTGTTCATCGACCAGGATGGCATCCCTACCTTGGTCGAGGTAAAACGCAGTGCCGACACACGCACGCGGCGTGAGGTTGTGGGCCAGATGCTGGATTACGCGGCGAATGCAGTTTCTTACTGGTCGATCGACCGGTTGCGATCTCAATTCGAGCGTCGTTGCGAAAGCAGTATGAGCGACGCCGATGCCGTGGTCGCCGAGCTGATCGAGAGCGACCCGGATGATAGCGAAGCCATTGAGTCCTATTGGGAGCGTGTCGAAACCAACCTGCGGGCCGGAAAGATCCGCCTTGTCTTCGTCGCGGACGAGATCCCGCCGGAACTGCGACGGATCGTGGAGTTCTTGAACACGTACACGACACCTGTCGAGGTTCTAGCGGTCGAGATTCGCCAGTATGTCGGCGAAGGGTTGAAGACGCTGGTACCGCGTGTCATGGGTCAGACCGCTCAGGCTGAGGGCCGTAAGCGATCTGTGAGCGCTCGGAAATGGGATGAGGTCTCTTTCTTCAAGGAGCTGGGCGAGCGCCACGACGAGGATGCCGTCAAGGTCGCGCGCCGCATCCTCGACTGGATCCGGCCCAGGGTCACCCGCATCTGGTGGGGTGAAGGGAAGCGGAGCGGTTCGTTCGTGCCGATTCTGGACCAAGCAGGAACCGACCATCAGCTCTTTGCCGTATGGACCTATGGCACGCTGGAGGTCTACTTCTACTGGTATCAGTACAAGGACCCGTTCAACGCCAGGGCGAAACGTCAGCAGCTGCTCGACAAGTTGAACGCCATCGAAACGATCTCACTGGCTGACGACGTTATCGATCGACGCCCAGGCATTCCGCTCACGAGCCTGAAAGACGAGCAGACCTTGCAGAAGTTCTTCGAGGTCTTCGAGTGGGTCATGGAGGAGATCCGCTCCGCTTGAGAGGATAAGGGGCTGTTGCCCCTGATGGGCTATCCCAAATCAGCAAGCAAGCACGCGCACCCCAGACCCTTGGGGTTTTCGAAAACCCCAAGGGTCTTCTCGTACCCGCGGTGACTCCCAGGTCACTTGCCTGGTCACCTTCGGCCACATCCCACACGAAAAGACAGTGTGCGCTATTATGACGGTATTGTCACCGTCTGGGACCTTGGCGGAGGTGCACTATGGTAGAGAAGACCGTAACGCTTGACCTTGATTCGACGCTCGTGGCGAGTGTTGAGGCCTACGCAGTGCAACACAACACGTCACTCAGGCAGCTGGTCATCGAGTACCTCCGGGCTCTTGTGACGACCGATCGCCCGGCACCCGAGTCAACGCACGGGCCTCAACCCGACTCCGCCGGGCCACCGACTACCAACAGGGATTGTCGCCCTGCCAGGCCCAGCGAGCTTCCTGCTCGTTGTAGATCCTGCGCTTGCTGAAGAGCCACTCGCCGTCCACCTTGACCAGCTCATCCTCGTAATGTCCGTACGAGTTGAGCATCGCGCTGCGTTCGGGGTTCCGGTTGCCCAGGTGGAACCAGTAGGCCCGGCCCCAGGCCCTGTCGCCCTCGATCTTCAGCACGATGTTCGTGATGTTGTGCCGCCCGCTGGCAGGCCGTAAGGGCGACCCGTCCGGGGATAGGGCTGATTCCTCTTCTTGCGGTATGGCGGATAGACACTGCTTGATCGTCTCGCGTCCGCGCCATTCACCTGCGCCGATATCGAGCACACCGTCCTCCGTGAAGGTGGCGACGTAGGTGTCGATATCGCCGAAATCCAGCGCGAACATGTAGCGAGCTTGCAAGTCCTCGATGAGCGCTCGCTCTTCAGCGTACGTCCTATCAGATCGACTCATGGGGTAACACCTCCAGATGCATAGTCAGTTTCCGAAAGTTCACCTATCGGCGGCATCGCGGCACTCCCACCCGTCCCCAAGGCCCTGGTTCCTCCGGATCGACCGCCGGACCTACCACACTACCAGTATTGTGGGGGAACCTGCTGCATCAGATCACACCTGTCGGACGGTGACCATCACCTCCGTGTCGCTCGACCCTGCACTCAATGCCCCGCGAGACAACTGCACTGGTAGCTTGACCCAGTGATGTGTTTGAAGCCGACCACAGATCCCCTGCGCGACCTCCGGTCAATGCGATCCCATATCATGTTCAGATATGTATCATCACCCCGGTTGAAGTACCGCCCCCCTGCATACGCGACCAGATCCGCCAGCTGAAGCATCCGAGTGTGCGCTGAATCACCGAAATACGGAACGTCAACGATATTGCCGAGATATCCATGGGTTGTTCCGTGTCTGTCGAAATCAAGCATACACTCACGAATTCGCTGCGCGCGCCCGGAGCGATCCATGATCAACAGCCCCTTATCGATGTGACCAGCATTGCACTGGCGTACAAGAAAGAGGTTGAAGCGCTCACAGATATCTTCAAGGCAGACACGCAGGGCTTGTTGTGGGGTCACGACGGCACTCTCATGTATACCCGTGATGAAAACGACTAGATTCGGGAACCAAGCGTTCTCGATGACCCCGTATGCTGCGCTTAGGAGAGCCTCCTGGCGATCACGACCGAGCCTGAATCGACCGCTCCCGGCGTTGATCTCAGATGCGTGGAGCTCTAGTCGAAAAGGGATCGTCGGGAAGAACCGGTTCTGGACATTGTCCAGCGCTTCGGTGAAGGTCCTGACCTGACCCTCGTGAATCGCCACGCCGCCCAGGACGAAGTTGTTCTGCCCGCCGGCAAAGCCGTTGGGGTCTCCTGACTCATCAACGTAGAAGAGATACAAGATGCACCCTCCTGGTGAAGAGCAAACAGACGATCGTACGCAACAGAAACAACCATACATCGTCTGCGAGAATGCACAATCGCGCAACTAGAGGAGCCAACGGCAACAAGAGGTGACGGGGCCACAAAAAAAGCGATCGGGTGAAGTACTCCTTCAACGAGCCGCTAAGGCGACCCTCCCAACCGCATCCATAGTATATCAGATCCTAATAAATTGGTCAAGATCACAATCCGGTTTGGGTGCGCGTCAGTTTTCCGCAGAGAGGGCTAGAATCGGGAGAACGATGGGGACCAGGGAGGTGGCGC
>CAZYYC010000322.1:0-4660 GCA_964650935.1 uncultured Anaerolineales bacterium
CGCCTCCGGCCTGGCCGACGGCATCCACATTCCTCACGACGGCGGATAGACCTCGCCACGCACGTGAATCCGCGAGACCGAGGATTCCGCCTCACCCGCCAAGTACGAATTTCACGCCATCTCGCCGTGGCGAGTCGCCTGCGGAGACCCGGTCCCGATCCCGGCGCGCTGGGAGGAGGACCTGCGGAGACCAGCCGGTCTCGCCCTCATCTGTGGGACCGGCATGTCTTTGTGGGACCGGCTTTCCAGCCGGTCTTGGGAGGCTGTGGGCTGTAGGTCGCCTGCGGAGACCAGCCGGTCTCTGGGGATCACGCTGCCCGTCCCCGCACACAGACCGCTCCGTCACAGGGGCATGTCAGGTGGATGGGAGAACGCAACGGGTTGGCCCCGTTCGTCCACCTCCGCGACGTCATCGACCGCCGGGCCCGAGGCGAGCCTCCCGCCTCGCTCCCACCCCCGGCCTGGAAGGCCGAGCAACCCGCCCGATCCGCTCCCGCCTCCCGCCCGACCGCACCCCGTCCACTCACGCCGGCCAAACTGCCCAGGTGTAGACGACCGAGCGCTTTCGGAGAAATTGCGAACTGCGAATGATGAATTGCGAATGGCAAGCGAGGGGCTTTGCGCCCGCGGGGGCATGGGCTACACCTGGGGCAAGCGGCTGTTCTCCGCCCGGAATGGAATGGGCGGCCTGGCGGGACGAGTGAAAGGGCAAGGATGGTCGACGAGGCGCAGCCGGGGGGGAGCGGCAGAGGGGTTGTCACTCCCATGCAATATGGGTGGCTATGCCGCACATCTGAAGACGGCTGTCCCCGTCGGCGGCCTCTCCGGCGTTATGCACGACAGCCCCAAGCGCGATGTGACGGCACAGCGCGGGCGGCCGAGGACGATGTGTTGATGCGCTACGGATCCAGCGGATGCGATCCGGGCGCGCCGAATCGCATGTGCCGTCGCCGGGCGGCATCGAACGCGTTGTCGCCATCGGGCCAGTGCGCCGCCCTGAACGAAGCCACGTGCCCATCGCACCACAGGATATTGCGCTTGGCACGGCGATACGGCCAACCCCAGCGCACGGCGACTGCCGGACCCGCCACCGAAGGATGCGGATAGCATGCTGGTCGAGTGGGCAGTTCGAGCTCGCCGGTGTCCTCGCTGAGCGACGTCCACGCCGCGCTCTCAAGAGCCAGCACTCCATCAGCGGGCGCTCGAATGGTCGACTGCCTGCGTCCAAGGCAGTAGGAGTTCATCAGCCACCCCGACCCCGGCCGCTCGTATACATCGGCAATCGTCGCGGAGTCCGCCGGGGCCGTGTTGGATTGGGGACAGCGCAACGGCGCCAGCCACGGAGGGCGGCTTGCACCCAGCAAAGGTTGGATCGCCTCGACCCAGGTTATTCCAAATCCAACGATCTCGCTCGCCCTGGTCCAGGCCCCGGCGGTGGTCCAGTCCTCGCCATCGTTGATAGGCAGCGTGTCATTCGCGTCGAATGCGTACAGACCGAGACCCTGTCCTATCTGGCGGAGGTGCGTCGCGCACTGCACCAGGCGTCCCTGCGCTCGGGCCGCCCGCAGCGCCGGTACGGCAATCGCGATCAGCAGACCGATGATCGAGATCACCACCAGCAACTCGACCAGTGTGAAGGCCGAGCGTCGCATCGCCTGTTCCCCGCAGCGCTCCCCAGCAAGATCGTTCGGTAGTTTCCTGTATGAGCGCGCGAATCTGCGCCGCGCGTCCGTCGACTTCGTCCGGTCGCTTGCGCTTCCGGCTCGGATTCCCGATGGCGCCGTCCACTCGGGCTCTGTCATTCAGGACTCCCCGACGCCGTTCGCGACCGTTTGAACGCAGACACCATAGACAGGGATGATAACGCTTGCACACTCCTCTTGCGAGGTGGTAACCTCGATGGTCCCGGCGATCGTTCCGTACACCTCTGGCGCCGTGAATGTCGCCTGCAAGAGGTACTCCGTCCGTTCGGCACACACGGGGGATGCTCGGCACTGCAATCCGGATACGTTGCTCTGGACCCCCGTGACATCGAAGACCTGGTCTTTGGTGCTCGCAATCCGCATTGAATAACCGTATTGCTCACCCGCCAATACTGTTCCCAGCAGCAACGTCCCGGGCCGCGCCTCGATGTACGGGGCGACCGTCACGCGAACAGGCACTTCAAGCAGAGGACGATCGGGGTCTGCGACCCTGATTTGCAGCGCTGCCAGAAAAGTCCCTGGAATCGATGGGGGAGACAGCGTGACCTCGATCAAGCCGTCTCCCCCGGGTGTTGAAGCCTGCTCGACAACTGAGGCCGCGACCGCCGGATCATCACTGTCGATTCCGACGATGACGGACGGCTCGGCACAGAAGTGCATTCGTAGTGGTTGCGTCAAGCTTGCCCCCCCCGGCGCCACGCGGCCGAAATCAACCACGGCCGGCACCTCAGGAGCCACCTCCGCATGTACGACCACCTGCACACGATCCTCAAGACCTTCGAACAGTACATCCGCGACGAACTCGACCGTCGTTTCTTCTCCAACGTCCGGCAGAACAGTGGTCAGCGTCAACGTACCTGTACCGCCTGGTGGGATCTCCCTTGGGTCGATCACGTAATCCGTACAGTTGCAGCTCGTCACGACACCCCGCACATGCAGCGGTTTCGCCCCAGTGTTTGTCAGGAAGAAGATCTCCTCCATTGTGGTGCCTGGGCAATACGTTCCAACATGCCGTACGGCATCGCCAACGATACGAATCGTCGCGCGTGCTTGATTTGCACGTGGCAACGTGGCCCTGCCGAGTGCGTATGCGATACAGAAGGCCGCAGCACCCCATGCGACGAGACCAAAAGCCCTTCTACCAGTGCGAGGCGACATGCTTTTCCCTACTGCGCGCGAACCGCCGTTTTTGCAGATTGCTGCAACCTCTGCTACGGTATGGCCAATCGTTGTGGTTGTACTTCTGTTTTGCAATCGATACACTGCACGTAGCCGGCGACCGGGATTTGGAAAGGCGACAACCCGACGCAGGAATTCCCCTTCGCCTTGCAGCGCTGGCCCTGATCGCACTCTTCGCTTTGCGCTGGCGCCGTGCCGAGATCGCAAACCTTCTCTGGTATCGCGCACGTCCCTCCGGCGCATGCCTCCGCCAGCTCAGCTTGCACTGGAGCTACCTGGATCTCACTGGCGGTCCCAGCCGCTAATCCGAGCCCTGAGGCGAACGCGATTACCGACAGCCGCCAAGTCCCTCGCGTCCATGGCACCAAACCGTTCTGCTTCATGCCTGATCTCCTATACGATGCAAACGACCTCGCCTCCTGTGACTCGCACCGTGCGATTCACGTCAAGAGCTACCAGATGAAGGGTTTATCCAGTCCGCCGCCATACACAAGCGCATGGATCGGCAGCCAGTCCCCATTCGCACCGTCCCATATCAGTCGCAGCATCAGCCGGCGGGGAACGCCGATCCTCGCGCGGCACACAAGCTCGATGTCCGCGAAGAGCAGACCACCGTCTCGCTTGGCGAGTTCCACGGCTTGGATTGCGTTCGGAACAGCCGGTCGGATCGTCACGAAGTCCTTCGCCGTTTCGGTCTGCCCCTCCGTGTTCTCCTTGCGCAAGTGGCCGGCTTCAGGAAGCGTCTCGTCCCATTCCTGGGCAATGACCTCACGTTTGGAGAAATGCCGGATGGTCGCGCGGAAGCTCTGCCACTTGACCGCGTCGATGACGGCGCCTGGCTTGATCGGTCCCATGCCCTCTTCGACGTACATGCGCCATGGGAGCCGCACGATTCCGGCCGCATCTGTCGGAACAGGTCCGAACTCTTTCGGCCAAGCGGCCAAAGTAGCCGCCAGGCGATCGTCATCGATCGAGCACATCGTCGCCTCAGGGCGGAATTCCAGATACCCGTCGAAACCCGTGCCGGCGTATGCCCTCAGAAAGGCAGTCAGTTTGGCGCGCAGCGCCTCGTCCGCATCTCGCGAGAGATTCGCCCGCACATCCAACATGAGGTAGCGATCGACCTCGGCACGGAGGTTCTTGCCGGCCAGTCGCGTGAAGGGGCCTGCGGCCCACGGCGCGTTCGTTGACGGCTGTTCGGCAACTGCCTGGGCGGGTGCGTTGGACGCCGATGGACCACCCTCGTCTGCCGGGCCCGCATTCGAACGCAACATGACCATGCCGACAACAACCAGCAGAACGCCGCTCGCACCCACTGTCGCCATCAGGGGACCGCGTCGCATGGCCAGTGACTCCCGGTTTGTTCGAAGCTCATCGTTCGAGATGATGCGAAACGGCTACGGCCCGGACTGGCCGCAGGTCGCCGTCGCCTGCACCCATCGCGTCACGGCGCGCGAGGGTGCATATGGGGAGTCTACCCCCCCCCCCCAAGTGTCAATAGTTTATTCTCAGCTTGATTCCGGTACGCAAGTTCGGCATGTGTCAGGAATTACCGTTTTTTCGGGAAGGAGAGACGACCAAAACAGGAAAAGCGGGACATCTGATTTCACTTGGCCCAGGGCTTCCTCCACACCCCGTGCCCGGGCCGGCAGCCCTCTATCACACCATGCTTGAGTGTCCTCGTTCCTCTTCACTGTCGTCCGATATGCCCCGGGGCCGCCCGTCCCATAGGCGCTAACCTAAGGGGTTGCCTAGCAGTGCCCCCCAAGGTAAGCTGG
>CAZYYC010000323.1:0-4628 GCA_964650935.1 uncultured Anaerolineales bacterium
ACAAAGTGCCCTTTGGTCCCCGCGACCTCGCAGCGTTCCATAGGATGGCCACGCTCGATGTCGTACGAGCCGCTGAGGGTGCCCACGGCCCCGTTCCTGAACCTCATGTTGAAGGAGGCTGTGGACCAGATCTTCCGACCCGGGGCCTTCGTGGCGAAGCATTGGACCGCCTCGACGTCGCCGCAGAAGTGGCGCATCACGTCGACGGTATGCGGATGCAGCGACTTGATCATATAGTTAGGTGAGCTCTCATTGGGGTTCATAATCCACATCGCCATGTTCACGAAGAGCAGATGCCCCAGACGCCCTTCGTTCTGCCAGCGCTTGGCGATCTGCGCCGCCTCCGTGAAGCGGTGGTTGAGGTCGATCCCGTAGCAGAGCCCCTTCTCACGGGCCTTGGTGACCATCTCCTCGGCCTTGGGAATCTCATCACAGATCGGCTTCTCGCCCAGAACGTGGCAGCCCGCCTCCAAGGCCTGGAGCGTGGGCTCATAGTGATCGCTGCCGTTCTCGACACCGGCGGTGGCGATGCTGCAGACGTCAGGCGCCAGCGCCGCCAACATCGTCTGCGCATCGTAGAAAGCCGGCACTCCCAAGCGCTCAGCAGCGGCATCGGCGCGCTCCTTGATGATGTCACAGACGCCGACCAGTTCGGCCAACGGATCAGCTTTGTGCAACCTCGCGTGTAGGTTTCCAATCGGCCCAAGGCCGATCACACAGACTCTCAACATAGGGGCCTCCCATCTTCAACTACCGGTTACCAGTTGTCAGTTGTCAGTTGTCAGCAATCCGTCTACATCCGTCAGTCGGCAGAAGCGCCGGAAGCGATCTCACGGCCACCGCGCTCACCTAAGTCCTGGGTTCACACCGGGATCCGGTGATTCGTTGGCTAGCTGACGTGTAGACGTACTCATCGGCCGATGTGCCTACTCGTTCCCATACCCATACTGCTGCATCGCCGGGATGAGGAAGTCGTAGACCTTGACGGTCGGGTCGTGACGCCAGCGACCGACCGCCTCCACGTTGACCGGGATCTTCGCCAAGGGAAACCCGAGGAACTCCTCAAGCCGGGCCAACGTCTCATCCTGCCGCAGGACAAAGTCCTCAAACCGGACCTCGATCCACTGCGCCGGCTTGGGTGTGGCGTTGACCAGATCGTACTGGTACTTCCACGAGATGGCACGACGCAGCCGCACGATCTCCGGATCAGGATCGGGCTCAACGGGCTGCGTCTCGCCATCACTATCGGTCTCCGTCTCAGGCGCTTCCGCCGTCTGAGACGCCGGTCCAACGTCAGGATAGCTGATACCCCACTCGGCGAGGTCGTCCGTCAGGTGGCGACCTAGGATGCAGTCACGCGGATCGCGTACCCAGAGAATGTACTTGGCCTCGGGGAAGAGCCGCGCAATCCACGGGAAGACCAGCGTCGTCTCGGGGATCTTCCACCCCTTGTGTTCGGCGGCACTCTCGTGCACCGTGGTCAGATAGGTGCTGATGAGATCTAGAAACTCGGAGGGGATCTCAGCGTACAGCGCCCGCTCCCAATCCCAGCTCAGATCGCCGTGCCACGTTACATGGGGCGCGAAGACACGACAGGCATCGTACATCGGCTGGGGCGGGAGCAGGTCGCCGGAGCGGTTGAGCGGCTCGCCCATGAAGACGCCGCTTGCGGACAACGTATGTGACATGGCCCGGGTCCCCGAGTGCCCGCGCCCGATGATGGTGATGAGTGACATCGGACCAGGCTCAGGCCAGGACGAGCGGATCGCCGTGAACGGTCGGCAGCGGGTGCGGTTGTACGAGCTCGCCACCCGACTCGTAGGACTGCATCGCCGCCCACGTGTACTCGAGCGCCGCCAGGGCATCACGACCTGAGGCGCGCAGCTTGTCCTTGGCTACGCCGTTGGTCACATCCTCCAGGAATGCATGGATCCGTCGCGGGAACGTCTGCCCGAAGTCGGTGATGCCCGACTCGGTGACGACCGGCTGCGGCGCAGCGCCCAGGACGAGATTTTCCGGCTGTGCAGCGCCCTCGCTACCCGGCGCCGGGAAAAACGTCACCTTCTCGATGCAGTTCTCGATGCAGAAGGTGCCGTGCGTCCCGGCAACCTCCACGCTCCACCAGCCGCCCAGGCCGAAGGTGGCGTCGCCACGTTGGCTGAGCAGATAGCCGACGGCACCGTTCTGGAAGCGCATGTGGATGCTGTTGATCGAGAGCATCAGGTCGCCGGACGCCTTGCGGAAGCTCGGGCGATCGAAGAAAGCCTGCACGTGCGTGGCGTCGCCACAGAAGTAGCGCATCACACTGAAGGGATGGTGCAGGAAGGCCTTCACGTGAAAGTAGGGGAAACCCTCCGAACGCGGTTCGGGCGAGTAACGGTAGGTGTTTGCCCCACCCGGGAAGCCCATCTTGTGCAGGCAGTAGACGAGCTCACCGATCTGCCCGTTGTTCATATACTCGCGAGCCTTGTCGGCAGGGGGGGTGAAGTAGTGATTGAGATTGCAGCCCAGGTAGAGGTCCGACTCAAACGCCTTCTGCACCATCTGCCGTGCCTCGCCGATGTCATTGGAGATCGGCTTCTCAACAAGCACGTGTTTGCCGGCTTCGAGGGCCTCCATCGTGGGCTCGAAGTGCCAACTGCCGTTCTCATAGCCGCCTGTGGTGACATCGACGACGTCCAGGTCCTCATGGCTCAGCATATCGCGCAGGCTGTAATAGGCCGGCACACCATACTTCGCCGCGGCATCATCTGCCCGCGACTTCACGATGTCGCAGACCGCTACCAAGTTCGACAGATCATCCTGGGCATGGGCCTGGGCGTGAGTGTTCCCGATCCCACGCATCCCAACAACGCCAACTCTCAGTGCCATCGTTTTCGCTCCTTCTTGGATGCTACCTCAGTTTCGTGATGCTTGTCCCCGTAACGAGTGACGAGTGACGAGTGGTCGGCAGTCTGGTGAACTCGCCCGACGACTCGCTACTCGTTACTTGTCTCCTTTTCGGCCTCAGCCTCAGCTTCCACGGCGGTTTCCTCGTCTTCCTCGCCGGCTTGGAGCTGGGCAGCCTGCTTGGGACTCCCGATGTGCAGCGTGTCATAGGCCTGCTGTGAGGTCTTGAAGGCGCCCACACCTTCGTGCCCGTGCCAATCGCCCTGATGATAGATCGGGTTAGGCAGGCCAGTCTCGGCCTCACGTTGCGCGATCCAGCGCTCCATCCGCCCGCGCAAGAGGTCCACCACCCCGGGCTCCTGATCCGCCAGGTTATGATCCTCATGAGGGTCCTCGACCAAGTTGTAGAGCTCAACCGAAGGCTTGAAGTGGAAATCCGGCTCCAACGCCACGATGAGCTTCCACTGGGGCGTGCGCCAGCCGTGCTTCCGCATCCAGGTGCACTCGGTGATGTAGAACTCACTGCGATGCGAGGCCACCTCGCCGCGCACCATCGGCATCAGACTCACGCCGTCGAATCGGATCTCGGGCTCCAGACCGAGGAGCTCCATCATCGTCGGCACGAGGTCGTAGTGCTGAGCGTACCCCGACACCCGCTTGCCGCCGGGCACCTTGCCCGGATAACGAATGATCAGCGGGACCTGCAGCGTGACGTCGTAGATGCCGTGATGGTCGAACCAGCACTCATGGTCGTAGAGCGTCTCTCCGTGGTCGGAGGTAATGATGACGAGCGTCTCGTCCATCACACCTGCGGTCTCCAGCGCGGTGAAGATGTTACGGATGGCGGCATCCATGTAAGCGATGGCCCCATCGTACTGGGCGATCTCGTAGTCCTTGTCGGTGATCCCCTCGGGCATCCACTCGGCGAAGTAGTCGCGGAAGGGCTTGAACGCCATCACCGGCTCCATCGACTTGTTCTTCGGGTCGCACTCATTGCCGTGGTAGAACATGCGCTCGAAGGGTCCGGGCGGCAGGTAAGGCGAGTGGGGATCCATGTGGCGCATAAAGAGCAGGAAGGGTTCCTTCTGCTTCAAGAGGCGGTCGAGTTCGGGCAGGGCGACGGCATTGAGATTCTCGGCCTTATGCGAGCGCCCATCCTCGCCCGGTCCCCACCCGCTGTATTGGAGGTAGGTATCGAAGCCCCGTGAGGCGGGATTGCCCTCAAAGCCGATACACGTGCTCGTATATCCCGCCGCGTCCCGCAGGATCTCGGGCAGCGTGGCAACCTCAGAGCGCATCGGCCCCTTGTGGCGCAGCGCCACCACCTGGGTATTGAAGACATCCATCCCGGTCAGCATGTTGGCATAACCGCTGGTCGTCGGGATATGGGGGCTGTAGTAGCGCTCGAAAAGCGTGCCCTCGCGTGCGAAAGCGTCCATATGAGGCGTCGTCAGACGATGATAGCCGTAGGCACTCATATGCGTCGCAAGTAGCGAGTCGATTCCAAAGAACACGATGTTCGGTGGTTTGCGTTTCCCAGATGGCATCAGTTACCTCCTCGTTGGTCACGGTCGGTCTAGGTCTAGCTTATCATATGAATAGGACAATGTCATTAATAAAAACGCCCATCTCTATGACGAAATTGCCAACCTGCATCGGCGACGTATACTGCTAGGTATGGATACACAGGACATTCTCAGCGACTCGTTCTTTCCCGAGCACGACATCCCCCTTGCCGT
>CAZYYC010000324.1:0-4628 GCA_964650935.1 uncultured Anaerolineales bacterium
CGCGGCCTGGTATCCGCGCTTGATGGGCGCAGCTGCTTCACCCGAGGGCGTTGCCCCCTTCAGCTTCCACCTGACGGTAACGGGGAACGAGGACCTCAACTTCGCGGCCAACCTCCCCGCCGCGGGCGCCACCACCTTCGCCTCCAAGGGCACCACCTGGGTCTTTCTCGTCGGCTCCCCCTATCTGGTCACGGAGCAGGTCGGCGCGGCCACGCTGATCACCGCGCAGGACCACCTGTCGCGCATTCGCCCGATGATCAGCCCCTACATCGACGCCCTGGCACACCTACGCCGCCTCATGCCCGACGTGAACGTGGAGGGCCTGACGCTGATGGTGCTGGAACCCGGCATCCTGCCCCGCGGCACCCCACCCTCGGACAGGCGCGCCGTGGTCGTCATCGCGCCCGCCGTGCTGGCGGACATCCATCGCTTCGGAGCCCTCGACCTCCCGATGGTGTGGGACGCGCTGCTCCACGATCTCTGGCAGTTGGAAAGCCCGACCGCGGGTCGCCCCTTGCCGGGGCACCTGCAGGAGACCGCACGCTTCCTCCAGATGCACCATCACTGCGACGGCGAGGCCGGCTGCATCGCGGGCGAGATCCGGACGACCACGGCGCACATGGCGCCGGAGCGACGTGAGGACTTCCTGCCCGCCGGCCTCCTCAACCTCTACGAGCAGGGCGGGGAGCCCACCATCGTCAAGGTCTTGGGCGAGTTCCGGTCGCATCCGGAGACCTTCGAGGCGATGGCGCGCGAGGAGGTAGCCGCGTGGCTCCGCGAGGCGGGCGATGCGCGGTAGGCTTGCCGTGCGCCCCACGCCCGCGCTGCTCTATGAGGGGCGGGTCTCGTTGGGGGCGACGTCGCTCCTCCCGCTGCTGGGCCTTCCGGCCTTCGCGCTGCTGCAGTGGGTGCTCGTGGCCCACGACCGCACCGGCGTGCCCGCCCACATCGTGATCCGCGCCTTCGAGCTGATCCTCCCGCTGATCGGCGGCCTGGCGGCAGCGCATCTGATGACCGTCGAGCGCGAGGAGGGCATGGTTGAGCTGCGGCTGTCCTATCCTGAGTCGCGCTGGCGCCTCCCGACGGCGCGCACGGGGATCGCGCTGGCGCTCGTCGCCGTCGCGGCCCTCCTCGGTGCGCTGGCCTTCCGTCTGGCCTTCGGCCCCCACCGGCTGGGCCGGCTCCTGGGGCCTGCGGTAAGCCCGACCCTGCTCCTGATAGGGCTGTCGCTGCTGGTGGGCAACGCGAGCGGGAGCACTTGGGCAGCGGCGGGCCTCGTGATCGGCGTCTGGTTTCTCGAGGTTCAGACGCGCGGCGAGGTCACGGGCGTGCTCTTTCTCTTCCAGTACGCCTGGCCCGTGGAGGGTGTCAGCTTCGTGCTGAATCGCCGACTTCTGGCGGGGCTGGGGCTGCTCTGTTGCCTCGCCAACGCCTGGCTGAGCGCCCGCCGCAAGCCTGTGAAAGGGGGGTTGCCACGTGGCGACCGATGAGGCGCTCTACACCCGCGCCCGCGACGGCGATCGCGCCGCGTTGGCGGAGCTGGTGTCGCGCTACCACGCAGCCCTGCTGGCCTTTCTCTACCGGATGACGGGCCATGAACAGATGGCAGAGGACCTGGTGCAGGATGCCTTCGTGCGGATCGTGACCCACAAGGGTGCGGCGCCCCGAACCTTCAGGGCGTGGGCCTTCACCCTCGCCCGTAACCTGGCCTACGACGCCTTCCGCTCAGCCGCCTACCGCCGCGAGATGCCGTTGGCGCCCGAGGGCGATGCGGGGTTGCCGGCGGTCGGCCCCGAAGTCGAGCAGGCTGCAGCGCGCCGCGAGCGCCGCCGCTCGGTCGTCCGGGCGCTTCAGGCCCTGCGCCCACACCATCGCGAGGTGCTCATCCTGCGCTTCTATCATGACCTCAGCCTCATGGAGATCGCCGAGGTCGTCGGCGTCCCTGTGGGCACCGTGAAGAGCCGTCTCTTCCATGCCCTGAGGCAGGCGAAGTCTCAGCTGGCGCGCCAGGAGGTGCTGACCTATGAATGACGAGACCAGACGACTCACTGCCGGACTGGATTCCGCGGAGCGCGCAGCCCTGGGGGACTTGGACGATGTCGTGGAGACCCTGGCGAGTGACAGCGACGCGCCCGAACCGGGTCCGATCGACCACGCCCGCCTCGTGGCGACGCTGGAACCCTACCTGCCGCCCCCCACCTCGGGGGCAACCCAAGACCCGGAGCGCGAACGGCAGCCGTTCGCCGCCGTCTCCCGGGTGTCAGGCGCCGTGTGGACCCAGACGGCGCTGCTGCAGGCGCCGTTTTGGTGGGCCGGGCTCCTCGTGCTCCTGCTGGGCCTGGGGGCCACCCTGCTCAACGGCGGCGGTCTGTTGATCCTGATCTTCGTCTTTCTGACGCCGCTGCTCTCGGCAGCAGGGGTAGCCTATGCCTTCCGTCCGGAGACGCGGACCCTCTGGGAGCTCGAACGTCTCACCCCCGTCCGCCCGCTGGAGCTGCTTTACGCGCGCCTCCTCGTCGTCCTGACCTTTGACGGGCTGCTCTCTCTTGCGCTCCTCACGATGGCCTGGCTGCAGATCCCGCAGCTGGTGCTCTGGCGGTGTCTGGTCGCCTGGCTGGGGCCGATGCTGGCGCTGACCGGCATCGCGCTCTCCACGACCGTGCAGTGGGGTCCCACCGTGGGCGCTATCGTACCCCTGGGGCTCTGGGGCACCTTCGTTCTCGTCGGCTGGGGACGGGCTTCCGCCCGTGCCGGAGCCTCTGCTACAAGCGTCGTGCGGGCCGAGGAGACGGTGGCCTGGCTACTCTCGCAGATCAACGCCTCGACCGCGGTCCCGGTCGTCTGCCTTCTCGCCGCCGTCCTTGGCCTACTCCTGCTTGGGCAAGCAGGGCGGTGGGTCACGCAGGAGCGGTAAACGTGACCCTCATCGTCCAAGGCCTGAGGAAGTCCTACGGAGCGACCCCGGCGCTGCGCGGGATCGATCTGGCGCTGGGGGAGGGCGTCGTGGCACTGCTGGGCCCCAACGGCTCGGGAAAGACGACGCTGCTGCGCAGCCTGGCGACCTCGCTGCGGCCCGACGCGGGGGAGATCCTGTGGCGCGGGCGCCCTCTGTGGCCCGATCCTCAGCACGTACGGCGCCATCTGGGCTATCTGCCGCAGGAGCTCGACTTCCCCCGGCGGATGACGCCGGCGCAGCTGCTCGAGCACATGGCGCGGCTCAAGGGCTGTCACGAGCCGGAGCGGAACCGGACGCTGCTGGCAGGGCTCGGGATGGCGCCCGTCGCGGACCGCCCCTTGGGGACGCTCTCGGCGGGCCAGGTCCGGCTGGCAGGGCTCGCCCAGGCGCTCCTGGGCGACCCAAGCCTGCTCCTCCTCGACGAGCCCACCCGTGGCCTCGATGTCGCAGAGCACACGGCCCTCTTCCGGCGCCTTCAGGGGCCTGCGAGGAGAGGGCCGGTCATCTTCAGCACCCATATCCCCGAGGATATGTCGCCGGTGGCGTGCCGGATCATCGTGCTGAACCGGGGACACGTCTGCTATACCGGTGAGGTCGAGCGGCTGCTGCGTTGGGCCGCGGGCCGCGTCCACGAGCTGGTCTCCGATCCTCACGGCGAGGAGAGGCTCCCACCCGGCTGTCGCATCAGCCGCAGGTCGGAGCGAGCGGGATCGACCGTGCTGCGGATTGTCGGAACGCCCCCCGTGGGGTATGCTATCACCGAGGTGGAGCCCACCCTGCAGGATGCCTACCTGCTGCTCCTGGGCGATGATCGCGGGGACGCCGGATCGCCCGCAACGCCGGACACATGAGGAAAGGAGATGAGGTATGCTGAACGGTAACCGCATCGCCCGTGGGATCATCGCTGCGCTGCTGACCCTCATCCTCGTCTATGTCGGCATCGGCCTCGCCTTCCACGCGAGATGGGCCCGCGCACAAGCCGCCTGCCGGGCAGAGCGGACGGCGCGGGGCGAGGTCGTCGAGCCCGAGGTCTTCGGCGGCGCGCTGGGCCTCGCCTTCGACGTCATCGGGTGGCCCATGTACCTCAGGGCGAACCTCCGCCACTTCGGCGATCCCTTCTCGACCCCTTGTTCACGGGGAGAGGCCGACGCCCCCGACATGGCTTCCCTCGAGGCCGGTCATCAGGCGCTGGACGAGCTGGGTTTGGGCTGGGAGGAGCATGGGCTCGCGGGACCGCCGTCGCTCATGCCCCTGACTTTCGAGCCCGTGGAGGGAACACAAGCGGAGATCCTCGCGCGTTACGAGCGGCAGCGCGCCGTGCGGCCCCCCGTGCCCGTGTCGGAGACGAGCATGACCTCCGGCCCCTCTATGGTCGCCGAACCCTACACCGCCACCACGCAGATGGTTGAGAGCGAGACAGGTCAAGCGGTCATCGCCCAGGTCGAAGCACGGCGCGAGGGCAACGTCGTCGATTGCATTGTCACGAGCGAGACCGTCCGGGACGGGCTCGCACTGAACGAGGCGCAGGGCTAGGACCAACCACGAGGTTCACCATGACACACGCTACCGCCATCATCTACGAGGAACAGCGCACCATCAAGGCCATCGACTGCGACATCAACCTGCAGCCGAAGCCGGCGGTGCTCTTCCGGCTCCTGAGCGAGGCCGCCGG
>CAZYYC010000325.1:0-4620 GCA_964650935.1 uncultured Anaerolineales bacterium
TCGCTCCTCCCGGGCGACCTCGTAGCGGTCGATCGAGCTATAGAAGGTCGCGCCGCCGATGCCGTCGAGCACGTCGCCGCGCCGCAGCGCCTGCTTGGCCACGGCGAAGACCTCCGACACGAGCCGGTCCAGCGGCGCCATGTTCGAGGTCCCGCGGATCACGAGTTGCGCGCAGGTCAACGGCACCTCGATCGAGCAGAGATGGTAGGGCCGGAAGAGCGTGTAGTAGGGCCCCTTCCCCATATCGCGCAGCACCATCGCCTCACGCAACCGCGGATGGTCGGTGCGCACGATCAGAAAGACCCCCGGCGCCACCTTGCCCACGCCGAAGTCGACCACGCCACTCCGGTTCAGAATGCCGCCGTCCTCCTTCAGCCGGAAGACCTGCTCCAGGATGTCACGGTGCGTCACCGGCCCGTGCATCCCGCGGACATCGGGCACCAGCCCCGTGGCGTTGGAGACCGCCGCCATCTCGACCATGGTCTTGCTGCCGTCCACGAACTCAATCAGCATCGTGGGGCTCAGGCCACGGCGCGCCGCCTCCCTGGACCACGCCGGGTCGGTCGGCTTGGCGTGGCGATCGAGCGGGTTGTTCTTGCCCTTGCCCGCCGCCACGATCTCAAAGCCCAGCGCGTCGGCGAAGTCGTAGAGCTCCTTACAGGCTGCCGGTTCATCCCCCGCTGCCAGCGCGTAGAGGACACCCTTCCGGTCGGCATACCAGCGCAGCACCGGCCCGACGGTGATGTCGGTCTCCACGTTCATCATCGCCAGGTGCTTGCCGGCGCGGATCGCCGCCAGCGCGACCCGCGTCCCGACCTCGGGCACGCCGGTCGCCTCCAGGACCACGTCGACGGCATCCATCTCCACCACCACCCGGTAGTCGGTGGTGCAGACGCGCCGGCCCGCGGCGACCGCCGCATTCGCCTGCCTGAGGGTGGACGCCTCCACCACGTCACCATCGACACGCCCGATCGCATAGGCCTCCCAAGCGCGCGTCACATCGATGTCCGCGGTCGCCACGACCTCAACCCCGCGCATCATCGATGTCTCCGCCACCACATCGGTCCCCATCTGGCCCGCGCCGATCAGGCCGATGCGCACCGGACGGCCCTCCGCCGCGCGCGCCGCCAGCTCGCCGTTCAACCCGATCATCGCCTACCCTCCCCTACCCGGCGTGATGACCACCTTGAGCCCCGCACCCGACGCGGCGACCTCGAAGGCCTCCGCGATCCGCTCCAGCGGAAAGATGTGGGTGATAAGCTGATCCGCCGGGATCACACCGCGCTGCAGGAGATCGAGCGCGAGGGCGTGCATCGTAGGATGGTAAGAGAAGGCGCCCACCAGTTCGATGTCGCCGTAATGGATGCGGTTGGCGTCAAAGGTCGCCTGGGGAGCCGCCTTCGGAAGGCCCCCAAAGAGGACCACACGACCTCCCTTGCGCACGGCTTGGACCGCATCTGCCGCCGCCGAAGCCACGCCGTTGGCGACGACGACCAGATCGGCCCCGCGTCCGCCCGTCAGCTCCCGCACGCGTGCCACGAAGGCCTCGCCCGTCAGCCCGAGCACGGCGTCGGGCTCGAACTGCCGCGCCAACGCCAGCCGCGCCTCGCTGCGCTGCGAGAGGATCACGCGCGCGCCGCGCAGCTTGGCGATCACCGCGTGCAGGCAGCCGATCGGCCCTGCCCCCATCACGGCTACCGTGTCGGCGACGTCGGTACCCGCCTTCTCGTGGCACGCCAGCACCGAGCTCATCGGCTCGGCGAGCGCCGCGTGGAGGCTGGAGAGCCCCTCCGGGATCGGGTGCACGATCCCCAGATCGAGCACCTCGCGCGTCAGTACCAAACGCTCGGCGAAGCCCCCGGGATAGCCCGGCGAGATCCCCAGAAAGTGCAGCTCGTCGCAGAGGTTGTAGAGCCCGCGACGGCAGTACCAGCAGGTGCCGCAATGGATATCGGGCGCGATCGCGAGGCGATCCCCGACCGCATAGTCTCGCACCGCTGCTCCCACCGCGACCACGGTCCCGCCGATCTCGTGACCGGCGATGATACCCGGCAACCCCGCCAAGCTGCCGGCGCCCGCCGGCGGTCCTTCACGCCAGCGGCGCAAATCCGACCCGCACACACCGCACGCCTCCACCGCCAGCACCAGCCCGTCGTCGGGCGCCACCGGATCCGGCGCCTCACGCACCTCGTACGTCTCCTTGCCCACCAAGAACGCAGCTCTCATCTATGCTCCTTTGTCCCTTCGCAAGGCATCTCCGCCCCTTCGCAAGGTTTGGCTGCGACCTTGCGAAGGGTGAACGGCAACACCCTCGCAAGAGGCAGAGACGTCATCCCACCATCCTGCCCACCGCGCCACCCGGATGCGTCGCGCCGAAGGCCTCCTGCGTGTATCCGCGCGCCTCCAAGAGCAGCGTACAGAGCACGTCGCCCGCGGCGCCGGCCACGAGCGAGCTCCCCGTGGCGATCATCCCGTAGGGATCGATCCCCTCAGCGGCGCGTACGACGAAGACCGCGTCGGCGAGCACCGCCAGCGGCGACGCCGGATCCTCCGTCTGCGCCACGATCGCCGCGCCGCGCGCCTTCGTGATCTCCACAAAGGCGTTGACCTCGGCGCTCTGTCCGCCTTTGGAGATCACATAGAGCACGTCGCCCTCGCGAACCGCACCCGCGCCCCCGTGGAGCGCATCCGCCGCGCTGATCGGAAGCGCCGGGGTGCCCACGCACGAAAGCAGATGCGCGAAGCGCTCCGCCATCGCGTGCGAGGTCCCCGCCCCGGTCACCAACACGTGACCCGCGCAGCCAAGCAGCACCCGGACCACCTCCGCAAGCCCCGCGTCCATCTGCTCGGCCAACGCCGCCACTGCCGCCGCCTCGCGCGCCAGCACCTCCCGAGCGCGCGCCACCATTTGCTCCGCTGTGAGATCCGCCATCCTCCACTCCTAGGTTCGCTGGGAATACCGCAACCATAGCATGCCTGCGTCGTCCCACAACTCACAGACGGCAGCTAGCCCGCCGTGACCTCGGTCCGCCGCGGCGGCAGATAGCGCTCAGGCTCGCGGTTGCTTTCCTGCTTCAGCCGGTAGACCAGATACCCGGTACCCACGCAGATCAGACCCGCGGTGAGGTGCACGGGCCAGCGCGGCCAACCGACGGCGTCCGCCGCCCCCACGTCGCCGCCGCCGAAGAAAGGCGCCAGCACGGCATAGTAGAACGGATCGACCACCAGGAAATGGGCCGTCGCGAACCACAGCCCCGCATTGAGCATCGGGTAACGCGTCAGCCACCGTCGCCGCGTCAGAAAGAGGACCAGGCCGATGGCTACCGTGACCACGGCGGGCGACCAGGCGATCAGCAGCCAGTGCGGGCCCGAGCGGGCCTCGACGGGCGTCGCGTAGATCACCTGGCTCGTCAGGAAGCCGTTGGTCATGAAGCGGAACTCGAGCACCTCCTCGTTCATCAGCAAGGCGGTGACGTAGTGCGTCGCTTCGTGGATGGTGTGCTGCAACAAGGCCGCTACGACCATAGGAAGGAAGAAGAACAAGCGCTTCCGAAGATCAAACATCGGCATTCTCCTTCTCGCCGCACGGAGGCGCCGCTGCGGAACGCCGCCCGCGCACTTGGCGGTGATTGTGCATCCGATTCTAGCGCACACCGCCACATGGGCAAAGGCACGAGGCGCCGGCGCGAATCCGACTCGCCGGGCGTCGATTTCGCTGTACACTTGGTGGCGAGACACGGAGCGGGCAATCAGGACTAAGGTGAGGGGACCATGGAACCGATCACGTTTGACCGTACCTGCTATCGGATCGGGGAGACCCCGATCTACCTCAACTCGGGGGAGTTCCACTACTTCCGCGTGCCGAAGGCCGATTGGCAGCGGCGCATGGCGCTCTTCCGGGAGGCCGGCGGCAACTGCGTGGCGACCTACATCCCCTGGCTGATCCACGAGCCTGAGGAGGGCCGCTATGTCTTCGACGCAGGCGACGGCATCACCGACCTGGAGGCCTTCTTCGAGACGGCGAAAGCCGCCGGGCTCTACGTGATCGCGCGGCCCGGCCCCTACCAGTATTCCGAGCTGATCTACGGCGGCCTGCCCGAGTGGCTCTTCACGCACTACCCCGAGGTGCAGGCGCACACGCTCACCGGCGCGCCCTTCGGCCTGCCCTCCGTCTCCTATCTACATCCGACCTTCCTGGAGAAGGCCCGCGCGTGGTTCAACGCGGTCTGCCCGCTGATCGCCCGCCACACGGTCAGCCGCGGCGGGCCGGTCGCCTTCACGCAGTTCGACAACGAGCTGATGGGCATCCACATCTGGTTCGGCGGACTCGACTACAACCGCGAGGCCCTGGGGATCGGGCGCGCCGGCGGGCGCTACCCGGCTTTCCTGGCTGAGCGCTACGGCGACCTCGAACGGCTCAACGCAGCCTATGGCACCGCGTTCACGAGCTTTGACGAGGTCCTGCCGATCCTGCCGGACGATACCCAGGCGAGCCGCCCCGAGGGCGTCCGGCGGCTGCGTGACTATTTCGGCTTCTACAGCGCAGCGACGACGACCTATGCCCGGACGCTCTGCGCCTGGATGCGGGAGCACGGGATCGACACGCCCTTCATCCACAAC